>CAJULF010000001.1:0-74438 GCA_910587135.1 uncultured Oscillospiraceae bacterium
GTCAATATTGATTTCAATGTGACATATTTCATTTTGTAAAATCATGGTCACACCACCCCAAAACCTGGTTTAATATTTAAATATAAAATATTTGCCTGCCACCCGTAATATATATTTACAGGCTCATATTCTTCCGGGTACACAATTCCGAAAAGGGAGTAAAAAATTTCAAAAATTCCGCCGGTAATACTCCGTTTCGCTGCGCATAACCTCGGCATTTTTGAAATTTCATGCGTGGGCGTTAGTTTTATGTCTGCTTGCAGCGCCTATGATTTATCAATTCTAATGTTGCTTTGTCTTTGTATTAAATGTTTTTATTGATTTTACAATACATCTATCTGAACGCTTCTCATAACCGTAAGGGCACTCTCGTGAGCATTCCTGTCAAAGCTTGCGCACGCCTTGGAGTCCACCACTATCCTGCTTTCGGGAAGCGCCGCCTTTGCTATCACGGCATTGGAAACCACACAGATATCCGTCACCAGCCCGCAAAGCTCCACCTCGTCGAAGCCGCATTTTTTCAGCAGGTCGGCAAGCTCCAGCGAGCCGAAGGCGGGCTTTTTGATCACAATATCGCATTCCGCCGCACAGTCGGCGATCCTGCCGTACAGTCTGTGCCCTGCCGTTCCGTCAACGCAGTGCACAACGGGGAGCTTTTTTCCCTCGGCGGTTTCAAGGTAGTTTTCGCTGTGGGTGTCAAGTGTGAAGATCACCTGTCCGCCTTCCGCGCGGCATTTCTCTATTTTTTTGAGAATTACAGGCTCAAGCAGCTCCGCGCCCGCAAAGCCCAGAGCGCCGTTTACGAAATCCGCCTGATAATCCACCACAACAAGAGCTTTCATGCTATACCCCCGTTCAGATTTTTCTCTTCCGCTTGAAATTTTTTTCCCAGTTTTCTATTATCCGTACCGCTCCGCGCTCCACCGCGAGGGAGTTTGGGGGGACAGGCTTGGTTATAGTAGACCCCGCAGCTGTTGTCGCGTTTTCGCCCACTTTAACGGGAGCTATCAGATTAGTGTTGCAGCCGATAAAGGCATGGTCGCCGATTTCGGTTCGGAATTTGTTTATTCCGTCGTAGTTAGCCGTAACGCAGCCGCAGCCGAAATTCACTCCGCGGCCTACGTCGCTGTCACCGAGATATGTAAGATGAGCGACGGCAGTGTTCTCGCCGATATCACTGTTCTTTATCTCAACAAAATCACCGATTTTCACTCCGCGGCGAATGACAGTTCCCGGGCGAAGCTGTACAAACGGTCCCGCCGAAACATTATCCTCTATTACCGAGGAATACGCCTGAACGTTATTCAGCTTGACATTATTACCGACAGTACAATCCTCTATGTGAGAATTAGCGCCTATCCGGCAGCCCGTTCCGATAACCGTATTTCCGAGAATAACGGTGTTTGGCAGTATTACGGTGTCACAGCCGATTTTAGCGTCAGGAGATATTATGACACCGTCAAGGGTGAGAAATTCCACGCCTTGCTCCATAAGCCCGTACAATACCTTTTGGCGCGCGGTTTCGTTAAGCTCGAAAAGACCGCGGCGGGTATTTGCTCCAAGCACTATGTCGGGATTTTCGCTTTTATACGCGAAGGCGTTTCCTATCAGTTCTATACAGTCGGTAAGATAATATTCCCCCGCCGCGTTCTGTGTGGAGAGTTTTGGCAGCGCCGTCAGCAGCGCTTTGGAATCAAACCAATATGCCCCGCTGTTCACCTCGCATATTTCAGCCTCTTCGGGGGAACAATCCTTTTGTTCGCGTATAGCGGAGAATATCCCGTTTTCGCGGATTATTCTGCCGTAGCCAGAAGGATTTTTTACCTCTGCGGTAATGACCGTCACCGACGCTCCCGACTTCTTGTGAAGCTCAAACGAGCCGCGCAGGGTATCTCCGTCGATAAACGGAGCGTCGCCGCACAACACGCATACGAGGTCGGTCTGCTCCGCGACTTCCGCCGCGCGTTTTACCGCATCGCCCGTGCCGTTCTGTTCCGTTTGCAGATAGGTTGGAAAATCCCCGCGGGATTTGACGTACTCCTCGGTAAGTTCGCTTTTATAGCCCGTCACCACGGCGGTCACGTCAAATCCGAAGTCCTCCGCCGCGTTCATTACCCAGCCGAGCATAGGCTTTTTCAGCACCTCGCACAGCACCTTGGGCTTTTCGGACTTCATGCGCGTTCCCGCGCCGCCCGCCAGAATAATACAGCCTGTTGTCATCGTGAAATACCTCTCATACCTTTATTTAAGCCGAAAACGCGGGACAGCGTGCGGCTTATGGATATAATGCCATGAAAATAATTCTCTATTATCTCCTCAGGAGATTTTTTGTAAAGCTGCGCTTCGAGCGCGGATATATCGTCCTGGAAAAGGGGCTTGCCCTGCGCCGGCGAGCGGTCGTTCCTTTAAAAACGATAACAAGAACAGAAATTCGTCGAGGTCCCCTGCTGCGACTGCTTTACGCTAAGAAAATAACCGTGGAAACCCTTTCGGGAAAAATAAGCTTTTATATGAAAAAGAACGAGGAACTGCCGTTTCTTCCGAAAAACAGGGGGCCGGTCATTCGTCCGAAGCGCTCTTCGGTTTTTTTCGGAGCTTTTGTCGATACCCGCGCGCTGAGCGGAGTGGTCTTGTTTTCATTTACGTTGTACCGTATAGGAAAAATTTTCGGCAGCGGCTATATTGAACGGATAATCGCCGCCATATCCGATACCGCCGCGGGTCTTTCAGGCACAATGGAGCGACTGCATATAGCTGTCCCGCGTGCCGCGGCGATAGCAGCGGTGTTTCTGCTGACGGCATGGGGCTTCGCGTTCGTTACTAAACTGCTTGGCATGGCTGACTTCCGCGTAAGCTCGCACGGGGGATTTATCACTGTCAGGCGCGGGCTTATCACATTGTATGAGCAGGTGGTTGTACTGAATAACCTGGACGCGGTGATTTCCTGCCAAACGGTTTCCGCCATCGCCGCGCGGAAAGCTCCGCTGTACGCACGCGGCACAATGATATTTCCGCCCGTCGGCGGGAACGATGTCCGCCGCGTTCTCGGCTCGCTGTGCGGCATGGATATCAGAGCCTCTGCCGAAACAAAGCCGCCTTTGAGAGCACTTTTCGGGCACTGCGCCGTTCCGTTGGGCTGGGCGGGCGGATTTTCCGCCGTGCTTGTCCTTACAAAGCTCGCGCTTCATTTTAATCTTATACCCTCGGCGGAGCTGCTGAAAACTCTTTTGTGGTATGGCTTAGCCGCAAGTCTGTGGGCTGTTCTGGCGTGCGGGCTTTATTGGAGGTTTTCGGGCATATCCGAGGGATCGGAGCTGCTTATGATAGCAGCACGAAAAGGCTATCGCCTGTATGACGGATATATCCCGAAGCGCATGACAGTGCTGAAAACGCTCTCGCAGAATCCCTTTCAGCGCCGCGGGGGGCTGTGCGACCTTACAATAACCCTCTACGGCAAACGCCGCTTCAGACTTCGCGGCATTCCGCGCGGGGAGCGCTAAAACCCTATGTCGCGCCCGTCATACTCGACCTTTGCCGCGCCGCTGTCCGAACCGACAGCCCAGTCAATGATATCTGAAACAAACCGCGGAGTAACGATTTCGGGCATATCAAAGGGCAGCAGATACCGCTCCCAGCAGCCGCTTGTCGTTTTGCCTTGAAAAACCGCGCCCTTGCTTACCGCATACGGCTTCGGAGCATTCAGCGGTATGGTGAGGATAAGTTTTTTGTCCTCAGAGATAATGTGCAGGAACGGCGTTTCCCAATTATTGCCCAAAAGGTGGTCCCAATAGTCGCGGTCACCGGCAAGGACATACCACACATATTTTTTCCCGCCGCACATGATAGCTCTGCGCTTTTTCTTTCGTACCGCCATAGTTCGCCTAAACCTTCTTGGTTCTGTCCAGAACGGCAATGTTTTTTACGCCGTACTGCTTAAGCGCGTCCGCTACGTTGTGGTCGATAATCTCACCCGGCATGACAAGCGGCACGCAGGGGGGGCATGGCGCGTTCAGTCCCGCGCACACCTCGCCGTTAGCCTTTTCAAGGGGAACGATCTTCTGCGGCAGGAACATAGCCTCGTGAACGGGTATATGCGCGGTGGGCTTTATTACAGGGTATTTTTCGGGAGCTATCGATTTTTTTCTGCGCACGAACAGAATTGCTATCTCGGCTCTCTCGAAATCCTCTATCTTGTTCGCGGAGGAGAACATCAGCACCACGCGGTTCGCGTCGGACATTTCGCACTCCACCCCGCTGGAGCGCAGACTTGCCGCAAACTCATAGCCGCTCATTCCGCAGGCGCGGGCGTCTATTACTATTCTGAGATAATCGCTCTTTACAAGAGGGATACCCGCGGTTTCCAGACGCTTTTTAAGCTCCAGCGCGGCGTCGCAGGTGCGTGTTATCGCGTCAAAATCTTCGGCCATAGCGCCGTTGAAGCGGTCAAGGCTCTCCAGAACAAGATACGAAGGGCTTGACGAGCCGAACATAGCCATCATTTCCTTAACGCGCGAGGCATCTTCTCCCGCCGCAAAGTGCAGATAAGCTCCGCCGGTCAGCACGGGAAGCGTTTTGTGGGCGGATTCCGCGCTCATCAGCGGAAAGCCCAGCTCCAGCGGGTGGAGATATTCCGTGCCGTATTTGCGTTTGTCAACAAAGCGCAGATATGCTCCGTGCGCGTTGTCCACCACCAACGGAATGCTGGGTCTGACAAATTTCCATGTTCCCCCGTAATAGTCGATATTTGTCACAAAGAGTGCGTCCGCTCCGCGCAGCGCCTTACTGTCATATGTAACGTTCGCTGATAGGTACTCCTTGGGGTAAAGCCACTTTATATTCATTTGCAGCAGTGCCGCCGCCGAAACAAGCGACCTGTGGGAATATCGGGAAGCGGCGATGGTTTTGCAGCCCCTTGCTTTCAGCAGCGCCAGTGCCGTCTGTATGGCAAGAGTGCTGCCGCCGCATGAGTAACAGGTCTTCTGTGCACCGAAAATCCTCGCCGCCATGCTTTCACTCTGGGCGATTATCCCCCATGTGTCATCGGAGTCGTAAAGACTGTCGCCGCCGAAAATTTCGGTTATGTCATGCGGATTTTCCCCCTTGTGCCCCGGCATATGCAGCCTTAGTCTGCGCTGAGAGGAATAGCTCTCCAAAAAATCACAAATCGGTGTGTTCATATAATTTCCTTTCAATATCAGGCTGCTTCGTCGGTTTTTTCGGTTTCGGCGGGCTTGTCGATCTTGAGAGCGTCGTGGTCTATCTCAAATTTGTACGCCTCTCTCCACTCCTTAAGGGAGTCGTTAAAGTAGGTCGCCTTTTGATCGTCGTTCAGAAGCTCGTAAATGTAATCCACATAGCTCTCGGCGCTTTCCTCGGTGACTTCCGCGTCGCCCGCATACAGCACTATATGCAGACCGTAGTCGGTAAGTGCGGTGTTGTAATCTCCGATATTTTCCAGCGCCTGAGCCGCTTCGGTGAATTCCTCCATATAAAGCAGACTGTTCGGAACGACAAGATAGCCGTCGGGATTGGCTGCCGAGCCTTCCTTATCGGCGCTGTATTCCTCCGTAAGCTCGTCGAAATCCGCACCGTTATCCAGCATATTTATTATTTTTTCCGACGTTTCGGCGAATTCGGCGGATTTTTCTTCCCGAAGCTTATCCGCGCCCTCGTTGTCGCCGTTGTCGCGCATCTGAGCCAGCTCGTCGGTAAAGGTGTCCTCAAATCCCAAAAGGATATGCTTTATCCTGCGTGAACCGTCGGGTATCCAGTACGCGGAGTAAACGCCGCTTTCATATTCCAGCTGATTGCTTTCGTACAGGTTTTTTATACTTTCCACATAATCGTTGAATGTGGATTCCGCCTCGCCGCGGTCCGCGCTTACGTCTTTTACGGTGTCCTCGCGCACCTTTTCGGTTACCGCCGCGCTTATCTGCCATACAAGCAGGTCGTCCCGTGTCAGACCGCAGTCCGCCAGATACTCGTCAAAGCCCTTGTTTCCGGTTTCGGTCTGCTCGTCGGTAAGCGGAGTGACCTCGGGGTCGATATTTGTCAGACCCGCGAAATAGGCGATCTGCCTTAAAACCATTTTGCTGTACTCGTCTTCAACAGCGTCCATCTCCTCCTCGCTTAGCTTGTCCAGACCAAGCTCCTTTGCCTTTTCGAGAATGACTTTTTCATTTATAAGATAGTTTATTATAGTTTCACGCTGCGTCTTGCAGAGCGCCGCTACGCTCTCCTCGCTGTCGTCGGTTATTCCTTGACCTTTCAGGAAGTAGAGATACTCCTTTTTGAAATCGAGGTAGGTTATTTCGATTTTTTCAACGTTTTCGGCGGTTGATTCGGCTACCACCTTGTTGTCCTTTGGTTCGGCATTTGTTCCGACTTTAACGGAACAGCCGCCTATCGTAAGGGCGGTAAGTACGGCTGCCGCCGCACAAGCTGCTTTTTTGATGTTCATTGGGTTTTCCTTTCTGTCCGCCGTTATATGGCGATAAGTATACATATTCATTATACCATACTTTTTGAAAAAAAGGAACAGATTTTTTATTTTTAACCGAAAATATTTGAGAAAATTTTGGAAATCAGCTTAGAACAACATAAAAATCAAGAAGTCAAAGGCGCTGAAAGCCAAAATCCACTGTGCGCCCACGCATGAATTTCCCGCAATCCGCCGTGAAAGCGCAGCCCGCAAAGCGGGCGGAGCTTTTACGGCGAGATAGCGCAAACAACGCCAAGCGTTGTTTGCGGCGGTGCGGGAAATTCTTTTTAATAATTCAGCTTTAGGTCAACAAATCTTAACAGCATCTTAGCACAGAGCGACATTTAAATTGAGTGTTAAATTATTTAGGGCAACATAGCCTAATATCATAAATTATTATTTCTTGTTTTGTATCAGCTCCACCTGCGCCTTTACACGCTTTGCCGCTTGCTCTCTGAACTCCTTCGGCGAGAGTATTTCAAGCACGGGACCGAAGCTCAGCAGCCTTATCAGCAGCTCGGTTTCGTCCTGAGGATTATAGAAGATTTTTACCAGCAGGCTCCCGTCTTCCGGGTCGCGCTCGGTATGCTTTTCGTAGGAGGCAAATTCCGCCGTGAAGCGCTCGGCTGCGTTGCGTTCCGCGGTAACGCGCACTGTTATGGGCTGATCGCATTTCATACGGGAAAGAAACCGCTCTTCGGAAAGCTCGCTCCGTATGACAGTTCCCGTTTCGGCTATATCCTCTATTCTGCCTATATTTATTGTGCCGCAGCCGCATACCCGTCTGTGTCCGAAGCTGTAACAGTACGCCCTGAACTTGTCGTTTTTCTGTGAGTATTCGATTTTTATCGGAAGATACTTTGCCCTGATACGCTTTCCGTGACCCGATGTGAATTGTATCTCCAGCAATTCGCGGCGCTTTATCGCGTTAAGTATTGCCGAAAAGTTACGGCGGTAACGCTCCGAGCCGAAATCGTCGCCGTCGGTAAAAATATCGGTAAACCTGAAATGCTCGTTTTTGTACAATTTGGGAACGTCCTTAAGCCTTTCGGCAAGAAGCTCCGTTTCCTTTTCACTCAGAAAAAGATTTATTTTATTATCGGAGAGCAGTGATTTCAGCCACATTTTCTGGAGTTTTGTGAGGATGGCGGCGGGAGGATTTTTCAGCACAGTGCTGTAACTCCCATCGTGATTTTTGCGAAGCAGCCCCCAGTCCGTTCCGTCGGCGCGGGGGATCAGCTTCTGCGGCAGAAACAGCGCGGAATCCCTGAATCCCATTTTGTTTATGATATCGTATATTTCCGCTTCCGTAAGGCTCTCCTTAGACAGCACCGCTGCCGCAATACGGAAATACGCGCCGTAAATCTCACTGAATATTGTCATTGTTTTCTTCGCTTTCTCCGTTTTCAGCATTTTCCGCGTACATTTTTCCCATTCGGCATATGTCGCGGAAGAACATCTCCCGCGCGGCATCGCAGCCGCCCTCCACGGAAACTATTCTGCCGATGAAGGTTTTTGCCCAGTGCATAACTTCAAACGGGTCGAAAACGTCCGCGGTGAATGCAAAAGTGTTCTCGCCGACTTTTTCGACAGTTCCGCAGCGCTTCTCTCGGTAAAGACGCTTTATGACAAACCCCTCGGTCTTTTCGTCAATATGCAGGGTTATTTTTATCGGAACGACCGTTCCGGAGTCGCGGCGCTCTCCAAAGGATACCCCGAAGCACTTCTGCATATTTTTCTCATATTTTTCCCGTATAAGCTCATAGTTTTCAGCGCGCTCCGCAAGCTTAACCGATTTTATGGTATCCAATCGAAATGAATTGAATCGTCTGTAATCGGGAATATATCCCGCGAGATATCGCCGCCCCGTCTGCACCGAGGACAGTATCTGCAGCGGCAGTACAAGATTTTCTCTTTCGGACGGCGCGGCGGAATGCCGCTGTCTGCTTGAAAAGCTGCGCAGTACAACAAAGCGTTTTTGGTTAATGGCTTCCGTTATTTTCAGCAGTATCTCGTCTTCAAGGGTATGTACAATATAATTATGCTTCATAAAAAATATGTCGTTTTTCAGCCCGAGGGATTTGAGAATGCTGTTGCCGATAACGCCGAATTTCTGCGTTTCGGAGTAGAATTTCACCGCGTCCGCAAGACCCGCAGTTCCGCCGAAAAGTTCGTCGGCGCGCTCGTCTGAGAGGCGGAAGTAGGCGGTTTTGCCATATCTTTCGGTCAGTACGAGCCCTTCGTCGGTATATTCTTTCAGCTTGTTGCGCACGGTCTGCTCGTCAAAAATGATACCGAAGCGCCTGTCAAGCTCCTCTGTAAGCTCCCGAAGCGATATAGGAGCCATGTCACGCAGGATATCGGTGATAAAAAAGTGCAGTCTGATATCGTTGTCGGTAAAGCTTTTTGAGTAATACGCCTGATAAAGCGGGTTTTCGTGGATATGTCCGCTGTCCACACATATGGAGATCTTCCTGCCGCGCGCAGAGTCCGCATACCGCAGGAATCCCCCCAGCCAGCTTTCAACGCGCCTTTTCTCGTCGTCATAGGTTCGGGAGCTTTTCCGCTTGAAGTCATTCCTGACTTTACAGCCGTATATGAAAAAATCCCTCATATAATCCCTTGTTTTATCAAAGCTCTTTATCAATTCGGAAAATCCGCTCATTGCCGCACCTCTTTCCTTTCTTAAATGATATCAAATATCCGCGTTTTTTTCAAGAGGATTTTGAAGTATGCGGAAATTATTATTTATATCCGGATTATGTAAGGTTGACCTAAGGCTGATTATTTAAAAAATTTCAAAATTTCCTTAATCACGCGCCGTTCGCTGCGCGAGGTTTTGCGCAAACAGCTGCAAAACTCCACAAGCAGCTACGCGCATATTGTGCAAAACCACCTCCGCGCGATTGCGGAAACCGGTCGGAATTTGCTTTGCAAATTCCGACACTTTTTGAAATTTCATGCGCCGACATTGCGCAGCATATAGGCTTTTTCCGTAGGCTGCATTTATATCATCGCCCTTTTTGCTCTTAATACTTGAAAAAATCAAAAAACTATGGTATAATATAAAAATATTTATGGCATCGGGCGCAGCTTCATAACTTCGCGGCGGTTCGGCGCATATAATATTTAGAAATTGTTCCATATCCCGAAATGATTTGATTGCAAAGCAAAAATTTTTCGAGGACAAGGAAAAGCGGCGCAGTCGTACCTATATGCGTCACAGCTTGTATAAAAAGCTCATATGCCACGCAATGTCGGCGCATTAAATTTCAAAAAGCACACATTTGCCATTTGGCAAATGTGTGCGGTTTCCGTCAGGCATGCCAAGTTTTGCGCAATATGGAGGTTCTGACATATTGCATTTCTCTGAACTTTGCGCAAAACTTTTGAAGCACAGCGTAACGGAGTATGACTAACGGAAATTTTAAAATTTTTAAATAATCAGCCCTATGTCAACCTTTACATACAGGCTTAGGCGCACTTCATGTGTGCCGGGGAGCTTTGATGCGGTACTCGGATAAATTTGCCGCAAGGCAAGCGTTGAGCGGCGATGAGAACAAATTTTTGGGCGGCTTTGCCTTTTTCGTCGGAAAAGAGAAGCGGCCGCCATAATCCCTTTTAGGACAAATATCCTTTGAGGGACAAAAACCTATTGACATTATATGCTTTGTGTGATATACTTATCTTGTTCCGAAACGCACATATCGCACAAAGCTCGGGCGCAGACGCGCCATATATTTTTGACGGAGTGATGTTGTGGATTGGTCTTTTATTGAAAGGTTTACCCCCATGTACACCAAGGCGGCTGTTCTGACGCTGACCATCGGCGCGGCGGGGATAGTGAGTGCGGTGATAGTGGGGCTTGTGTGCGCGATGGTGAAGTATTACCGCGTTCCCGTGGCGCGGCAGATAGTTTCGGCTTATATTGAGCTGTCCAGAAATACGCCGCTTATCGTGCAGCTGTTTTTTCTGTATTTCGGGCTTCCGAAAGCGGGAATACTGCTGTCAAGCGAGGCGTGCGGCATAATCGGTCTTACATTTCTGGGCGGGAGCTATATGGCAGAGAGCTTTTTAAGCGGGCTGAACTCGGTGGGGAAAATACAGCTTGAAAGCGCCGCGAGTCTGGGAATGACAAAGGCTCAGATAATGCGGCATATCGTATTCCCGCAGGCGTTTTCGGTGTCCGTTCCCGCAATATGCGCAAATGTGATCTTCCTGCTTAAGGAAACCAGCGTTTTCAGCGCGGTGTCGCTGGCAGACCTGATGTATGTGACGAAAGACCTTATAGGTATGTATTACAACACGTGGGAGGCGCTGCTGATGCTGGTTACGGCGTACCTCATAATAATACTGCCCATTTCGGCAGTGTTCTCGGTTTTGGAGAGGAGGCTGCGCCGTGCGGGGAATTGAAGTGCTTTTTCTCGGGAACAATATGCTGAGATTGCTGGAGGGACTTTGGGTCACGGTAAGGTTGGCGCTTGTTTCGATAGGGCTGTCGCTGATACTCGGGTCGGCTCTGGGAGCGGCTATGACGCTGAAAAATCGGGCTGTAAAGATAATTACCCGTGTTTATCTGGAGATAATCCGCATAATGCCGCAGCTCGTGTTCCTGTTTATTGTGTTTTTCGGGGTTACCAAGCTTACGGGGGCTAATTTGAGCGGCGAAACCTCGGCGGTCATTGTGTTCACCCTGTGGGGAACGGCGGAAGTGGGCGATCTTGTGCGCAGCGCATTCGGAGCTATCCCGAAGCACCAGTTTGAATCGGGAATGTCACTGGGTTTGAGCAAGCCGCAGCTTTATCTGTTCGTTATCTTTCCGCAGGCTTTGAGGGGACTTGTTCCGAATATAATCAATCTCTCTATGCGCATGATAATGACTACCGCGTTAGTGTCGCTTATCGGCGTGACTGAGGTTTTAAAGGTGGGCAAGCAGATAATCGACGCGAACAGGTTTGACTATCCGAACGCGGCGATATGGGTCTATGCGGCGATATTCCTGCTGTATTTCCTTATATGCTTTCCGCTTTCGCTTATTTCGCGCAGACTGGCTAAAAGGGGGGCTGATAAATGAGTGAGCATATTATTGACATAAATCATCTTATTAAAAGCTTTGGTGAGAACTCGGTAATAAACGACCTGTCGCTCAGTGTTTCAAAGGGCGAGGTGGTGGTACTTATCGGTCCTTCGGGGTGCGGAAAGAGCACTCTGCTGAGATGTCTTAACGGTCTTGAGCCTATACAGGGCGGAAGCGTTACGCTGCACGGCGAGGCGGTGGAGCACGGCAGCGCGGGACTTCACAAGGTACGGCAGAAGATCGGAATGGTCTTTCAGAGCTACGACTTGTTTCCGCATATGACGGTGCTGAATAATGTTATCCTTGCGCCTGTAAAGGTGCAGAAGCGCAGCAGGGACGAGGCGGCGGAGGCGGCTCTGGCTCTGCTGGACAGGGTAGGGCTTAAAGACAAGGCGGGAGCGTATCCCTCGGAGCTTTCGGGCGGGCAGAAGCAGCGTGTGGCTATCGTGCGCAGTTTGATAATGAATCCCGATATAATGCTGCTGGATGAGATAACGGCGGCGCTTGACCCTGAAATGGTGCACGAGGTGCTGAACGTGGTGCTGGATCTGGCGAAAAACGGAACTACAATGATGATAGTTACGCACGAAATGGCTTTTGCGGAAGCTGTGGCGGACAGGGTGGTTTTCCTTGACGGAGGGGTGATAGTCGAGGAGGGTGCGCCCGCTGAATTTTTCCATAACCCCAAGACGGAGCGTGCGCAGAAATTTTTAAAGACGTTTACTTATTCAAGGTAGAGCGGTGTTCGCATATGGCGACGCCCGATCCACGCGGCAAAGCAACATCCGCAGGGGGAAACCATTCGCCCGCGAAGCGATTTTTGCAGCAAGCTGCGAATGCGGGCGGAGTATACACGCCGCTACGACCAAGTTTTGCGCGTTAATCGCGTGTCCGCTTATGGCATTAAGCTGTGTGTTGAGCAAAACTACTTGTTCGGCGCGGTGCGAAAAAAATTTAGATAAGGAGAACTGACATGAACTTTTTAAAGAAAATAGGCGCGGTAATATCCGCAGCGGTACTGGCATTGTCGCTGGCGGCGTGCTCCGGCACGGAGAGCGGGTCGGGAAATTCGGGCAGCGGCTCGGGGAACGGTAATTTCAGGACGATTGACGAAATCAAGTCGGAGGGGAAAATCACCATCGGAGTATTCTCGGATAAAATGCCTTTCGGCTATGTGGACAACAACGGAGAATATCAGGGGTATGACGTTTATTTTGCGAAGAGGATAGCGCAGGATCTGAACACGGAGCTTGAGCTTGTTCCGGTCGAGGCGGCAAGCCGCGTGGAGTTTCTCCAGACCGGCAAGGTTGATATCATACTCGCAAACTTTACCGTCACCGATGAGCGCGCTAAGCAGGTTGATTTCGCGCTGCCGTACATGAAAGTGGCTCTCGGAGTGGTATCTCCCGACAGCGCGGTTATAACCTCTGCCGACGAGCTGAACGGAAAAACGCTTATCGTGGTAAAGGGTACGACTGCCGAAACGTATTTCACCGAGAATTACCCCGACGTAAAGCTCCAGAAATACGACGAGTACAACGAGGCTTACTCCGCGCTTCAGGACGGCAGAGGGGACGCGTTCTCGACCGACAACACCGAGGTTCTTGCCTGGGCTATGTCCAACCCCGGGTTTACCGTAGGGATCGAGTCGCTGGGAAGCATTGACGCTATTGCTCCCGCCGTAACAAAGGGCAATACGGAGCTGCTTGACTGGCTCAATGAGGAAATAAAGGCTCTCGGTGAGGAGCAGTTCTTCCACGCGGACTATGACGCGACTCTCGCTTCGGTATACGGAGATACGGTGGATAAGAACAATCTGGTCGTTGAGGGCGGAGAGATGTAACGTCTTGTTTCGCCGCTTATAGAATAAAATGGAGCAGATTTTTTCGTCTGCTCCATCAGATTGTATATAAAGGTTGACTTAAATTGGATTATTTAAAAAAATTTCAAAATTTCCGCACTCACGCTCCGCTTCACTGCGTTTCACTCTGCGCGACTGCGGAAACCTTACACATTTGCCATTCGGCAAATGTGTGCTTTTTCAAATTTCATGCGCCACATTGCGTTGTCAATAGGCCTTTTCTACAAGCCGGGGGACAGACCAAAAGTCTGCCCCCTTTTTGTCAGTACCCATAAGGAACCGTCATAAATTTAATCCGGATATCTCCAATATGCTTCATACGACACAGGAGTTATGTTTATGCTCTCGCATATTTTCTCGGCGGTTATTTTTTGTATGCTGAAATAGGCGAAATCGTCTTTCTGCTCGATTTCGTACAGCAGCTTGCTCAGCGAATATTCGATTTTTTCTGACATTTCCGTATCTTCTGTGTTGAGAAGCTCTGAAACGGGCTTTACCGCGGCTGCCCCGAGGGGGTACATGGCTTGGATGTCGAACTCCTCCAGCGCACCGCTCTGATATGCGCTGACATTGTAGCGGGCTATCGCTCCGTCGATATTCCCGAAGCACAGCACGCCCATCATCACCGAAAACGCGGCGAACAGGACTTTCCAGAATGCGAACTCCCTTATTTGCAGCACAATTATCATTACAAAAATTATAGCAAGCAGTATCATAAACCACGACGTGTATATACGCAGCTGTGTCATGCCGAGCTCCTTTATATAAAGCAGCATTTTGCTGAGCGCCGAGGCGATAAGCAGAAGCGTAAATACGGAAATTATTATCGTGTATACCCGCAGAGCTTTTGGACGGCGATCACCCTCATGGCGCTTTACGAGCGCCTGCATAAGGGTTATTACGCAGAGATTTATCACGGCGATAACACACAGCTCGAAAAAGCCGCGCCGCGCGAATTCCGAGTAGTTGTAGCCCTCGGGGAGCTCCCCGCCGAAAGCGGCGGTGAAATAACCAAGCTGAGTGATGATGTATATCAGATAGAATACACATATGGGGGTCACTGCCGTATACGCTATGGGCGGGGGCAGAAAACGGTATACGGGCGCTTCCTCGGAGTAGCTCCATGCGGGCTTTGCGGAGGAGAACATAGAACCGAAAAGGTACATTCCCACAGGAATTGCAAACAGTATCTGCCAGAAAAGCGAAAATGAGATATTGGAAAATCTTGCGAAGAAATTGTCCATAGCGTTTTCAAAGGCGCTGTCCGAGAACATCAGAAGTACGACGACAACTATCGTAAGAGGAATCGCCGTCAACAGTCCCAACAGCACATACACCGCGGTTCGTGAGCCTTTTCCGTCCTTTCCGCCCCTGAACAGTCCCAAAGCAGCACGCGTGGAATGGGTGAAGCTTATAAATGGTCGCGCGAAAACTCCCGAGAGCGCATCAAGCACAAAATGCTTGCCGAACAGCGCCGCTCCGCTTACCGAAACCGCCAGATAGAATATCAGCGCAAACGAGAACATAGCCGCAAGGGTATTCACAAAGCCGTTCGCGCAGAATATCGGCGTAAGGCAGAACAGTTCCGCGATAATAAAGACGGCTATCTGCGCAGGGGAGGTTTTAAGGGCTTTTAGCCGAACATATACCGCGCCCAGAGCGCCCACGGCTGCCCAGAATATCCCACCCCACAGTCCGCCCGCATAACCGCAGACATACCGCGTAAAAATAAAGCCGAGCAGAAAGCATACCCAGGCGCAAATTGAATCGGTAAGGGAGTATTTCGGCTTAGATAGCGGCCGGACTGTGGGCAGGTCGGGAATGTCAAGGGGAGCGCCGACATTTGCGGTGTCCGACGGCTCGCATGAGTTGGTAATTGTATTGTGATCGTTGTTTTCCATAATATTTCTCCTTTTCATTAAATTGGAAGTTCAAATGTACACTGATACCGACAGGTATCGGTGCGGATATATTACTTGTCCTCTCTGTATTCCAGCAGATCTCCGGGCTGACAATCCAGCACCTCACACAGGCGCTCCAGCGTGGAGAACCGCACTGCCTTCGCCTTTCCCGTTTTGAGTATGGAGAGGTTGGCGGGGGTTATCTCGATTTTTTCGGCAAGCTCGTTGGAGGAGATTTTGCGCCTTGCCATCATAACGTCAAGATTTACTATTATCGGCATATTTCTCCCGCCTTTCACACCGTAAAATCATTTTCTTCACGGATAGCTACCGCCTGCTCGAAGCAGTTTTTCACTACGCGAAGAATAAGCCCGAAGAACGCCGCTGCGAAAACTATCACAAACCCCACGGGACGGTGAAAAGAAAAGTAAATGAATACCGCCGACACCGCAAAGCAGCAGTAGGATATCCTCCTTAAATACCTTACGTTGTTCTGTATGAACGGTTTTCCCTTGCGGATATTCCACAGCAGCAGGTCAAGATTGATAAGCGCGAAAACCGCGGGCGGCACTATGCAGTACAGCGTTATCAGCAGCGGCAGAAAAAGCGATCTCCCACCGCTGGGCAGTATCACATAGTCGTCATAGAACCGTACTATGAACGGCGCAGCAACACAGCACACAAGAATTACCAGATACACCGCCTTGGTAATACAGGAGGACAATATTACCGATTTATCCTTATTCCACATAAAAATTCCCCTTTATTTTTTCTTACAATGATATGATACCACATGCCATATCATTTGTCAATAGGTTTTTATCGAAAAACAATAATTTTTTATTGAAAATTGATTTCGGCTTGAACTGCCGCATTCAAACGTTTTTTATCTGATATAAAGCAGAAACCTGTCTGCGCAGCTGCTTCCGGACTGTATATAAAGGTTGACCAATAGCGGATTATTTAAATAATTTCAAAATTTCCGGCAGTCATACTCCTTGCTGTTGCACAGCATTCCGCATGCCTGCCGGAAACCGCGCGCGTTTGTGTTCACAAACGCACGACTTTTGGAAATTTCATGCGCCGACATTGCGCGGCATATGGGCTTTTTCTACAAGCTGAAGCGGCTTTGTCTTGACAACAAAGCCGCGCAAAAATATTTTTCTTTTTAAGCGCCGTAAACCATTTCGCCGCTGCGTATCTCCTCGCAATATTTTGCCAGTTCGTCCATTCTGCCTTGAAAGCGGAGGGAAAGCTCGGGAATATTTGTATAGTCGTTGGGCCGCATAAGGCTCGGAGGTTTAGGCAGCTTAAGCGCGTTGGAGCGCGCCAGTATATCCCCCACAAATTCCGAGCAGAAGAAGTGGTGCTCACGGTCATATGCGTAAATATTGAATTTGCACAGAAAAAGCCCGATTACGTTATAGGTGTAGCTGTCTATCTGCTTTATCATTTCCGCGACCAGCTTTTGGGCGGAATAGTATGTCTTATCGTCAACTATCAGCTCGTACACTGCGCATGGAATGTCCCCGTGTTCGCTGTAATATCCCTTGTCCGCGTACTCCAGCCTTAGCCCCGCAGGCAGCGGCATATTTCCCTTTCGCGCGAAGCTGTACATAGGGCTGAGATCCTTTTCAAAGGCTATGGAAGCGTGGGTGTATTCGCACTCGGAAAGAGCGCTTATCATCTTCGACACCATCGTGTCGGACTTTGACAGCATTATGTATATGGTTTTCAATTTTTTCCCCTCACAATATATTGTTTCTGTGATATTTTAAATATATCATAAATCCTATGTGAAATCAACAGAATATTTCTGTCAAAATACTTAAGATTTTCCGTTGAACTTATTATGGCATTTCGGGGTTCAGATTTCGGCAAAGAATAGGTTAAGATAAGGTAAAATTTTTTGATTGCCGCTTTTTGGTCGGACAACATTTGTTTTATTATACACCTTTGACGCCGATTTGTCAATAAATTATGGAATTTTGAGCAAGAACTTTGCTACAAAATTTGATTTATTGCGGCAATATAGTAAATCGGAATTTTATCATTTGCCGAAATTTCTTCTCCCGAAGCTTGTTTATTATCCGAAAAGCGCCATATTTACCGGTCTTTCCTCGCCATACTCGGAGGGGTATGCGCCCTCCGAGCAAATTTTCTTTAAATATTATAATATTTTAAAAAATGCTATCTTATGGCACAAAGATACGGGAATATCCTCCCATTCTCCGAATATTAAACAGCCTTTGAGATTTTTGCCGGAAAAGTCAATACGAATTAAATATTGAGTTATTGGCTAAAATTTTGCTTAAAAGGGCTTGATTAAAAAGGCGGTTTATGTTAAAATACCATTGTACGCTTTGCCGCATGCCGCCGTTACCGGTATGCGGCAGACACGCCAAGCTTCCGCTGTTGTCGCCTCGGTCAGCGCGGCATGAAGCCCGGGCGCTCGATTTACGACTTTTAAGGAGGAATTTCAATATGAAAGTTACACCCAAGGTAAGAGGGTTTATATGCACAACGGCTCACCCGACAGGCTGCGAGGCTGCTGTAAGAAAACAGATCGATTACGTTAAGACTCAGCCGAAAACGGAGGGACCCAAAAAGGTGTTGGTGATTGGCTCGTCAATGGGCTACGGACTGGCTTCGCGAATAGCTGCGGCTTATTCCTGCGGCGCGGCGACGATAGGTGTGATGTTCGACCGCCCCGCGAGCGGAAACAAGACCGCGACCAGCGGCTGGTACAACACAAAAGCCTTTGAGAAATTCGCCGTTGAGGACGGCTTGTACGCTAAAACGATAAACGGCGACGCCTATTCCGACGAATGCAAGAAAGAGGTCATTGAGCTTATAAAATCCGACCTTGGGAAGGTGGATATGGTGGTATATTCGCTTGCCGCTCCGAGAAGAGCGGTGGGCGATACGGTGTACTCAAGCGTTCTTAAGACTACGGGCGAGTCGTACACCAACAAAACTATTGACTTAAGAAACAACTGCGTTTCGGAGATAACGATTGAGCCCGCCACAGAGGAGGAAATAACCGCTACCGTAAAGGTCATGGGCGGCGAGGACTGGGAGGCGTGGATAGACGCGCTCAAAGCCGCGGATGCCATAGAGGACGGCGCGGTGACGGTGGCTTATTCCTATATAGGTCCCAAGCTCACTCATCCGATGTATTTTGA
This sequence comes from uncultured Oscillospiraceae bacterium, assembly GCA_910587135.1. GTDB lineage: Bacteria > Bacillota > Clostridia > Oscillospirales > Ruminococcaceae > CAG-115. The sequence continues at coordinate 18,506 of CAJULF010000001.1, forward strand.
GGGATCTATCGGCAGGGCAAAGGCGCATCTCTACGAAACGGCGAAAAAGATCACCAAAGACGGAATAAAAGCGTACATTTCCGTAAACAAGGCGCTTGTTACTCAGTCCAGCGCCGCTATACCGATCGTCCCGCTATATATCTCTATTCTTTATAAGGTAATGAAAGCGAAGGGCAATCATGAGGGCTGCATTGAGCAGATGTACCGTCTGTTCAATCAGAAGCTGTACGGCGAATCCGTACAGACGGACGAAAACGGAATGATCCGTCTTGACGATCTTGAAATGCAAAAGGACGTTCAGGACGAGGTAACGGAGCTTTGGAACACGCTCTCTCAGGATAATTTAAAGGAATGCGCCGATCTTGACGGCTACTGGGAGGACTTCTACGCTCTGTTTGGTTTTGGTATAGAGGGAGTAGACTACGAATCAGACGTAGACGTATGATAGGTTTGTATAAATTAAAGCGACAAAAACACCACGCAGGAAATTTTCCGCAATCCGCCGTGAAAGCGCAGCGCAGCGGAGCTTTTACGGCGAGATAGCGCAAACGGCACAAAGTGTCGTTTGCAGCGGTGCGGAAAATTTTAAATTAAAATCATTTTCTTGTCAACATACATCAACAGCTTTTCGTCAACGCGGCTTAAAAGCATCACAGTTCAGATCAACGCTTATACAGACCTAATATTTCCTCTATAATGGAGGACGTATAGATGTTTATTTTCAAGGCTAAAAAGCAGGAGCATGAGGATGAGCTTTATCACGAATACGGTGTGCTCAGCAACTGCGGTTATATTTTTCGCGCCTTTCTGAAGTACAGAAAGTCCCTGATAGGGCTGCTGATACTCGGAGGAATAGCGGGCGCGTCGATGTCCTATATATGGACATTTATAGGAAAGCTTGTCGTGGATATCATAGAGCGGCAGGCTGCGGCGGCGGACAAGGACATAATGCCGCTGGTGTACCTTGTAATAATTACGACGGCGGTTGAGCTTGTTATGATGGTGCTGAACGCTTATGCCTGCAAGGAACTGGAGCTGGGGTACTACTATACACGGCTTTGTATGGTCAGGGAGCGTGTCGCTAAGGTTCTCGGCATGGAGTATGAAACGCTGGAGACCCCCGATATGCTGGACAGGCTGCAAAAGGCTAAGCGCACCACGGCGGGACAAAACGGAGCGGCGCAGGGCTTTATGCGGGATATACAGACGATGATGGTGCAGTTCACCTGCATTATCACGGCGGTAAGCATTATCTCCACGTTAAGCCCGTGGATAGTGGGTGTTATCTTAGTGCTGTCCGTCATTCAGTTTGAGTATTTTGACTATATCCGCTTAAAGGATAAGGAGATAATGTGGGACGCGATGGCGGGCAACTGGCGCAAGCTGGAGTATATGTCCACGGTATCCACGGACTTTTCCTACGCCAAGGACGTAAGACTTTACGGAATGAGGAAATGGCTGGGCGCAAAGCAGAAGGAGGTAAACGCGGACGAGCTGCGCCGCTGGAAGCAGTCAAGACAGTACTGGATATACAACACTATATTTTCGTCGGGGCTGACGCTGGTGCAGACAGCGGTCGTTTTCGGCTGGCTTATCTATGACGTGCTGGTGAACGATCTCTCCATAGGCAACTTTATCCTTTACAGCGGCAGCGCAATGACTTTTTCGGGAAACATTCAGCAGTTTTTGCAGGCGCTCGGCGGCATGAGGGAGCGCTCCTCGCGGCTGGACGATCTGCGCAGCTTTATGGATATCCCGAACCCCGACGAGGGAAAAAAGACCACCCCCATACCCAAGTCGGACAAATACGTTTTCAAATTCGAGAACGTTTCCTTTAAGTATAAGGGACAGGACAAATACGCGCTGAAAAATCTTGATCTGACACTTGAAGCGGGTCAGAGGCTTGCAGTTGTGGGACTTAACGGCGCGGGAAAAACCACCTTTATAAAGCTGCTGCTGCGGCTGTACGACGTAACGGAGGGGAGAATACTCTGCAACGGCATTGATATACGCGAGTTTGACAGGGCGGAGTACTACGAGCTGTTCGCGCCTGCTTTTCAGGAGGTGGAGATATTCGCCTTTCAGCTCTCCGAGAATGTTTCGATGCGTACCGCCGACGAAACGGACAAGGAGCTTGTCGAGCAATACCTGCGCGACGCCGGCATGGGCGAAAAGCTGGACGGGCTTTCCAAGGGAATGGATACCGAGCTTTTAAAGGTGCTGTACGACGACGGCGTAGACCTCTCCGGCGGCGAAAAGCAGAAGCTTGCGCTTGCGAGGGCGCTTTACAAAAATGCGCCGATAGTGGTGCTGGACGAGCCTACGGCGGCTCTGGACGCTCTTGCGGAATACCGCCTGTATCAGAGCTTTGACGGAATGATAGGCGACAGAACGGCGGTCTACATATCCCACAGACTGTCCTCCACGCGTTTCTGCGACAATATAGCGATGTTTGTCGCGGGCGAGATGGTGGAGTACGGCACGCATGAGGAACTTCTGGACAAGAACGGCGCTTACGCCGAAATGTTTCATGTTCAGGCACAGTACTACGTAGAGGACGGAACTCCCGATGAAAACGAAACTCCCGCCGAGGATACGGAAGGGGGTGCCGTACATGAGTAATACAAAAAATATCCAAAACGAAAAAGACGAGGCGCGCAAAAATCTTGTGGGAAAAACGCTGAAATACTTTTTCCCTGTCGCTTGGAAGTTTGACAAGGCTTACTTTATACTTTCGGCGATAAACGTTATTCTCGGGGCGTTAGTGCCTTTTCCCGAGATAATCTTTATGCCGATGCTGCTGGATTCGCTGATAAGTCCCGAGCGCGACTTACAGCATATAATCATCTGCGCGGCGCTGATGATCGGGCTCAAGGTGGGAGTATCAATGATAAGCACCGCGCTGTCCGTCCATCTGGAAAAATACTCGGATAAATTCTACAACTTCGTTTCCGAGGAAATATCACAGCGCTGCATGGAGATAGATTTCGCGCTGACGGAAAACAAGGAAGCGCTCGACCAGATAAACCGCGGCAAAGAGGGTCTGGATTACTCCAACGGGGTTCACGGGATATCTTCCGCCTTTTTCACCATACTCAAAAACGTTCTGACAATTTTCGGAGTAGTGACGGTTCTGGCTATAAGCGCTCCGTGGATGCTGCTTATTATCGCGGTGCTGCTGGCATTTTCGGCAGTCATCAACAGCAAAAAGAACAAAATCGAAATAAAGTTTTTCACGGACGTGTCAAAAATAGACCGCATATGGGGATATATTCTGTGGGGGCTTGAAAATTTCCGCTTCGGAAAGGACATTAGGATATACGGTGCGGCAAAAACGCTCTTGAAAAAATCCGATGAACAGATGGACCGCGTTATGAAGTATGACACCGATTGGGAAAACAAGAAGTACCCGCTGTCGATACTGGACGTAATCGTGGTGGCAATACGCGACTTCGGAACGTATCTTTATCTGGGCGCTCTTGCCATCTTCGGAAAAATCACTATCGGCACATTCTCTCAGCTCGTTTCGGCGGGAGGTACGCTGAACGGGTCCGTGCAGGGCGCTATCTTCGGCTTTCAGAATATTGTAAAGCGCTGCAACTACGCCTATGAGGTGGTGAAGCTGATGGAGTACCCGCCCATGCTGCAAAAGGGCGACAGGCGGGTGGAAAATCTGAAAACTCCCCATACGATAGAGTTCCGCAACGTCAGCTTCTCCTACCCGAATACGGGCGTGCAGGTGCTGAAAAACGTATCCATCACCATAAAGGCGGGGGAGCGGCTTTCGGTTGTCGGGCTTAACGGCGCGGGCAAAACTACATTTGTAAAGCTGCTGTGCAGGCTTTACGACACTGACGAGGGCGAAATTCTCATTGACGGAGTGAATATCCGCGAGTACGACTACGACGAATACATGAAGCTGTTCTCGGTGGTATTTCAGGACTTCAGGCTGCTTTCCTTTACTGCCAAGGACAATATACTTCTCGGCACGGAGGACAGCGACGAAGCGGTGGACGCGATGTTCGCGAAAGTGGGGCTTCTTGACAAAATAAATTCCCTCCCCAAGGGGCGGGATACCATGATGTTCCGCGAGTTCGACCGCGACGGAGTGCAGCTTTCGGGCGGTGAGCAGCAGAAGCTCGCCATAGCGAGGGCGCTGTACAAGGACGCTCCCGTGGTCATTCTCGATGAGCCGACGGCGGCGCTCGACCCCGTAGCGGAATATGAGATATATTGTAAGTTCAACGACTTGGTCGGCGGCAAGACCGCCGTGTATATCTCACACAGGCTTTCAAGCTGCAAATTCTGCGACAGGATAGCCGTGTTCAGCGAGGGCACGATAAAGGAGCTTGGCACACATGATGAGCTTGTGAACCGCGAGGGCGGAATATACTCGGAAATGTTCCACGCACAGGCGCAGTATTACGTATAGCAATAAGGTCGGGGACATCGTAAGATGTCCCCGCAGACTGTATATAAAGGTTGACCAAGGGCGAATTATTTAAAAAAATTTCAAAATTTCCGTTAGTCATACTCCGTTACGCTACGCTTCACTCCGCATGCCTAACGAAAACCGCACACATTTGCCAGTTGGCAAATGTGTGCTTTTTGAAATTTAATGCGCCGACATTGCGTAGCAGGAAATTTCATAAAGTGCAAGTTAAATGCAAAATAACGAGAGGTTATATAATTCCGATTGATATAAAAGTCTATTTTTTTCGACTAACCTTATAGCGCTGCTGTTTGCGCTGCAATTTTTTTGACAAATTGTTTGTCGCTTTCTCTTTCTTTTTTACGGCTTGATTTCTTTTCTCCGCGACAAAAACATAATATCCGTTTATTTCATGAACCCTGACACCGCCAAAAACAGAGGTCAACTTATTTTTATACCAATCGAGCCTTTTGGTAACCATAATCAGCTTTCCGCCCAAAACCAATTTTTTAAATCCAACCTCTATAAAGTGTTTCGCAACAGAAAAATCCGTATGATACGGCGGATTAGACAGTATAAGTGTGAAATCCTTTTCTTCTATATTTTGATATCCATCACTCAATTTGATTCTGATATCCGGCACATCGTTAATGCGTAAATTTATTTTTGCGTATTCTATTGCCTGTTCGGAAACATCACACATTATGACATTTTCTTCGCCTATCAGTTTGCCTGCAAGTATACCTACAACGCCGTACCCGCACCCCAAGTCCAATACTTTGTCATCTGGTAAAAAATCAATGACAGATAACATGGCTAATGTGCCATTGTCGATTGAATTGGGCGAAAAATTTGATGGTGCGGTTTCAAATACCATATCAACATCTTTAATCCTCGCAGAAAACATTATTCACCTCTGAATTCCAAATATTTACCGAATTGTTCATCGTCGCTGTCTTAATATACTCACACAATTATTGCATTCCGCCGCACTTTGCGCGGTGTTGCCTTAAATAATCCGCTTTTGGTCAATATTTATATAAAGTCCGGCAGGGGCATTTGGGCGCCCCTGCTTTATTTTTCAATTGTTTTTGCCAAGCTCGTAAGCTCTCTTGGTGCAGGCTTCGCAAGCCTGCTTCGCGGTTTCTATCAGCTTGCCCTCATACAGCTTTTCCAAGCCGGCAAGGGTAGTGCCGCCGGGTGAGGACACCTGCTTTATCAGTTCGTCCACCGTCATGCCGCTTTCGGTCATCATTTTCGCCGAACCGATAAGCGTCTGTGCGAAAAGCCGCAGAGCCGTATTTTTGTCGATGCCTACGCTGTCAGCGTAATCGATAAACCCTTTGGCGTAAAGGTAGATGAACGCGGGAGAACTGCTGTTTACGGCAATGATCTCTTTCATCTTGTCCGCAGGAATAACCTCCGCAATGCCGCAGGAGCTCATGATCTTGCGCGCGTATTCAAATTCCTCGTCGCTTACATTGTTGCTGCGGCTGAGCGCGGACGCTCCGCAGCCGAGCATCATGGGCGTGTTGGGCATAACCAGTACTACCTTAGCATCCGCAAAGGTGCGCTGCCTGATATATTCCGCAGAAATTCCAGCGCAGATGGAAATAAAGACCGTGGAGGTTTTTGCGGATTCCTTGATATCCGCTAAAACCCCATCAAGCTGCTGCGGCTTGACAGAGAGAAGTATGTAGTCGCACTTTTCCGCCATACCCTTTACGCTGTCCGCGGCGGTAGCGCCGACAAGGCGCAGATTCTCCAGCTTTGCGGGGTCGCTGTCATAGGCGAAAACCGCCGTATTCCCGAGCTTCCCCTGAATGCCCTTTATTATCGCGCCGCCCATATTGCCGATTCCGATAAACCCAAGTTTAGTCATTTTTAGTTCCTTTCTCCCGCGCTTTTGATCGAGAGCTTTCTTATTTTTCTGTCGTAAAACTGCTTAAGCGGCAGCAACACCGCCATCATCATGTACGAGCCTATGCAGAATGTGATGGTGTTGGTGGCTATTCTTGCGCCGAAAACCATTTCAAAGCTGCCCTCACCCAGAAAGCCATAGCTGTACAGCGCCAGCGTGTTGAGCGTAAGGTTGCATATAAGGCATACCGACAGCCTTGCCGCAACGATTCGGATAACGGTGAACATTGTTTTTTCGGGTTTGATATTATACAGCACCATTCCGTAGATAAGCCCCTCAAGTCCCGTTATCAGCACAAGCCACGGAATAAATCCTCCTATCGGGTTAATGATATAGCCGATAATATCCACCATAAGTCCCGAAAAAAGACCCGCCACCGGACCAAACAAAATACCTATGAGCGACAGCGGCAGAAACGTGAAATTTATCTTTAAAAAATCACCGATTCTTATCGAGCCGAAGCCGTCAAGCACCACTGCCACCGCCAGCAGCATGCCTATGGTAACAATGCAGCGAACGCTTTTAAGCTCCTGCGCGGATTTCCTGAAGTTAGTAAAAAAAGCCATTTGATTTATCCTCCTTGCAGCTAACTTCGCTATAAACAAAAAGAATAAAGGTCAATGGCTTTGCCGCTGATGGCTCTATATTCAATTTATATACAGCGAGATGCGAACACCGCACCGCAAGCGAATTAATAGTTCACTTTTCGTCCCGTCGGCAACTCTCCGTCCGATGGGCACTTAACGCGCGGTATTCTACTCTGTTGATTTATTCTTAAACCGATTTGCAGCCGGCGTGCAGACAGGATTTTTGTATGGATATCTGCACGCGGAATGTAAATCGGTATCAGAAACTGATGTTGTTTGCTATTTTGTACAGACGCTCGTCAAAAGGCTTTTTCATGGAAAGCGCCTCCTGAATGTCAACGTCGTACACTTTGCCGTCCTTGACTCCGACAACGCGGTTGCCAATTCCCTTTTCGAGAAGCTCGACAGCGTAATAGCCCATTTCGCTCGCCATAACTCTGTCGCGAACCGTGGGGCTTCCGCCGCGCTGAACGTGACCGAGAATAGTCGCCCTGGATTCGATCCCCGTGCTCTCCTGTATCCGCTTTGCCAGCTCCTCGGTACCGCCTACGCCCTCGGCAACGATAATAATAAACTGTTCCTTGCCTGTTTCGCGCCCTCTCTTTATTTTCGCTACAAGCTCGTTAAAGTCGTAGGGGACTTCCGGAACCAGCGCCGCGATAGCGCCTACCGCAATGCCGGTATTCAGCGCGATATGTCCCGCGCCTCTGCCCATGACCTCTACAACCGCGCAGCGCTCGTGCGAGTGGGAGGTGTCACGCAGCTTGTCGACAAGCTCCATAACGGTGTTCATAGCCGTATCATAGCCTATGGTGTATTCCGAGCACTGTATATCGTTGTCGATGGTTCCGGGAATGCCAACGCAGGGAATACCTGCCTTGGACAGGTCGGCAGCTCCCCTAAAAGAGCCGTCGCCGCCGATGACAACAACGCCCGCCATGTTAGCCTTTTCGCAGACCTCCTTAGCCTTGAGAACGTATTCCCAATCCTTGAACTCCTTGCAGCGCGCGGTGAATATCTCCGTGCCGCCGCGCTGAATGATGTTGGAAACGTTTCTCGCCTTAAGCTCCACCATATCGCCGTTAAGCAGCCCATTATATCCGCGGCGTATGCCGATTACCTTGAAGCCCTTTTGAAGGGCGGTTCTGGTAACGGCGCGCACCGCCGCGTTCATTCCGGGGGCGTCGCCGCCGCTTGTCAGAACGCCAATTGTTTTCTCCATATCTATCTCTCCTTATTTGAATTTGAAAATTCAAAATTTCCGCTAAGCACACTCCGTTACGTTCCGCTTCGCTCCACTTCACTGCGCGTGCTTAGCGGAAACCGTGCCGCATTTGCCATTAAGGCAAATGCGCACTTTTTGAATTTTCCTGCGTGAGCTTTACGTCGCTCTTTTCGGGCGTTGCTTTTCTGCATAAGCTCAGCCTTGCTCTATTTGAACTTCCAATATTTATTACCGAATACTCGGTTTCATACGAATTATATTTTACTATATTTCACACCGTTTAGTCAAGTGCTTTTTTTGTTTTAGCTTACAAGGTTCATAATAATGTGGCTTTTTCCACAATTTTCGGGATTTTTTTAAAGAAAATCTGTGTATAATTCAGATGTCATTTTAACCGTTTTTTACGATATTTTATGCGGTAGAGCTCGAAAACGATTACCCGCAATAAGCTATACACCATTTATTGAATGTCATTATTTGGTGTAATTATTTGTATAATAAAGACACGGTTAACGCTAAAGCTTTTCCGGTAAAATATGTAAAATTAAGAAAGGGTTATTATTATGTCAAAAGCGAAAAAAACAGTTTTTACAATTGTCGCAATATTTGCGGGTCTGCTTCTTCTGTTCAACACTGTAGCCATATTGTTTACTTTCTATTCTTTCAGTGAGTTTCTCGGCAGCGATTTTTATTCGTATTTTCCGTTCATGACCCCCTCTCAAAACTACATAGAGGTAAACGACGCAAAATTTATTTCCGTCGACTCTTGTATCGCCGATTGGGATAAAATGATAGAAAACGGAGAAATAAGAGTTTACAGCATAGACGAGATAGTGCAGATGAGAAATAATGCTTATGAAGAAAGCGAATTTGATCCTATTTCATGATGTTCCGGCTTAATATTTTCAAGCTCCGCATTAAAGTGGCATCGCCCGAAGGCTTTTTGAGTCTTTGGGCGATATTTTGTGTTATTGTATGCCGGTTTACTCCCTCACCGTTACGTTCTCATCTCCGCAAAGCCTTTTTAGCTCCCTTAACAGTCCGTCGCATATCTTAACTCCGAGCAGCCCGTTCAGCCGCATTACCTTGCGGGTGTCGCTGAAGCATATCCGCGCGCGGGATATTCCCTTATACCGCGAAAACAGCGCGGAAACGGCGGAATATTTTGCAGTGTCGTCGGAGCGGATATTTACGTACAGTGTCTGCCGAGGGTGCTCGGGCAGTTTTTCGGCGGGGGTCACGCGCTCGCAGATTATGCTGCGGCGCTCTCCCTTTACTGATATGCGCCCGCGCACAGAGTAGACCTCTCCCTCGGGGATACGCCCTATTTTCCCGTAAAGGTCGGGAAACATCACGGCTTCGATGATTCCCGAATTATCCTCAAACGAGGCAAAGGACATTGCCGAACCGTTTCTGGCAGTGCTCGGACGGTTGGACAGAAGCAGCCCCATTATCGAAAGCGGCTTTCCTTCGGGCAGAGTGAGCGCGTCGGCTATATACAGACAGTCCGCGTCGGCGCGGCAAAGATATTCGTCAACGGGATGCCCCGAGATGTAAAGTCCCACAACTTCATGCTCCATTTGCAGAAGCTGAATGGGTCGGAATTCTTCCGCGTCCGGGAATTCAAATTCCTCCGCGGCGCTGTCCCCGAAAAGGTCGAGCTGACCGCCGGAGCGCCGTGAATACTCCTCCTGCGAAAAATCCAGAAGCGCCTTGCAGCCCTGCTTGAGCTGCCGCCGTGTCTGCGGAAAGCCGTCAAACGCCCCCGCGCTTATAAGAGAATCCATATATCGGCGGTTGTTGTCGTAAGCCGCCATTCTTATACAAAAGTCCGTTACCGAAGAAAAATCCCGCTGCTCTCTCTCTGAAATGATGTTCTCGATAAAACCCCTGCCGAGATTTTTTATCGCCAGCATACCGTAGCGCATAGCTCCGTTTTCCATGGTGAATTCCGCGCGGCTTCTGTTTATGTCGGGAGGGAGCAGCTTTACTCCGTTGTTGGACAGATCCGAAATATATTCCGCCATTTTGTATGTGCTGTCAAGAACGCTGGATATCAGCGCAGTCATATATTCAAGGTAGAAGTGCCTGCGCAGATAGGCGGTCTGATACGCCACCGTGGCATATGCCGCAGCGTGTGACTTGTTGAAGGCATAGGAAGCAAAGGACACCATCTCGTCAAATATCTCGTTGGCGGTTTTTTCGGGAACGCCGTTGGCGACCGCTCCGCAGTTTTCCTCCGTTCCGTAAACAAAAGCCCCGCGCTCCTTTACCATCACATCATGCTTTTTCTTGGACATGGCGCGGCGCACAAGGTCGGCTCTGCCATAGGAATACCCTCCCACTGCGCGGCATATCTGCATTACCTGCTCCTGATACACGACCACCCCGTAGGTCACCGAAAGTATATCTTTAAGGAGAGGGTGCTTGTATGTGATATCCTCGGGGCGCTTGCGCTTATTTTCTATATAGGTGGGTATGGACGCCATGGGACCCGGGCGGTACAGCGAAAGAGCCGCGGTAAGGTCCTCTATGGATACGGGCTGAAGCCGCATAAGCACAGAGGTCATACCCTCGCTTTCAAACTGGAACACTCCTATTGTTCCGCCGTTCGAGAGCATTCTGAAAACCTCGGTATCCTGTTCGTCAATATTTTTTAGCTCAAAAGGACGCTGAGAGCGTATCAGCTGCACGGCATTATTTATTACGGTAAGGTTGCGCAGCCCGAGAAAGTCCATTTTAAGCAGCCCCAGACGCTCCAGAATGCCCATAGTGTACTGTGTGACTATTTCCCCCTCGTCGCTGCGCAGCGGAACATATTCCGTTATCGGATCGCGTGTAATGACTATACCCGCCGCGTGAACGGTCGTGTGGCGCGGCATTCCCTCTATTGAACGCGCCACGCGCACCACTCTTCGCACGTCCTCATTCTGTGCGCACAGCTTTGCCAGTTCTCCGTTTTCGGCTTCCTCTTCAAGTGTGGAGTTAAAGCTTGGGATAAGCCGCGCCGCGGAGTCGGATACGGATTGCGGCATTCCCATGACCCGCGCCGCGTCGCGGATCGCGCCCTTTGCTTTCATGGTATCGAAAGCGACTATCTGCGCCACATGATCCGCGCCGTACCGACGCTTTACATATTCTATGACCTCGCCCCTTCGCTCGTTGCAGAAGTCGATATCAAAATCGGGCATGGATACCCGCTCGGGGTTGAGAAAACGCTCGAAAAGCAGATTGTACCGAAGCGGGTCGATATCGGTGATACCCATGCAGTATGCGCAAAGGCTTCCCGCGCCGCTTCCCCTGCCCGGTCCTACGGGAATGCCCTGAGATTTGGCGTAGCGCACGAAATCCCATACTATAAGGTAGTAATCCACAAAGCCCATTTTCTCGATTATTTTTAGCTCGTAGTCCAGCCGCTGCGATATATCGCCGCTTATTTCCCCATAACGCTTTTCCGCGCCCTTGCGGCAAAGCTTGCGGAAGTAGGCGGCATTGTCCGTTACACCCTCGGCAGTGAAAAGCGGCAGCTTGGTCACGCCGAATTCAAACTCCACATTGCAGCGCTCCGCTATTTCAGCGGTCGCAGCAAGCTCCTTTTCCGAGAAAAGAAGCCGCATTTCCTCGGCGCTTTTAAGGTAATATTCGTCTGTGGGAAGCTCCGCCGGATTGCGGTCGGAGAGCCGTTTTCCCTGACCAATGCAGGAGAGCACTTTCTGGGTGAAGCTGTCCTCGGGTGTGATATAGTGTACGTCGTTGGTGGGGCACAGCGGAAGACCCGCTTGCTCCGCAAGCGCGCGGATATCGGCGCAAAGCTTTTTATCGCGCTCGGTCTTGTGGTTTTGTATTTCAAGGTAAAATCCATCCGTAAAAACGTCGGCGTACCACCGAGCGGTTTCCAGCGCCTCGCCGCAGCGATTTTGCTCCAGCAGGCGCGGAATCTCTCCCTCGCCGCAGCCCGAAAGCGCTATCAGACCCCTGCTGTAATGTGCAAGGGTTTCCCTGTCGCAGCGCGGCACTTCGCTTTGACCGTTGATAAACGAATCAGAAACAAGGCGGCACAGATTGCGGTAGCCCTCGTTATCGGCACAAAGCAGGGTCAGGTGATAGGGCGAAAAGCCGCGGCGCGTTTTTTCAAGGCGGCTGCCCTCGGCGACATACACCTCGCAGCCGATAATCGGTTTTATACCGTCCGCTTTGCATAAGTTGTAAAATTCCACCGCGCCGTAAAGCGCCTCGTGGTCGGTTATGGCAAGAGCGGACTGTCCCATCTCCGCAGCTTTTTTCACAAGCGGAGCAATCCTGCACGCTCCGTCGAGCAGGCTGTATTCTGTGTGAACATGAAGATGAACAAAGGACTGCACGCCCTCACCCCCCCTATAAAAGTTCCCCGAACGCCTGATTTCGGGGAACTTTTTGATTTCATATTTTCTGACCATATGTATTTTTGACCGTAATCTGTAAATTATTAGTGTGATTTTATTATAGCACATTAACTTTAAAATGTCAACTCGAAGCTGCGCAAAAAGGCTGGTCAAATACCGACCCTAAGCAGCTATCAAATGTGGAAAGACAGCTAAAAGCTGCATAAAAATAGTGAAGCAAAGGCGCTGAAAGCCAAAATCCACTGTGCGCCCACGCATGAATTTCCCGCAATCCGCCGTGAAAGCGCAGCCCGCGAAGCGGGCTGCGCTTTTATGGCGAGATAGCGCAAACAACGCAAAGCGTTGTTTGCGGCGGTGCGGGAAATTCTTTTTAATAATTCACTTAGGATCAACTTTTTATAAAGCTAACAGGCTCGGCAAAAGCCGAGCCTGTTTTGCAGACGGTAAACCGCCTCTCGTAAACATAAGTTTAGTTACACGCGAAAAGATCACGCTTCCTTAGCGATAACGACCTTATCATTGTAATAACCGCAATTTCCGCAAACCCTGTGCGCGAGCTTCAGCTCACCGCACTGCTTGCAGCGTGAGAAAGCAGGTGCAGATAACTTCCAAACCTGTGAACGTCTTTTGTCACGTCTTGCGCGAGATACCTTCCTCTTCGGAACTGCCATTATTGCACCCCCTTAGTGTAGTATAGCTTTCCAATAAATATTCAGAGTCCGACAATCGGAATCCGTAATAGGCACGTTAAGTATTATAACACACAAATTCGGGTTTGTCAAGCGTTTTTCCGAAAAAATCAGACAATAAACTTTTTCATTTCCTCGGGAAGCTCGGAATTATCCGCCGAGATGGTGCAGGTAACGGTTGTGGAGTTTGTGATATTCTCCAGCTTTGCGAACATTTCGCCGAGGGCGGCGTAATCTCTGCCTGTGATTTTAAGTGTTGCGTCAACAAAAATATCCGTGCAGTCATGGTCTGATGCCATAACGCCCGCTATAAAGCCGTAGAACGCGTCAATACCCTCAACGGCGTAATCCTCGATATTTACCAGACGTACCTTATAGGTAATGTCGGTATTCAGGGAAGAGCCCTTCTGTATCGCGACTACATTGCCCTTGGTATTTTTTTCCGCCTCATGGATTGCGTCGATGAGAATCTTTGTCTTGCCAGAACCTCTTCTGCCTGTGATGAGCTTGATCATGGTGTTTGACCTCCGTGAATAAAATAATTGTGCATAAACGACGTATCGGATATGCGCCGTCAGATGCCGAGCTTTGCCTCCAGCTCCGCCCGTGCCGATTCGTAGCCGGGCTTTCCGAGAAGCGCGAACATATTCTTCTTGTAGCTTTCAACGCCGGGCTGGTCAAAGGGATTTACTCCCAGCATATAGCCGCTTATGGCGCATGCCTTTTCAAAGAAGTATATAATATAACCAAGCTCAAATTCGTCGAGCCTGGGAAGCTCCAGAACGATATTGGGAACGCCGCCCTCAGTGTGAGCGATGACCGTGCCCTCAAACGCTTTTCTGTTTACAACGGACATATTCTGGTTGGAAAGGAAGTTCAGTCCGTCAACGTTGGTCGCCTCGTCCTTGAGGAAAAATTCCTTCTGCGGCTCGGCGAACTGTATAACCGTTTCAAACATGACACGCGAGCCGTCCTGAACGAACTGACCCAGCGAGTGAAGATCTGTTGAGAAAACCGCGGAGGACGGGTACAGACCCTTTCCGTCCTTGCCCTCGCTTTCGCCGTAGAGCTGCTTGAACCACTCCGCCATCATTGCAAAGCTGTTCTCGTAGCTTATGAGCATTTCCACGCTCTTCCCCTTATTGTAAAGGATATTGCGCAGAGCGGCATATTTGTAGCAGGCGTTCTTGTCCAGATCGCACTCGGAGTATTCCTCGCGTGCGGCGGCAGCGCCTTTCATAAGCGCGTCTATATCGCAGCCTGCGCAGGCGATGGGAAGCAGACCCACCGCGGTGAGCACGGAGAATCTTCCGCCCACGTCGTCGGGAATAACAAAGGTTTCATAACCCTTTTTGTCGGAAAGTTCCTTAAGAGTGCCGCGGGCTTTGTCGGTGGTGGCGTATATCCTGCCCTTTGCGCCGTCCTCTCCGTAACGCTCCACAAGCAGATCGCGGAATACTCTGAACGCCAGAGCGGGCTCGGTGGTCGTACCGGACTTGGAGATGATGTTTACCGAGAAATCGCGTCCCTCCACAAGGGAAATAACTTCATTGAGGTAGGTGGGGCTTATGCTGTTGCCGATAAAGTATATCTCGGGGGTGTCCTTTTTTAGGCTGTTGTACAGCGTGGACTTGAGCGCTTCTATCGCCGCCCTTGCACCGAGATATGAACCTCCTATGCCGATAACTATCAGCACCTTGCTGTCGCTCTTGATTTTGGCTGCCGCGGCTTTGATGCGCTCGAATTCAGCTTTGTCGTAATCCACAGGGAGGTCTGCCCAGCCGAGAAAATCGCTGCCCGGACCGTTTTTGGCGGACAGCGTATCGTGCGCCGCCTTGACCATAGGAGCGATCTCGGAAAGCTCATGCTCTCTCACAAAGCCCTTAAGGTATTTGTCATCAAGTTTTATACTCATGGTAATATACTCCTTTCAGTAGATGCGCGTAGTTCCTGAATTATATAATACGCTTTTCTCGGATAATTATCCGAAACGGATATCTGCGCGCATATCCTTGTCTATATTATATATTACTTTTGAATTTTTTTCAACCGCTTTTGAAACAAGCCTTATATTTTGGATAAATAAGCCAATTTGTGCTTTGTAAGTTTGTTGATTTTGCACAAAGGAAATATTGCAAAAAAGCCGCTGCAATGTTGGACTTTTTCGCGAATATGTGTTACAATATAAGATAAGGCTGTTGGCTTGGCTGAGAGCGGGTTTATGGGCATATGCAGCATTTGCAAATGCGGATAATTCAATGTCCCATATAGAAAGTCAGGCGGCTTATGCGGAAGTCTGCTGCCGCACCCCGTCAAGGGGACAAGTCTTTTTGAAATCTAAATTCCGTGTTTCGCAAAGAGCTTAGCGCGCCAAAAGCGTTTTTAATCCAAAGCAACACAAAAATCAAGCAGTCAAAGGCGCTGGAAGCAGACATAAACCGAACGCTTACGTATGAATTTCACGGCGGTCGGCAACGACCTGCTTTGCAATTTGTTACGTCTTGTAGAAAAAGCTTATTGGCAATGCAATGTCGACGCATGAAATTTCAAAAAGGCGCGCATTTGCCGAATGGCAAATGCAGCGCGGTTTCCGCCGGGCATGCGAAGCGTAACGGAGTGAAGCGGAGTATGCCCGGCGGAAATTTTGAAATTTTTTTAAATAATCCGCTTTAGGTCAACCTTTATTTACGGGCTGCAGCTACTTGCCAATCAAGCAGCTGCGGAGCGGGAAATTCAATTTGAATCGGGAGATATTATGGGACATAAATTTATTGCTCCATGCCATTTCGGGCTGGAGAAAACTTTGAGCTTTGAAGTGAGAAAGATCGGCGGCGAGGATATTGCCGTCAGTGACGGGCGCGTTATGTTCAGCGGGGGCGCGGAGGTCTGCGCCAGGGCTAACATAGGGCTGTCAACGGCGGAGCGCGTTTGCGCCGTGCTTGGTCAGTTCCGCGCAAGGACGTTTGACGAGTTGTTTGAGGGGATACTCCGTCTGCCGCTGTCGGAATACATCGGGCGGTACGACGCTTTTCCAAACACGGGTCACAGTATCAATTCGGTGCTGAAAAGCGTTCCCGCCTGTCAGAAGATAGTGAAGAAGGCTATGGCGATAAATCTCGGCAGGGCTTACGGGGTCAATGTTATGGAGGAGAGCGGGACGGAGTGCAAGGTAAGATTCTCGCTGATGAAGGACGAATTTACGCTTATGCTGGACACCAGCGGAGCGGGTCTGCACAAGCGCGGTTACCGCAGGGAGAGCAATGCCGCCCCCATAAAGGAAACGCTTGCGGCGGGAATAATAGACGTGGCAAGGGTGAGGGAACGGGATACCGTGTGCGATCCGTTTTGCGGATCGGGGACGCTGCTTATAGAAGCGGCGCTGAAAGCGCTGAATATCGCGCCGGGGCTGAAGCGGCATTTCGCGGGTGAGCGCTACGGATTTCTCCCCGAGCAGGCATGGCGGAGCGCACGCGAGGAAGCTCTCGGAGCGATACGCAGCAATTCGGATTTCCGCGCGGTGGGCTATGATGTAGACGGGGAGTGCGCTGCTCTTACTCTGGCAAACGCCAAAAAAGCGGGTCTGGAAAAGTATATCAGAGCCGAAAAGCGGGATATAAGGGATTTTTCTTACGGGGATCTGTCCGAAGCGGCTAAGATAATAACCAATCCCCCATACGGAGAGCGTATGCTGGAGCTTTCACAGGCGCGGGAGCTGTATGAGATCATGGGCGGGCGGCTGCTGCCGCGGGGCGCAAATCAGCTGTATATCATCACTCCCGACGAGGAGTTTGAAAATATTTTCGGGCTTAAGTCGGACAAAAACCGCAAGCTGTACAACGGAATGATGATGTGCAGGCTGTATCAGTATTTTAAATAACGGAAAGAATTTATGAAAACAAACAAATCAAAACCGATCTTCATAACACGGGAGTATCCGCTGATATTTCTCTATCTTGCCGCGATAAGCCTTTCGCTGATGTATGTAATAAGCAGAAGTCGGATAGTGGTATGTACTATAGTCATGACGGTGCTGAGCATCGGCGTTTTCATGCTGTTTTACGTGCTGAGAAAGCATAAGGGCTTTGCGGCGCTGGCGGCAATGGCGCTGGGGTTCGTGTGTATGACTTTGCTTTATATGGGGCAGTATACCCGCGGCGGAAACAGCATTATGGACTATATTTTCACCGCGTCCAGTTTTTTTGATCCGTTTTTCGCGGGCGTGAGCATAGTGGTCTTTTCGGTGATAGTGGGCTTTGCGTGCTGCTATTTTTCGGTATATTCCCCAAGACCCTGCTTTCTTATGCTGCCGTCGTTCATTCCGCTGATACTTTCCGTGAGAACGGCGGGCGGTATTCCCGGGGGTATGCTGATATTCATGCTGACGGGGTTTGCGGCTTCCGCGGCGGTCATGGCTCACCCCGAGTTTCCCGCGGATAATATCTACATAATCGACAAGCGTTCCGTTCGGGAGCGCATTATGGCGGTACTGGCGGCGGGTGCGGTATTGGCGGGACTTCTCGCGGTGCTGCCGCGGAGCGACAAAACTCCGCAGGGCGAGTACCTCGACAATGTCTTTTCCGAAACGGGTGGGTATTACGCGGCTTCGGAGAGGCTGACCAACTTCCTCATGTCCTCCTCGGTGAATACGGGAGCCAACTCGCCGCAGGGAAACCTGCTGTTTATCGCCGGGGCGGATTCACCCATGACGTTGGTTCGGTGGGCTTTCGATGAGTATTACGGCAGCGGCGGCTGGCGCACGTCGCGGGAATTCGATACGGGTTATGCGGATTGGCAGACCACGGCCTCGCGGCGCAGCTCGGCGGAGCTTATTTACAGGCTCAAAAACGCGGCGGAGGCTGGAATGCTTGAGGAGTATTCGGAGCTGCTGAAAAGTGTTTCCTACTCAACAAACGCCATTGACGGGCGCGCCGTCACGGGAGAAATGAGTCCCGTGTCGGCGCAGGTCGGGATAGCTATCAGGGACGGCTCTCAGACGAGCGTTATAATTCACCCCAACGATACATTCGGGCTTAGGGTGGCGGGATATTCGGGACGTTCGTTCCGCACTATGCGCGACGAGATATTTACCGAGTCCAACCTGCAGACAAACGCTGCTTATACACTCGATTACTTTTTCGATCTGCCCAACGAGGAGTTTATAAGGGCGATGGAAAAAACAGATTTCGGGCAGCTCCTTGCGGACGCGGCGGAGGAAAATGTAATAACCAACTCAACGGCAAACGCTTTTCTTGATGAAATGGAGTTTGCGAAGCGCTACCGCGAAGTCACATACAGCAAGGGCATGACGGAGAGCATAGAGGAGCTTGCGGAGGATATCACCGCAGGTCTTGACTCGGATTATGACAAGGCGCTGGCGATAGAACGCTGGTTCGGCGAGTCGGGCTTTGTGTATGACATGGATTTCGTTCCGGCGGTGGTTGACGCGGAGTACTTTATTTTCGAGAGCAAAACGGGGATATGCAGCGATTTCGCCACTGCCGCCACTCTTATAGCGAGAGCGGCGGGGCTGACCGCGCGCTACACCGAGGGCTTCAATCTCTCGGAGGATGTGCTTGAGGAGGACGGGCTGTTTTATGTTACCGACGCGCAGGCTCACGCAGTAGCGTCAATATATATGGACGGCTTCGGGTGGATGATGATAGACCCCACAAGGTATGTCCCCGTCATAAACGATGATGAAAGCGGAGTGGTTCTGCTGCCTTATATTATTGCGGCGGGAATAGTCATCGTCCTAATAATGATTTTCCGCAGACCGCTTTCGGAGCTGCTGTTCACAGTTACATTCCCGCTGCGCAGCAAGCATAGCAGGGTGCGCGGGATTTATCTCCGCACAAGAGCGCTTGCCGCCGGCATAAGCGGAGTAAATCCCGAAAGCACAGCCGTAGGTGAGGTCTGTGACATAATAACAAGAACCCTGTCAATGCCCGAGCAGGCAAGCCGCATATGCGGCGCGGCGGACGAGCTGTTCTACGGCGGCGGAGAGGCGGACGCGGGCGGGCTGATGCGCTGTTATAAGCAGATACGGAGAATGAAAAGGAGAATGAGAAAATGACGCATATCCCAAGCTATATCCAGGCGCTGGCATTCTCGGTGCTCTTTCTTGTTTTCATTAACGGCAGCATAGGCTGGGCGCTGGTGTATGTTCTGGCGGGAGTGGGACTGCTCTCCGCACTGACCTGCGCGTTTTCCAGAAAGCACTTTACAGTGGAGCTTAAGCCCCGTGCTGAGTTTGCGGAGTTCGGCGACAGACTGTATTACGACGTTGTGGTAAGCAAAAATGGCTTCTGCTTTCTTCCGTTTATGGAGATAAAAATAGAGGGCAGCGCCGAAGCCGCGGTACAGACCTCGCTGCTGTTCCGTCGCAGGGCGGTTGTCACGGGGGCTTACAAGGCGGAGCGGAGCGGCTTGAACACTCTCGCCGCGTGTCTGGTGACGGTAAGGGATTTCTGGAGCATTGTCCGTTTTCGCGTTCCGCTTTCCGAAACGGCGACTATAGCCGTGACCCCGCGCCCGATAGAGTATTCGGGTCCCGAGATAATAATGAAAAATCTGCCCTCGGAGGACGAGGAGGCTGAGGAGGGGCATTCGGTGATGTCGGGCGGGCTTCCCGGGTATGAGCACAGGGAGTATTTTCCCGGGGACTCGTTGCGCCGCATAAATTATAAGCTCTCCGCAAAAAAGCGCCGCCTTATGGTGCGGCTTGATGAGTCCAACGGGCTTGCGAGCACCAATATCCTTATATCCGACAGCGGGCTTTCGGAGTGCTGTGATATGGCTTTCGCACTGGCGCGGCAGCTGGTAATGCGCGGCGGCACGGTAAGGATATTCCACGGCGGCAACAGTGTTACGGCGGCAACGCCCGAAACTCTGGCAAAAATGCGGGAGTGGCTGGCGTTCAGATATTACGGCGATACCGAAGCGGCGAGCGAGGAGCGCTCCGAATACGACGCTCTGTCTTCCGAAAAGCCCGATGTGATATTCAGCGGGGCGGGGGAAATAAGCGTGGTGTTTCAAGGATAAAAATTTCCTGTTAATATTGCAATTTTCAGAAAAGTGTGATATAATAGAATCGGATATTTTTATTTGCGCATTAAGATAAACACAATGTCAACCTTTATATACGGGCTGAATCTCTTTATAAGGAGGCTATTTTAATATGACAAAAGGTTTTAAAAGGCTCGCGGCTTTGTTGGCGGTGTGCACCGCGCTCGGGGCGGCGGGCTGTAAGGACAATGCCGAAAGCGGCGCGGCAACGGGAGAGGGAACTGCTGAGGCTGTTACCTCCGAACCCGTGGAGGAAACCGCCAAGGTGGGATATATCTTCAATGGCAGAGCCGACGGCGGCGGAACTACGGAGGAGCTTAACTCCCAGCGGCTTAAAGCGGTAAGTCATTCGGATCTGTTCACCGAATATATTGATAATGTTACGATCTCCGACTTTGAAGCGGCAGTCAAGACTTTGGCGGAGGACGGCTGCACATATATCGTGGCGGCAAGTCCGGTTTACACCCATGCGATAACGTCCGTTGCGGGAAAATACATGAACATTAATTTTGTGTCGATGGGTTCTCATGTAAGCACAGCGAATGTGTATGCGTATACCGAAACGCCTTATCAGGCGGGCTATGTGGCGGGATTGGCAGCTGCGTTCAATTCCGAAAACGAGAAAGTCGGCGTGGTTGCGGATATAGGGCAGTTTTACTGCACCCCCTTTATCAACGCGGTTACTCTCGGCGCGCAGCTGGTGTATGAGAATGCTTCGGTGGTTGCGGCAACCGCAGATGCCGACGATGAGATACGCGAAGCCGTGGACGCTCTTGTAAGCGAGGGCTGCGACGTTATCATAAGCTATACCGAATCTCCGGAAACCGCCGAATACTGTAACCGCAAGGGGATAAAGTTTGTGGGCAACATAAACTACGGCGCGGACGCGGCGAATTATGAAAATATGCTGATGTATTATTACAGCTCGCGCGATAGCTTTTTCCTATCGCAATTCAAGCAGATAACGCTTGACACATGGCTGGCGGAAGAATATTTGGGGTCTATGGGCAACGGTATAATAAACCTCTCCGATGCGCTGCCCGCTTCTAAAGACGGCACGCAGGAGCTTATAAACGCCCTTGCCGCAAAGGTCTCCGGCGGACAGGCATATATTTTCAGCGGGGAACTGAAAGATAACAGCGGAAGTATCAAATATACACAGTATGACAGCATGACGGCGAATGAGATATACAACATGGATTGGTATGTTTACGGAACAAAGGTCCTTGAAACATTCCGCAAGCCAAAGACAGATTTGGAAATAAACAGCTTTGAAATCAAGGAATAAAGTATATCTATAGCATTTTGTATCCACAGTTTCCGACTCTCACGAAAAATATAAATGAA
This sequence comes from uncultured Oscillospiraceae bacterium, assembly GCA_910587135.1. GTDB lineage: Bacteria > Bacillota > Clostridia > Oscillospirales > Ruminococcaceae > CAG-115. The sequence goes on from CAJULF010000001.1 coordinate 40,154, forward strand.
AAAGTCCCGCACTCCGGCAAGAGCGCGGGACTCAGTCTGTATATAAAGGTTGACCAAGGGCGAATTATTTAAAAAAATTTCAAAATTTCCGTTAGTCATACTCCGTTACGCTACGCTTCACTCCGCATGCCTAACGGAAACCGCGCGCGTTTGCGTTCGCAAACGCGCGACTTTTTGAAATTTCATGCGCCGACATTGCGTGGCAAATAGGCTTTTTCTACAAGCTGAAGTCCCGCGCTCTTGCCGGAGCGCGGGACTTTTCATGTAACTACTGAGATATGGTCATGGCGTTTAAAAACTCGTTTACCGCTTCCTCAAACGCTTTCATTTTTTTCCTTGCGTCCCTCAGCAGAGGAACGGAAAGATTTCCGTCGCTAAGGGAATTGGAAATTTTGTTAAGGCTGTTCAGGGCTTCTGTATCGGCTGTTTCAATATTCTTTGCCAGTGCTGATAACTCATCGCTTTCAATAAAATCGTAGTCTGCACTGAGGCTCGCCATAATGTAATTGTAGGAAAGGTCGTAGTAGGCAGTCAAAAGCTCTTCATAGCTCATGCTGTCAAAATCGTAGGAAACTGCCGGCTCTTTCGCGGGCGCTTTGGTGTTTTTCGCCTGCGCTTCGATATCGTCCAGTTCCTTTTCCATCGCGTCCAAGCTTGCCGCCACTTCGTCAAACTGCGACTGTGTCATATTATAGGAAATGCTGTCGTAATAAACTGTACCAAGTCTGCTTGACAAATCAAACAACTTATCTTTCAGCTCGTCGCTGATGTAGTAATAATTCTGACTTATGGAGTCGCAGCGGGAAATATCGCTGTCCGCGCGGCTGTTTAACGCGATTATATCCTCAATGCTCGCCGACGGTTCGGGAATCTCGGACAGCTTATCTGCGGACTCTTCGAGAGCCTCGGAGATATACTGCGCAAAGTAGGAATCGGAGGAAGCCGCTTTTTCCTTAAGCTCCGCGAACAGCGCGTAAAGCTCTTCCATAGTTGCCTTGTCCGAATCGCTCAGTTCGGTTCCGTTATAGCTGCCGTAGCCATACATAAAGTTGTAGGAGGAAAGGTATTCCGCCAGAGCGTCGCTTATTTCGATAACATCGCCCGAGGGAACGGTCACCTTGCCGTCCGAGCCGCTGACAGCAGTATTTACCGCGAAGCTGCCGTACTGAGGAACTTCAACCTTAAAGTTGCACACGTAAGCGCCGCCGTCAATTTCGGAGGAAAGCGTGAACTTTGCCGCGGAAAGCGCCGCCAGAACCGCCGCGTCGCTGCTGCTGAGTTCTTCGGTGAAGTCGGCGGGGGGAGTTATCGTAAATGTGTATGTTCCCGTGCTGACGTCGTTGCCGAGGAATTTTTCGGTCTTTGCTCCGCTGTATTCGATATTCGCCGCGTAGCTATCGTCATCAATGCGGAGTTTTATGCTTACCGAGCCGTCGGTTTCGGAGGTCTTGCGCACAAGCGCGGAGAGATCGAACTCATTGGTGTACATATCGGTGTACGTATTGTTGTCGATGATGCCGTAGCTGGAAAAATGCTCCAACTCCGCAGCAAATACGTCGCTGCTCTCAACATAGCTGAAGCAAGCGTCCTGAAGCGACGAATATATGCCGTAGCTTAAGGTGTCCTCGGATTTATCAAAGTTAAGCGCGTAGCTCTTTCCGAGAACGTTGTTGTTCTTGTCAACCACCGACCTTATAATGAGCGAATAGTCCTCCCCGCTTATGTCGGCGAATGCGTCGATGATATCCTCCTTGTACTCGTCAAGGGTAAGCTCCATACCGCATTCATTGACATAGTCGATAATCTGTCCGCTGAAATAGGTGTCGTCCGCGATATGCCTGCCTATCTCCGCGAACATATCTTCAATAAGAGCGCTGTTCATAGTCGCAGTTATAAGTGTTCCGTGAGCCTTGGCGTCACTTGCGAACAGCTCACCGTCGCTCTCGATAACTATCTCGGAGTTCTCATAATATCTGAGGTAAATGTCGGTGATTTCCTTTATCAGCCGCGAGATCTCGTCCTCGTCAAACTCCAGCTCGGGGGCTTCCTCAACGAAAACCGTTTCGCCGTCTTTCACGACATACTTTATCGCTTTGTCGGAGCCAAACGGGAAGCAAAGGTAAACCGTGCCGCCGGAAAGTATAAACGCCTGTGCGTTGACGGTAAGACCGCTTTCGGTCATCTCCGCTCCGAACATAGCCGCGTCCTTTTCGGCAGTAATGTCATATGTAAGAGTTATGGAGTTAAGCGCTTCCAACGCTTTGTCAAATTCCGCCTTGTCCTCATCGGTGGCATAGCTGCCGAAAAGCAGTGCCTTTGCGGTGTCGGTAACGGCGATATCGGTATTCAGCTTTACGGAAAGAGAGTTTACACCGTAGGTTTTTAGCATAATGCTCTCATACTGCTCCAGCATAGCGGCGAACTGCGATGCGGCATCGACTTCATGGGTCATTACGGTGTGAGCCGCATACATGTCATCGTCATAGTTATTCATCATTGCCGCCGAAGCCGCGTAGGAGGCGCTCGCGCTCTTTATTCCCTGAGCTATCAGCGGACTGTCGGCGTATTGCGATACGGTTTTCAGCCCTCTCCCCTCTATCATGGAGGCATATCGGCTGTCGCCCATAAACATATTCATTATGGGACCTTTGTTCAGCAGGAATACCACTGCCAGAATCACCGCCACAGCCGCGACTGCCGCACAGATTATAACGGCAATTTTTCCGCCGCCGTGCTTTTTGATGGGGGTCACGGGCATCACAGCCGCCCCCGCGAAGCCGAGGTCGCCGAAATCGGTCGTGTCGGGCTGTGCGGTCGGTTTTGCAAGATTTACCCTTTGAGCGGGCGCTGCCGCGGGAGTGCCCGCATATATCGGTGTGCTTGCCGCAGGAGCGGTTACCGCGCTCGCTGCATCGTTTACGGGAGTGGGTACGCCAAAGCCGCTTGTCGGTGCGCTGTTCACGGGGGTTGGTATTCCCGCGGGAATCTCACTTATAACGGGGCTTTCCGGAAGTACCGGCGCTTCTTCGGGAATTGCGGGCATTGCTGCCACAAGGCTATCCGAAGCGTTCTCGGGAGCATCGATATTACCCGCGTATCCGATAGATTCGGGCTTGGCTTCTCTTGCCCCGACGGGAGTGCCGCAAACGGAGCAGAATTTGGAGCCTGCTTTAAGCTCCAGTCCGCAGTTTGTGCAAAACAGCGGAGCGGGAGCACATTTCTGACCGCAAATGGGGCAGAATTTCGCGCTGTCTGTTATTTCACTGCTGCAATTACTACAAATCATAATATTTTCCTTTCGTTTGACAGATAACATAAGGACTGCTATCTTTATTATATAATGAAATTGCTTCTGTGTCAATGGTATCTGTGCCGAATTTTGATATGCAAAACTGTAACATTTGATAAATTCAATCGGTTTGGAGCGTAAAAACACCGCGCGGGAAAGCTAAAAGCGATCCCGCGCGGCAAAGCGCTTTATTATCTTCCGCTGCCCTCGGAGAGCACGTAGATGTCCGCGTAAACCGCGCCCCAGTCGCAGCTGTCGCCGAAGTGCTCCGCGGAATTTCCGAAGTAAAGGTCAACCGCGATTATACCCTCCATCAGAGCCGTTCCCGTATCTGCGGCAATAGCATAGCCATAAACGCGGCTGCCGTCCTGAGCCACTATATATAGCTCACTGCCGTAGGGAATGACGTTGGGGTTTACCGCAACCGTGCCTATTTCCGCAAGTCTGCCGCTTGCAGTTTTCGCGCCGTAACCCGCCGTGTAAGCGGTCGCCTTGCCCGAAACTATTCTCGTATAGCTTTCGGGAAGCCCGTTGACAAGTTTAAGGCTCTCGGGATTTTCCATTTTGGCATAAGGAACGCCAAGTGCCGTTCCTCGCTCTATAACCTGAGTAACGGGGTCTTTGGTTATGGACTCAAGCGCCAGCTCCTGGCTCTTGAGGACTCCGTCATGATAAGTTTCCTTTACAAAATAGGTCTTAACACCGTTTTCGCCCTCTACAAGCACATTCTCCGTGCCTATGACCATGTTGGAATTGTCTACGTATTCCACCTCAAAGGGTATTTCGGTTTCGTTTGTGCGCATCTCATAGGATATCCGTGTAACGGTTATGTTCATATCCGCGTAAACCGTGTCCGTAAGCTCGCAGTCTATCGTATCATGTTCGCCTATTTCCACGCCCGCCTTGGCAAGAACCTCCGCCACCGTACCGCCTATTACAGGCACGACCGTGGTTTTGCCGTCGGCTGTAACGTTTACGTTAAAGGAGCGGTGGATGGTGATATATGCCGTGCTTTCGTCAATCGACTCGTATGTCACCAGATCGTGAGCGCCCAATGTATATTCCGCCGAGCGGAGGATTGCGTAAACGTCCGTTTCCGAGGTCATCATTTCCCTTGTTACACCGTTATCCGTGATGTAAACGCGGTCACGGTAATAAAGGTTACCCATCATCATTGCGATCATAACCGCTGACATCGCGAAGATTGCCAGCTTTACGATCCTGCTTTTGATTATCAGCTTGTTCATTTTGGAATTAACTATCTGTGGTTTCATATTGCCTCCGTAAGTCCTTATCCGAGGTTGGCGGGCATTCCGCTGTTTCCTCTGCCGCGGCTTTCGCCGTTCGATAATTCCTTGTGATCATTCCGCGGATTTGGGGAAATCCACGGAGTGACAGACAAACGCGCTGTCCCCAACAGAGCATTGCCATTGATAGGGAGCGTGAGCGTTCTTTTTCTTTAAGCTCTGCCGCGTTTGGTATGGCGCACGGCATAAAAATCCGCCCCTTTGTCAAGGTTGTTGTTATTATACTCGTTTTTTTTGGAAATGTCAAACTAAAAGGCAGATGCGCTTTTGTTAAAACTGCACAAAAATATTTTGTAACCGTTTTGTAACCACTTTCCTTTTTGGCTGAAAACTGTTATTTTTTGGTAGATTGTGATTTTCTTATTGTAAAATTAACTAAACTTTGCTCCTTAAAAATCCTAATGCATTTTTCATAAAAAATTGACTGCTTTGGCGCAAAATCGTTGTGCATGCTGCACAAATGAACTTTTTTGCTCAGGCTCGGAAAAACTATATGCGGTACTGCCATGAGCGGTATGTCCCGCAAAAAAGCGCTTCGGATATGGGGGCCGAAGCATGGGGGATATCGGCAATAAACGGAAATAAATCTTTATAAAAACAGATGACAAAACCTTGAATTTATGTTATAATATAATAATGTACTAAGAACCTGTGTGCATAGCCCGAAATGCTTGGTTTACGAAACAAACTTTCCGCAGGCGTACTGTAAGTATTGGCTCGACGCATTCAGCCTGACAAGAAAAATCAACGGAGAAAGGCGGAAAATATGCCGCAAGACAAGCGTTGAGCGGCTATGCGGACAGGTTATAAGAACGGAGGACGGTCAAGGACAAGCTTTTGTGATTTTCCGCGCCGAAAAGTCCGACGCCGTTTATTCCGCTATGGGGTGATAACGATTTGAATTATGAGAAATCCTGCGGCGCGGTGGTGTACAGGAAATTCCACGGCAATACGGAGATATTGCTTATCAAACATATTCTGTCGGGCTGCTGGTCGTTTCCCAAGGGGCATATGGAGGAGGGCGAGAGCGAGCCTGACACCGCCGTCCGCGAAACCAAAGAGGAAACAAATATCGACATTGTGATAGACGACGCCGAGTTCCGTGAAACGGTTATTTTCAATCCGCGCCGTGACACTTGCAAGGAGGTCGTGTATTTTATCGGGCGGGCAGTGAGCTTTGAAGCCGTGCCGCAGGAGCTTGAGATATCCGACATACGGTGGGTTGAGATAGGCAGCGCATCCGCGGCGCTGGCTTACGATAACGACAGGCTTGTGCTGAACAAGGCAAAAGCGTACCTTGCTCTGAGCAAAATTTGACGGCTTACAAAAAACGCCAAAAATAACAAGGGACAAAGCGAAACCGCAATGTCCCTCGTCGGAAATTTTGTGATATAAACGCACCGATTACTTTACGACATACTTGTCGATCTCATCGAGGAAATCTGAGCAGCTGTCGCTGTGGATATTGAGCGTAAGCTCCTTGGAGAGATCAAGACTGAAGATACCCATGATGGACTTTGCGTCAATGGCATATCTGCCCGAAATGATGTCCACGTCGTAATCGCATCTGGTCACGATGGATACGAAATTCTTAACGTCGTCAATGGTGCTGATGTTGATTTTTGCCGTTGTCATAATAATTTCTTCCTTTCTGTACTTCGCCGCGGTATTGCGGCGGTATGTTTGTGGTTTTGTTGGGGAGGGATCATTTCACGATAAATTTATCCGCTTCCTCAAGGAATCCCGCGCTTTTTTCATCGTCCGCGTGAACAATCAGCGTAAGCGCCCTCGATAGGTCAAGGCTGAAAATGCCCATAATAGACTTTGCGTCAACGGCGTATCTGCCGGATACCAGGTCGATGTCAAACGCGCATCGGTTTGTCATGCCGACAAACTCCTTTACCGATTCGATGGATTCAAGCTTTACCTTAAGCTCCTTCATTGTTATCGCCGCCTTTCATTGCTTTTGATTGCGGAAAAGCTCTTTTGCTTTCCTAAGTATAATATAGCAGTAATTCGGCAATTAGTCAAGAGCTTATTGAAAAATTCGGAAATTTAGACTATAATATTGTTAGATTATTTTTTCATTTTGTCTAAATAGCTTATTGCCAACCGACCTATTATTAAAGTATAATATTAGAAGTAAGAGCTGCGCGGTTTGGAGCTGCTCAGAGGTCGGGAGAGCAAGGGCGCGTTCAAAGATGCAGTGCAGATCGCCCGCATATGTGTCTTCCGAAAGCTGCCGTGAAAGCGGAGCGCAGTGCAACGGAGCTTTTTCAGCAGTCTTGCGACTGCTTGCAAAGCAAGTTGCCGCGGTATGGTAAATTCTTTAAAAAAATCCCGCTCGGAACAACAAAAATCAATAGCGTCATAAGGGGGTCAGAGCTTGAAATATTCTGTAATAACGCTTGGTTGCAAGGTCAATTCCTGTGAGAGCGCCGCAATCGCCGAGTCGTTTGAGCGTGAGGGCTTTACACGCGCGGCTGAGGGTGAAGCCGCGGACGTATATGTGGTGAACTCCTGCTGCGTTACAAGCATGGCGGAGAAAAAAGTCCGTCAGGCGGTCTCGCGGTGCAAAAAGGAAAATCCCGAATGCGTGACGGTGCTTTGCGGCTGCTTTCCTCAAAGCTATCCCGAGGCGGCAAGGACTGTCGCGGGAGCGGACATCGTTACCGGCAACGCCGAGAAAAGCGGCATATGCGAAATGGTGAAAAGATATCTCGCAAACAGAGTGCGTATCATCAGCGAAAAGCCTATGAGCCGCGTATTCGACGAAGACTCCTCGGGAGCGGACACGGACAGAACCAGGGCCTTTATAAAGGTGGAGGACGGCTGCGACAGGTTCTGCTCGTATTGTATAATCCCATTTGCGCGCGGACGGGTTCGCTCACGAAGGCTCGAGGATATTTCAAGGCAGGCGCTGCTTTGCGTCGAGAGAGGTCACAAGGAGATAGTGCTTACGGGGATAAATCTCGGCTGCTACGGACAGGAAATGGGGCTTACGCTCGGCGACGCGGTAAAAGCGGCGGAGGTTGCGGGTGTGGAGCGGATAAGACTAAGCTCTCTCGAACCCGAAATGATAACTGACAGCGAGATAGAGAAGTTCAAATCTTCGGACAAGCTGTGCCCGCATTTTCACCTTGCGCTTCAGTCGGGCTGCGATGAAACGCTAAGACGCATGAACAGGCGCTATGATACGGAGATGTACCGCGAGGTCGCGGAAAAGCTGAGGAGCGCTTTTCCCGATTGCGCCATAACTACGGATATTATGGTGGGATTTGCGGGGGAAACGGACGAGGAGTTTCAGGAAAGTCTGAAATTCGCTGAAGAAATGCGGTTTGCGAAAATTCACGTGTTCCCCTATTCCATAAGGAAAGGAACGATTGCCGCGGAGCAGAGCGATCAGGTTGTTCCGCAGATAAAGTCGGAGCGCGCCGCGCGCATGATTCGCCTTGGGGAAGAGCTGGAGCGCCGTTTTCTTGACAAGCAGATTGGCAGCGTTCAGACGGTGCTGATAGAGAAGCGGAAAAGCGAACAGTACAGTCACGGCTTCAGCGGGAGCTATGTTCCCGTGAGGATATACGGCGAGGAGCTGGAACGGCACTCGCTGGTAAAGGTGGAGATCACCTCGGCAAGAGAGGGCTACTGCCTGGGCAGGACAATATAAATTTTTGCAGCATAAAGTTGACGCATCTGAATTTCAAAAAGTGTCAGAATTTTCGCAGAAAATTCTGACCGTTTCCCGCAATCGCGCGGAGTGAAGTGCAGCGAAGCGGAACGTAACGGAGCGTGCTTGCGGGAATTTTGAAATTCTTTTAAATGGTTAAATTCTCGTCAACATAATCTAACAGCTTTTTGTCAACGCCGCATAAAAGCATTATAACTCGGAATTTGCTGCGAAAATTCTGAGCGTTTCCCGCAATCGCGCGGGGTGAAGTGCAGCGAAGCGGAACGTAACGGAGTGTGCCTGCGGGAATTTTGAAATTCTTTTAAATGGTTCAATTCTCGTCAACATAATCCAAAAGTTTCTTGTCAACTCTGCTTAACGGAATTATAACTCAGATCGACCCTGATTATAAATAAATTGCAAACTATATAATGGAGGATAGGATAATGTCAGTTTATCGTATTTATGTGGAGAAGAAGCCGCAGTTCGCGGTGGACGGCGCGGCGGTGCTGTCCGACCTTACCGTGGCGCTTGGAATGAAGTCGGTGGAGAGCGTAAGGGTGATAAACCGTTACGACGCGGAGGGGCTGTCAAGGGAAAATTTTGAACAGGCTGTTCCGACGGTATTTTCCGAGCCGCCCGTGGACGAGGTGTTCTATGAGCTGCCGAAGCTCGGCGCGGGCGAGAGAATGTTCGCGGTGGAGTTTCTCCCGGGGCAGTTCGACCAGAGGGCGGATTCGGCGGCGCAGTGTATCCAGATGCTGTGCAGGGGCGACAGACCCTCTGTAAAGTATGCGAAAATATACATACTCGGCGGCAGTATCACCGATGATGAATTTGAAAGGATAAAGCATTATCTTATCAACGCGGTGGAGTCACGCGAGTGCGGCTTTGAGGAGTATGAAACGCTGGAGGTAAAATATAACATACCCGAAAGCGTGGAAACTCTCGGCGGATTTATTGACATGACAGAGAGCGAGCTTGCTGATTTCGTGGTAAAATACGGGCTTGCTATGGATAACGACGATATAAAATTCTGCCGCGATTATTTCAGAAGCGAGAAACGCAACCCCACCATTACGGAAATCCGCATGATAGATACCTATTGGAGCGACCACTGTCGCCACACCACCTTTGGTACTATCATAGATAACTGCGACATAAAGCCCTCCTATATCGCCGACACCTATGCCGAGTACCGCGCAAACCGCGAGGAGCTTGGGCGCGGGAACAAGCCCGTGTGCCTTATGGACATAGCGACGCTGGCGGCAAAGAAGCTGAAAAAGGACGGTCTGCTTAACGATCTGGACGAGAGCGAGGAGATAAACGCCTGCTCCGTAAAGATAACGGTAGACGTTGACGGTAAGGACGAGGAATGGCTGCTGATGTTCAAGAACGAAACTCACAACCACCCCACCGAGATAGAGCCGTTCGGCGGCGCGGCTACCTGTCTGGGCGGAGCTATACGCGATCCGCTTTCGGGGCGCAGTTATGTGTATCAGGCAATGCGCGTTACGGGCGCTTCCGACCCGCTGCTGCCTGTTGAAAAGACGATTAAGGGCAAGCTGCCCCCGAGAAAGATAACCACCACCGCGGCGGCGGGGTATTCCTCCTACGGCAACCAAATAGGACTTGCTACGGGGCACGTTTCGGAGATATACCACCCCGGGTATATGGCTAAGCGCATGGAGATAGGCGCGGTAGTGGGAGCTGCTCCCATAGGCAACGTGCGCAGGGAAAGACCCGCGGCGGGGGATATAATCATATTGCTCGGCGGGCGCACGGGGCGCGACGGCTGCGGCGGCGCAACAGGTTCGTCAAAGGCGCACAGCGTGAAGTCGCTGGACAGCTGCGGCGCGGAGGTCCAGAAGGGTAACGCTCCCGAGGAAAGAAAGCTGCAAAGGCTTTTCAGAAATCCCGAGGCTACCCGCCTTATAAAGCGCTGTAACGATTTCGGCGCGGGCGGTGTTTCCGTGGCGATAGGAGAGCTTGCCGACGGTCTGGAGATAGACCTCAACGCCGTTCCCAAAAAGTACGACGGTCTTGACGGCACGGAGCTTGCCATTTCCGAATCACAGGAAAGAATGGCGGTAGTGGTAGCTCCCGAGGATGCGGAAAAATTCCGCGCGCTTGCTTCAAAGGAAAATCTTGAATCCACTATCGTTGCGGTTGTAAGGGAAGAGCCAAGGCTTAAGATGAACTGGAACGGCAAAACCATTGTTGACATCAGCCGCGAGTTTCTTAACTCCAACGGCGCGGAGAAGCACACCGACGTTTTCGTTCCCGATGTCAGCGTAAGCTACTCCACCGGCAGGAAAAATACCGCCGCCGATTGGGAGAGCCTTGTCACCGATCTTAACGTGTGCTCGCAAAGGGGTCTGGTGCAGCGCTTTGATTCCACCATAGGCGCGGGCACGGTGCTGATGCCTTTTGCGGGAAGAACACAGCAGACGCCCGTGCAGGCTATGGCGGCGAAAATTCCCGTGCTTGACGGGAACACCAAAACTGCTTCCGTTATGGCGTGGGGCTTCAACCCTGCGGTTTCGGAGCAGTCGCCCTATCACGGAGCTGTCTGCGCCGTCGTTGAGAGTATCGCGAAGGTAGTTGCAGCGGGCGGTGAAAGCGAAAATTGCCGCCTTACCTTCCAGGAATATTTTGAGAGAACGCAGGGCAAGCCCGAGCGCTGGGGAAAGCCCTTTGCGGCGCTGCTTGGCGCATACCGCGCTCAGCTTGAGATGGGCTGCGGCGCTATCGGCGGCAAGGACAGCATGAGCGGCACCTTTGAGGATATAGACGTTCCCCCTACGCTGGTTTCCTTTGCGATATGCACGGCTAAGACCGACAATATCATTTCCGCGGAGTTCAAGTGCCCGTACAGCAAAATCGGCTATATCGCGCCGAAATACGACGAAAACGGTCTGCCCGATTTTGACAGCGTAAAGAGTGTATTTAAAACCGTTGAGAAGCTCATTAAAGATAAAAAAGCTATTTCCGTGTGGTCGGTGGCGAACGGCGGCGCGGCGGAGGGTATCTTCAAGATGTCCCTCGGAAACCGCGTCGGCGCGAAGCTAATCGACCTGACAGACGAGGAGCTTTTCACCCCCGTTTACGGCGCGTTTGTGCTGGAGATGGAGGAGGAAGCGGAGGGAATCCGTATCATAGGTGAAACCGTTCCCGAGTACGAGATAACCTGCGGCGGCGTGAAGCTGAATATCGCGGAGCTTGAAAGCAAGTGGGACGATGTTCTGGAACCTGTTTTCAAACAGAAACCGGACGAGCAGCCCGCTCCTGAAAAGATAAGTTACACGGGCGGCTGTCAACTTCTCGAGGGTCGCACCTCTCCGAAGATCGCGAAGCCGAGAGTGCTTATTCCCGTATTTCCCGGAACAAACTGCGAGTACGACATGGCGCAGGCTTTCAACCGTTATGGTGGCGACAGCGAGATATTCGTTATACGCAATCTCTCCGCGGCGGACGTGGAGGAAAGCGTGCGGGAGTTCGCGAAGCGCATAGCGGATTCGCAGATGATAGCGCTTCCGGGCGGCTTCAGCGGCGGCGACGAGCCTGAGGGCTCTGCCAAATTCATCAACGCCTTTTTCCGCAACCCGAAAATCGCCGAGGCGGTGGAGGAGATGCTGTACAAGCGCGATGGTCTTATGATAGGCATCTGCAACGGATTCCAGGCGCTGATAAAGCTTGGACTTGTTCCGTTCGGGCATATCATACCGCTCACACCCGAAAGCCCTACCCTTACATATAATTCAATAGGCAGACACCAGTCGCAGCTTGTCTACACAAGGATATGCACGGACAAGTCCCCGTGGCTAATGCACTGCAAGCCCGACGATATCCACGCTATCCCGATATCTCACGGTGAGGGACGCTTTGTCGCTCCCGACGAGGTGATAAAAAAGCTTATCGAAAACGGGCAGGTCGCTACGCAGTACGTCGACCTTAAGGGAAATCCCACCATGGACGCGGCGTTCAATCCCAACAGCTCCATGTACGCGATAGAGGGAATAATCTCCCCCGACGGGCGTGTGCTCGGAAAGATGGGTCACACCGAGCGCCTTACCGACAGCGTTGCAAAAAATGTCGACGGCAACAAGGAGCAGTTGTTGTTCAAGGGCGGAGTTGAGTACTTTGGTTAATATCGTTTAGTTGAATGTTAAAGAGCACCGCTTCGCGGCGGGATTAAATATGCCGCGGGCGGCGCTTTGATTTGAGGAAAGATATGAAAACAAAGACAAATAAAGCGATTGTCTGTATTATCATTTCACTAATCTGTGTCGTTATTTTTGTTGTTATTTATTTAGTAATAAGCCCACTTGCCTTGAAATACAAGTATTCTAATTTTAGCCTTCTTAACGGCGGTCACCCTTATGCCACTATTACAGTAAACGGAAAGGAATACCTACAAGAATATTACCATAAATTCTATAGGCTGGAGGGTATTCCCGAGGGCTTTTACGAAATATCCCGCGAGGACAACGAGATAGTGTCGGAGGATTTCGCGGGAAATGACGCGGTTTTCGTGAGCGATGAGCACCCCGAGGTGGTATTCGTGCTTTCCCGCAGGTTCAACGGTCCCGGCTATACTTCTAAGGGAGGGTATTATTACTGCCTGGTAAATTCGGACGTTCGGTTTGCTCATCTTGTCTATAAGGGGCACGACTGGTGCTACAACTATCTCACCTGTATGCAGGGCGCGGAGGATATTCCCGATGATTTAAAGGAGCTTCCCGCGGACAAATTCACCATAGATGATGATTTCTTGGGGGAGTGCCCTGCGTTTACCAGCAGGAAAACGGGTATGATTTATTTCGAGGTCATGGAGGATATATTATATATTCCTTATGAGCGTATTGAGGCAATGCGGGGCGGTGCATATTATTGGTATAAAGAAGGGTAACGGTGTCAATATGAAAAAAGGATTTATTTGTATATTTGTGCCGATTATCTTTTTAACAGCATGTAAAAGCCCCTTAGAGAGTCAACCCGAAAAAGAGACTGAATTGATTACTACGTTGCATGCCAGTTGGGGGTATAACTATAGGGATGTTGAGGAATTAACGGAGAACAGCGACTATATTGCAATTGTAAATGTCAAAGATTCGAAATCGTTTTATTATGAAATTCTCCCCAAAACTCTGTATACGGTTGAAACAACACAGTCGATATATGGGGAAACCGATGATGTGCAGTTAGTTTTTACGGGCGGAGTGTTTGAAGACAAGACCGTTGAATTATCCGACGACCCTTTGATGAGCATAGGTGACAGTTTTCTTGTTTTTGCGAGAAAAAATGATGATGGCACATATACTGTTTTGAGCGGTCCTCAGGGACGGTTCGTTATCGAAGATGACTGTGTTTATTCGCTTAATGCCGTGGATAAACAATTAAGAAGCGCCAATTGCTCGTCCTCAAACATTATGGTCGACGGCGTTCCGCTTGATGATTTTATAGAATCCGTTGAGGGATATCTGTCTGATATTCACGCTGTTGCGGAAAGTCAAGCCGTTCAAAGTAATACATAGGAGTAATAAAATAGTATAATGTATATGCGTTTGTTAAAATCTGCCATATATTATATTGCTTTTTTGTTTATGTTTCCTATTGACAGAAATTCAACAAAATGATATACTTAATATTAAATTAGTGTAAAAAATGTTTGTACCGTTTGCAATTTTAATCCAAAAGAGCATAATTATAAGTAAAGTTGATTCTGCAGGGGATATAATTTCAAAGAAAGGTAAAATTTTTATGTTTAAAAAGGTATTTAAAAGAGTGTCGGCAATGCTTTTGGCTGTGCTCTTTATGTTTTCCAGTACGATTTTTGCAGGTGCTTCATTCAATCCTACTTATTCGGGTAAATTTATCGCATTATCGGACATATACATGACATTTTCATCATCTGATGCCGAGATGCATAGAGTTATTTATTCAATATCGGGTTCCACAAACGCATATTTGACTATTTCTTCACCAAGTTCTTTTTCTTTTTCAAAGGATGAATTATATGTGTATTATAATAGAAAAGGGACAATTGAAACCGGAAGCGGAAGTATATCTGAAAAAAATGGACCTTTTCTTGTTCAAACAAACGATATTGATGTTGAAACAAACAGTAATGGAAAGGTTACAAAGGTAACTATAGGCTATAATGGCTGTTATTATATGAGGAATTATTAACTATTGTTTTCATGGAGGTTTGGTATGCGAAAATCAATTATAAACTGTGTGTTAATTTCATTAAGTCTTATAATGAGCGGTTGTTCTGTTGCGAGTGCAGATAATGAGGAGATAATACACAGTCAAGTAACGTTAGAGAAGACCTTGATTAATGATGGATACTATCTTTCTGACAATGATGATAGCTATATCCATATCATTAACGGGCAAATTGAACTGTGCGGTTATGATTTTGAAACGGTTTGCCGCAGCGATTATGATGAGCTGACCGATGAACAGAAAGAAAAGACCAGTCTTGAAAGCTTTGTAAAGGATTCTGTGAAATGGTTTGAAGAGGAAACGGCGCTTCAGGATTTTACTCCTGTGAAATTCAGTAACGGCGGTGAGGACGGAAGCGATCTGACTCTTCTGGTGTTGAATTATGAATTCGCGTCTTCGGTAGGAGCATATACAGGATATGTTTTGAACAATGACGGGACGATATGGAAAGTAGATAACACATATTCATATTATGGTGAGGCGCTGCCGAAGGAATACGGTATTAATGGTAATCAAACCGCGGAAGAGGCTGTAACCGATGAGAGTCTGACTGCCGATTCTTTTATTACTGAGGAAATTCAAACCAATCAGTGCGAAACAGCGGAATAAATAATTAAATGAATATAAAAAATCGGCGGGATTCCCGCCGATTTTTTATAGCTTCTCCGCCGCCGCTCTCATTTTTCTTGCCGCAGCTTCTATATCACCTTGCACCACGACAGCTGAAACAACCGCCGCGCCGTTTATCCCAAGCCCGTAAAGCTGTGAAATATTCTCAAGATTTATCCCGCCGATAGCCACAAATGGAATGGTTACCGCGGCGCGTATCTGCCTTATTGTTTCGGGAGTAACGGGGCGGGTGTCGGACTTGGTTGATGTGGCGAAAACTGCGCCCACTCCGAGATAATCCGCGCCGTCAAGCTCCGCCTGCCTTGCTTCCTCGGGAAGGGCGGCGGAGACCCCGATTATTTTATCCGCGCCGAGGATTTTTCGCGCGGTTGAGCAGGGAATATCCTTTTGCCCGAGGTGAACCCCGTCCGCGTCCGCGGCAAGGCAGATATCCAGCCTGTCGTTGATTATAAGCGGCACGCCGTAATCTGATGTGATTTTTTTCACCCGCCGCGCAAGTTCGTAAAATTCCCGCGAACCGCAGCATTTCTCACGGAGCTGCACCACGCTCGTTCCGCCGGCTATTGCGCGTTCAACGGATTCTTCGACCGTACGGCAGGACATAAGCTCCCTGTCCGTTACCAGATATAAGGTATAGTCGATTTTTTTCTTATCTGTCTTGTTCATTTTAATCCCTCATAATACGCGCCGCAAATTCCTCCGCGCCCATTCCCGCCGCGTCGAAAAGACCCATTCGGAAACTGCCCATTCCCTTGAAGTCAGGCGAGTATTCCGATTTTTCCCCGCAGATACCCATAAAAGCCGTGCCGTATACCGCTGCCGAAAACGGTTCGCATACCGCCGAAAACGCCGCGATAAGGGCAGAGGTCATACAGCCCGCACCCGTAATATTTTTCAGCTTACCGCTGCCGTTGCACAGCCTTGCCGCGTCGCAGCCATCGGTAATGATATCCTCTGCGCTTGTAACGCAGCATACGCAGCCGTATCTTTGCGCGCTGTCAGCCGCCGCGGACAGTTCAAGATTTTCTTCTCTTTCCGCGGTGCTGTCCACTCCCCGCGAGCTTACGGGTATCCCGCCCATAAACAGCAGCTCGCTGACGTTTCCGCGAATAATGGAAATATCCGCTTCGAAAAGTATTTTCAGTGCCGCGGCTCTTCGGAATTCGGAGAGGTGTACCCCTACGGGGTCAAGGATAACGGGAATGCCTTTTTCATTCGCGGATTTTGCCGCCTTAAGCATAGCGGAAACATGGCTCTCGGACAGAGTTCCCATATTCAGCAGAAGCGCGTCCGCCCGCGCGGATATCTCAGCAGCCTCCGCCGGGTCGTCCGCCATTATCGGAGATGCTCCTGCCGCCAGCAGCATATTGGCGGTATCTCCCGCGGTGACGTAATTCGTTATGCAGTGTACCAGCGGGCGCTTTTCGCGAAGCGCCGTTATGGCAGCTTTAAAGTTCTTGTCAAATATATCCAATTATCTCACTCCGTCCCGTATTCGGTCACTCAGAACCGATTCGCATAGCCCGAAATGCTCCTCTTGCAAGAAATTTGTTTCGCAAGACAAGCGTTGAGCTGCTATGTGGACAGGTTATCGGTTCCGACTTTGGTTTTATTATCTCCGAACAGGCTGTCCAGAAGCTTTACGCGCTTCATTGCCGTTACCAGAATTGCGGCGATGACCGTTCCTGCCACGCTGGAAACAAAAAACGGGAACACAAATCCGAACAGCGTAGCCGCGGTGTTGTTCATAACAAGATAAGCTATCGGAAATGACAGCATTCCTCCTATAACTGAAGTCCCGAAAAGCTCTCCGATATAGGCGGAGGGCAGCCTTACCGCAAGGGATTTTTTCCCGAATATCCAATGAAACGCCGCTCCCGACAGGAACGCTCCAACCATAGACCCGGGAAAAGCCATAAGAGAGCCAAGCCCGAAAATATTGCGGATAAGGCTTGCGCAGAACGCGCTTCCCAACGCCCACCACGGACCTAAGTACACCCCGGCGATAATGTTCACAAGGTGCTGAACGGGGCTGCATTTCGATCCGAGAAACGGAAACGAAAAGAGCGACCCCACGACCGCCAGCGCCGTAAGAAACGCCGCCATGCATAGCTTTCTGATGTTTGTTTTCATAATGATACCTCTTTCCGCGCGGCAATGTTTTCAGCGCCGCGCAATGCGTTACGGGCAGGGTTTTCCCTGCCCGTCGGTCGATACTCAAAAGTATCCTCTCACCGCGAAACACGCGTTCCCTCGCTGAAAATATCACCGCAGCGGCGCTCCCCGCGCGGCGTTGTATCATATCGGAGTAATCTCCGCTGTTACCCTTTATGTGCGGCTTGCTCAGCCAAGCAGCGAATATCCCTCGTCCATAAGCTTCAGGCAGTATGGCGAAATGTATTCCTTGTGTTTGTATTCGACCCTCTGACCGTAGTTTTCGTCCTTCATGCTTATATAGCTGCCGGTAAGCTCGGTATAGGGCGCGAGCTTTTTAACATATCTCGCCAGTGAATTGTAAACCTTTACGATACAGTCGGGGCGGTAAACAAATGTGCCGCCGCTGTCGTAATATCCCGTTGTGAGATACAGCCGGGCGCGGCTGATTTCCCCGCTCTCGGTTATTATGCGGGAGAAGCCGGCTTCGATAACGGAATTTTCGCAATCGTTGGAAATATTGTTCAGCCGATAGCCGCAGTCGTACTTGTTGATCGAGATATCGCCCGCCTCGGGCAGGTGGAAAAAATAACAGGTGCGGCTCTCGCCGGTGACAATGCCGATATCACGGCTCTCGGTCACCGTGCAGTTTTTTTCGCCAAGGTCTTCCCTGACAATAGTGCAGCCCAGATCAAGCGCCTTTTGCGCCAGAAGCAGAAACCCGTCAAATTCCAGCCAATAGTTTATTTGCTTGCCCATCAATACGCCTCAGCAGCACTGCCATTCATACTGCACATTGTCGAAATTCCTGTTTTTCAAATCCTCTTTGGATATCAGGAAAACACAGTTTCCCGAGTCCCCGAACATTATTCCGCACTCGTCCTCTACGTCAAGCTGGAGCAAAAGCACATCAAACTTTCCGTCGTCATAATAGGGCGGAGTTTGCTGTACAAAAAGCGGATATCCGCCAACAAGGCAGCCTTCGGGGTAGCACAGATGATAAAGAGCGTCCCATTCGCTATCCGAAACCTTGTCCTTGAACTTTTCCTCAAATTCGCGGCAGTCCGTGCCGGTAAACATAGTCTTTGGATTGAATTCCATTTTTCCCTCGTCGGAAAACGGCGTGTATCCCATATAGTCGTTCTCAAAGGGATTTTCTTTAATAAGCGCGCCTGCGTCTTTTTTATATTCGGGAATATATATCACCTTGCAGTCGGAATCCCCGCCAAAATAGTCATCGTCCCCTATGTAAAACTGGAGCAGCCCGTGCTCGGGGAAGTCCTCCAGCGGCGGCATATCGTCAAGGTTTATCTGCGCCAGAAACATCATGGGTTTGCCTTCTCCGTCCCGAGGGTAATCCTCCTCTTTTTCGAGATACGGACATCCGCCGCATTTGCTCTCCCAAGGAAGGGTAGAGCCGCACTTGAAGGTTATTTCGTTGGCGGGCTTTTCGGTACTTCTCAGATATTCCTCGTACTTTTTCAATTTTACGGGTATCTTTTTCATTATTTTTCCTCCTTAAGTTTTGATATAAAGGTTGACCCAAAGCAAAATTGTTTAAAAGTAATTTCAAAATTTCGGCTGCTCATACTCCGTGTTGCTGCGCGTGCTTAGCCGAAACCGCGCAGCACTTGCCGTTCAGCAAACGCAAATTTTTTGAAGCTCCGATACGACGGAGTTGCGCTGTGTTATTTTTCCGTACAGAACTTGACTTCTTTACCCTCAAGTATCATATTTGTAGTCCTTACCGCGCACATTTTTCCGCACATAGAGCAGGTATGCCTGTCCGCGGGCGGAGTGCTCTCAAAGTAATCGCGCGCCTTTTCGGGGTCTATGGCGATATCGAACATCTTATCCCAGTCGACCTCGTGGCGAGCCGCAGCCATGGCGTTGTCCCTGTCGCGGGCATGAGGAACTCCCTTGGCGATATCCGCCGCGTGAGCCGCTATTTTAGAAGCGATTATCCCCTCCTTTACGTCGCTCAGATCTGGCAGCCGCAGATGCTCCGCGGGGGTGACGTAGCACAGGAAATCCGCGCCGCTTGCCGCCGCGATAGCTCCGCCGATAGCCGTTGTAATGTGGTCATACCCGGGGGCGATATCAGTGACCAGCGGGCCGAGAACATAAAAGGGCGCGTTGTGGCAGATACGCTTTTGAAGCTTCATATTCGCTTCTATCTCGTTCATTGCCATATGTCCGGGTCCCTCCACCATTACCTGTACGTCCTTTGCCCATGCGCGTTCGGTAAGCGCTCCAAGCTCTATCAGCTCCGCTATCTGACCCGCATCGGTGCTGTCGTCGATGCAGCCGGGGCGCAGAGCGTCGCCGAGGGATATGGTCACGTCGTATTCCCGAAGAATGTCCAGAACCTCGTCATAATGCTCGTAAAAAGGATTTTCGTTTCCCGTCATCATCATCCACGCGAACAGCAGCGAACCTCCGCGCGATACTATATTCATTTTGCGCGGGTCGCGCCTGAAGGCTTCCACCGCGCGGCGGTTAATGCCCGCGTGTATAGTCATGAAATCGACGCCCTCCTCCGCGTGAGCGCGCACTACCTTTAAAAAGTCCTCCGCGGAAATTTCCAGCAGGTCTTTTTCAAGATATCCTATCGCGTCGTACATGGGAACAGTACCTATCATGGCGGGAGATCTCGCTATAAGCTCACGGCGGAAGGTGTTGGTCTTGCCGTAGTTGGAGAGATCCATAATAGCCTCCGCGCCGAATTTTATCGACATATCCACCTTCTGCATCTCAAGCTCGTAATCCTTCGCGTCTCCCGATATGCCAAGATTGACGTTGATTTTGGTGCGCAGACCCGCGCCTATTCCCTCCGCGGACAGCGCGGTGTGGTTAACGTTTGCGGGTATGCATACACAGCCCTCCGCGACCTTTTCGCGGAGCGTTTCGGCGTCTATGTGTTCCTTTTCGGCTACCGTCTTCATTTCGGGGGTGATTATCCCCTTTTTAGCCGCTTCCATCTGGGTTTTGTATTTTCTCATAATTGTTTCCTTTCGGGTTTAAATTGTTTCAAGGTCAGCTTTGAACTGCGCAAGGTCGGGATAAAATTTCATCAGAACTTTCATATTGCGCAGCAGAACGGTGTACCAGTCGTCTTTGGTGTTCACATAATATTGAGTGATCCGATCCAGCAGAGCAAGGCACTCCGACCTTTTGTACTGCGACTGCGAGATAAGCGCTATCGAATAGGAAAAGCCGATGGTATCAAAGCTGTATTTGAATTTTGGGTCGGGGAAATATCCGTCGCAGGCTTTCAGCAGCACGTCGATAAGTCCGAGTTCGGAAAGCCATTTCTCCATTCTCTTGTAGTCCGCAGCAGCCACCGGCGCGTGGGAGAAATTCGCCAGCGTCTTGCAGAATTTCCATGCTGTCGTCTTTAGCTCGTCCGTCATATTCTCCGAAAAAATACGCTGCGTCATCGGCTTTAGCATAACGCTGTGCTCTGTATCTTTTATGCAGTTGTGTATGGGGTCCGCACTGAACAGCTTCTGATAATCCAGCATCTCTTGAAGTGTGGGTACCTTGATCGACTTTGCCATTTCAAATTCCTCCCGTTTTCAAACGTTTTCAGCAATCGAGCTTAGTGCTTTTTTCAGATCATTGATATAAAGTGCCTGCTGCTTTTTAATATACCCTTTTACAAAGGGCTTCATAAATAACCTTTTCGCGGTGACGTTCTCGGTAAATTCAATCGTTGTAAGTTCACCGTTTTGTGCGAATACCCCCGCCCAATGTCCTTTGATATTTTCGTTTTCCATATCAAATTCCCAGCGCTTGTATTGCTCGGTCAAAGTAACCGTAAAGACAGTGACAAATCCGTCTTTGGTGTGCTCCGTGAACCGTTTTTCGGATACGACCTCAATTTTGCTCAGATCGCTGCGCCAATCGTAATTCTTCAAATCTGTTACAATATCCCATACTGTTTTTACATCGCACTTAAAAACGGCTTTCGCAGTTGAAATCGCCATAATTTACCTCCCGATTCATTTCCAAAGCTCATAAAAATGGTGTACGGGGCTGTGCCCCTTTCCGACCGTATAGGAACTCTCGATAGCGTTTGTGATATAATTCTTAGCCAGCCGCACCGCCTCTTTCATTTCCGCGCCGTTGGCAAGATTTGCGGCGATAGCCGATGACAGCGTGCAGCCCGTTCCGTGGGTGTTGGGGGAATTTACACGCTTTGCGTACAATTCAAAATATTCTTTCCCGTCAAAAAGAACGTCCACGGGGTCGCCGTCTAAATCGCCTCCTTTGACAAGAACGTTTTTTGCGCCGTATTCGTTAAGTATACGCGCGGCTTCTTTCATATTGACTACGTCCTCGATATAACCGCCGAGAAATTCCTCCGCTTCAATTATATTCGGAGTAATTAAATCCGCAATCGGGAATATATGACTAAACGCGCTGTAAATGCCGCTTTCCGAAAGTGCGTCGCCGCTTGTTGCGAACATAACGGGGTCGCAGACTATCCAACGCGGCTTATATTGCCGCATTTTTTCCGCAACCGCTTTGATTATCTCCGCAGTGGGCAGCATACCCAACTTTACCGCGTCTATCTCAATATCCTCAAACACCGCGTCAATCTGCTTTTCAATTTCCTCAACCGGCAAGTTGTATACCGATATCACGCGCGAGGTATTCTCCGCCACTACCGAGGTGATAACGCTCGCGCCGTAGCAGCCGTGAGCCGAAAAGGTCTTTAAGTCCGCCTGTATCCCCGCGCCGCCCGAACAGTCCGAGCCCGCTATCGTAAGACATTTTTTGATCATGATATTCCCCCATAAAAACGCCCCCTCATGCGAGGGGGCGAAAAAATCCGAAATCCGCTTCCCTACGATGGTGTTGACCAACAGGTTCAAAGGGTCGGGCAAATGCCCTCTCAACCTCCGAAGAAGTACCCCCAGCTTTTCTATTATAACACCGCGTGCGGATTTTGTCAAGGGAATTGCCGAATTTTTCATCTGCCCTAAAAAGACAATTCGGATTTTAGAAAAAGTTACAGCAACGTAAATTTAACGCTGAAAATTTTTCGCGAAAGCCGACCACGGCTCACTCTGCCGCACGGAGTGAGCCGTGGTCGGCTTTCGCGGAGAATTTCAAATTTAATTGGATTTCCATCTTTTAAGTGTGGGAAATATTTTTCTCATCTTCTCGCGGGCTTCTTCCGGAGTTTTGCAGTTATCGTCGATCCAAAACCCGATATCGTCCTCTATTCTTTCCTCCAAGGTTTCATCTTTCGTGAAATGACCGTCGGAGAAACAGTATTTGCAATAATCTTCATTAACACTTCCATCCGCGTTTGTGCCGTGGTCGTCGTCCTTCATAATCATGGCACAGCTCTGACATATGTTATTCATCTTTTCCGTCATTAAATCCTCCTGTAATTTCGCACACGTTTTTGTCGGGGTCGTAAATGTCAAAATGGTAATAGCCCTCATGAACCTTTTCGATTTCAGTAGTTTCACCGATGTTCAGTTCTTTGAGCCTGATGTGCTCGCGCTTCAAATCCTCTACCCAGAAGTTAAGAACAAATTTGTGATCGCCGTCTACATAGTGATGTCCCGGAAGATTTGCCTCGTTCATTATGGCAAGACATTTGTTGTCAAAGAAAAACTCGGCAAATTTATTACCGCAGTTGCGGGTGGATACCGTCATTGACAAGAGCTTCTCATAAAAGGCGATGGACTTTTCAAAATCTCTCGCGATGAGATATACCGAACCGAGATGTATCTCCTGCGGGCGCAATTTCTTTAGATCCGCCGCTTCCAATAGAATTTCATTGGTTCCGACTCCGAACAATCTGCTCATAAGAACGATTTTGTCCACCTCGGGCAGCG
Organism: uncultured Oscillospiraceae bacterium; assembly: GCA_910587135.1. Lineage (GTDB taxonomy): Bacteria > Bacillota > Clostridia > Oscillospirales > Ruminococcaceae > CAG-115. The sequence goes on from CAJULF010000001.1 coordinate 63,290, forward strand.
ACTGCTCCATTTCCCATTTTGAAACGGATTGCCTTGAAACATTGAGCATTTCTGCCAGCTTCTCCTGTGTAAGTCCGTTGTTTATCCGCAGTTGCTGAATTCTGGTTCCTATACCCATTTCCAATACCTCCTTTTGAGTGTATTATATCACGAATAAAATTTTTTTGCCACCAACTCTGCTTGGAATTTATGCAACCGCAAGTTGCCGCAGCTTGTAGAAAAAACCTATTGACAACGCAATGTCGGCGCATGAAATTTTGAAATTTTTTTAAATAATCCAATTTAGGTCAACATTTATATACGGACTGATTCAACTGTAAGCTGCTGTTTATCCGGATATTTATTCGCAAAAAGCGCGGCGCGTGTACTTTCGTAAATGCGGCTTTTTTAATCTGTTTTTCCGTCAGTGTCCATATTGGCTTTTATTTCTTTATACATCTCCTCCATTGTGAGCGCGGAAACTATCGCAATGACCTTTTTGTTCGCGGAAAATATCCGATAGATTATATCGTATCTTTCCACGCCGTGCTTTACGGTAAACACATAGAAATCCGACAGCAGCTTTCTGGAGGGAGTTCCGCGGTAGGGATTTCGCGCAAGCGCGAGAAGCGCTTCGCTCAATGTTCCTCTTATCTCTTCGCTTTTTATTCCGCGGAAATATTTTTCCGCACCGTTCAGTAGCAGCAGGCGGCAGTCGCCGACCTTTCCCGTGCCGAGCAGCTCCTCTATTTCGCAAAGTTCCTCGTTGTTCTCAAAGGCGGAACGGCTTCTGTCCGCTGTCTTTCTCGTCGCGGCATAAAACCTCGGACGAATACGGTCGTATTCGTCCTCCAGCGCATCGTAGCTGAAGCCTTTGGACATGAGTTCCTTTATCAGAAGTCCCTCTACCGAATCGCCCGTGCTGTCACGGCAGGGACGGATTATTATCTCGTTATTCCTTATAATACATTCCGCGTTCGCGGTGACCCCGATCTGCTCACAAAGGCTTTTCGGCACGGTTATGCTTCCGTCCGCCGAAGCCTTTACGATTTCCTTGTGGGGCTGAATGTTGAACATACCCGCCATAATTTCTCCTTTATTTAAAAGTTTTTTTGTATCGCTGTGTTGTTCGGCCATGCCGTCATCAATCCGCTTTGCCGTGTGCTGTCATAGCGGCGGATTGTGAAAAATTTATGCGGCATGGCTTTAGCTGTTTGGCGAAGATCATATACAATTCGTGCATATTTTCAAATATGAAAACATCGTCTTTGTATGTTACGGTCATACGCGCGGCTTTTTCTTATTCCTTGCGCACCCCGCCAACGATATAAGCAGAGCCGCGCACCGCGGCGGCAGTAAATTTTTTCATTATGGTGATCCTTTCGCAACAAAACTATTTAAACATTAAAAATTTCATCGTATTCAACATTTAAAATTTTCTTCAATATGATTATCTCATCGGGATAAAGGTGGCGCTGCCCGACCTCGATCTTTGCAACGGCGCTTCTTGTAATATCGCAGCCATTGACCTGAAACTTTGCCGCCATCTGCTCCTGTGTCAGATTTCTCTTTTCGCGCAGGGCTTTGATGTTTTCACCTGTGATTTTTTCAAGCTCCTTGTTCATTATAATCTCCTTGCCATTTCGCACCATACCGTTTCATGACTATTGATTTTGTTATAAGTGTATTGTATGGCATCTTTACACTTATATAATATTATAACATATTGAGAATGCCTTGTCCCAGCACTATATTAATTTATTGTTTTGATTATTATAGTATGTTGATAATATTTATACAAATTATTAAAATAGAGAAGGGGGAGTAATATGGATAATAAATTTGATTATGGAGAAAGACTGCGGCAGCTTCGCTGTGAACGAGGTCTTACACAAGAAGAAGTATCCCTTCGCGCAGATATAACCGTTTCTTATTATGGTCAGCTTGAGCGCGGCACGGCAAACCCTACAGTTATCACGCTCAATAAAATATGCAGTGCAATGAATGTTTCGATAGCTGATGTTTTTACTGTATCGGATACGAATTTGTTGGGCATAGACGCGGTGTCTATGCAGATACTCCACTTTCTATCCGGCAAGACCGAAGAGGAAAAATCGACCGCCCTTGCTCTCATCAAAACCGCCTTTAAGCTCCAGAATCACAACGATTCCCGATGATTTGTATATATTCACCAATAGCGGGCAATAAATTGCCTGCTATTTTTGTCTATTTAGTACCTTGCAAAACATAATACCTTGTGCTATAATAAGACTGTAAGATATGAAAGACCGAAAAGCTGTGATGATTGCGGCGTCGGATTTTTTTAAAGCAAGCTACCTTGTAAGGCAAGATACCTTGAAGTATAAAGTAGGGCGCGGGGAGAACACTAATGCTGCTCTCTGTAAGCTGCTGCTATTGGGGGGCGTGAGAGAATGAATTCTCAGTTAAAACGCGGAACTCTGGAGCTGTGTGTTCTGTCGATAGTGAACGAGCACGACTGCTACGGCTACGAGCTGGTGAACAGGATTTCGGAATGTATGCAGGTGACGGAGGGTACGATATACCCCCTTATGAAGCGCCTTAAAGATTCGGGAACGATAGACAGCTACATTGTCGAGTCGCAGGAGGGACCGCCGCGGAAATATTATAAGATAACAGACATAGGCTCGGGCGAGCTGGAAAGGCTTTCAAGAGAGTGGTTTGAGTTTATAGACAGCGTTAATAAGCTGCTGAAAGGGGACAAAGGGTAATGGTTGCTAATAACAGGGAAGATTTTTTGTTTCAGCTCCACAACGAGCTTCACAGAATAGGAGTGGACGCAAGCTCGGAAATTTTCTCGGATTTTGAGGAGCATTTCAAAGCGAGCGCCAACGAGGGCCTGTCCGAAGAGGAAACCTGCCGCAGGCTCGGCGACGTCAAGGAGATAGCCCGCAGCTATATCGACATCGAAAGCAGCCGCATAAACAGTATAGTGGCACAGGCGATAGAAGCGGACAGACCGCATGTCAGCCTGACAAAGCCGGGCAAAGATGTTCCCGCGGATCTGAATCTGATAAAGGATAAGGAAGATAAGTCGTCCGAGCCGCTTCCGGAATATACCCCGCAGCATTTCAGCGCGGAAATATATCCCAACACGCAGTCACAATCCGCAGACAGTTCACAGACAAACGCGGCGGGCGGCGCCGATAACTCAAATGCCGGAATCGGCAGCGCGGAAGGCAATGCTCAGGCAGGTCAGACGGATCAGCCCAGCCAGTCCCTCGGGGACGCTTTCGGAGCGGCGGGCAGAGCGATAGGCGAAGCCGCCAAAGCTGCGGGTCACGCGATAGGCGAGGCGTTTTCCGCCGACGCGGTGAAAACGGCGGGAAGAAACGCCGCCGAAGCGGCAAAGAACGCGGGCGGAGTCGTTGCGGATAAGGTGAAAGCCGCCGCCGAAAACGCGCGGAACGCACATCAGACTCACCAGGCGTACCATAACGGTCAGCCCGAAACCGCCGTACCTCAGCCCTCAAACGAGTCGCGCGAGTACAATTCTTCCGACCGCCGCGGGGAGATACCGCCGCAGTACGGTACAAAGGCAGGCACGGGAAAGGGCTTCAGTTTCAAGGACGTAAAGGGAATGCCGATGAATCCAAGCTTCGGAAAGCTGTTCGGCTGCATTTGTTTGGATCTGTTCGTGTGGTCGTGGCTCGTGGCTCTGCTGGGCGCTCTTGCGGTGGAGATAGGCGCGGGAGGATTTGTCTGGTGTCTGTCACACGGTTTTGGCGGTATGTTCGGGGGGCTATACTCATATCATATAATAAGCCGTATTTTCTACGGTATCGCGATGATCTCGCTCGGAGTTATAATGCTGCTTCTGGGCATACTGTTGGTAAAGGGAATAATAAAGCTTGTGAAGCATATCGTGCTCATGCACGTGAAGGCTTTGTACGATTTATAAGAAGGTGATAAAAATGTTAAAAAAATTATTCGGGATATTTATCCCCCTGTGCATTTTCTCTTTTATCGCTTTCGGAGTTTCCGCGGCGGTGCTTGGCACGGGCTACGGCAGTACGGATTATGCGGAGGCGTCAATGGAGTATGACGCGTTGATTTCAGCGGGAAGCGGCTCTTCATGGGAGATAAACGAGGGCTATACAAACATAAGGCTGGACGCGGGAGCGTATAACATAACGTTTGTTCCGGGTGAAGACGGCGATGACACCACCTATTTTTACGCGGAGCGCTCCTCCGATAATTACGGTGACATTTATACCGATGTAGTGGGTGATACGCTTGAGATAACCATAGGAAACAGTTACTTGAATTTCGGATTTGATTATCTTGAAAGATTGTTCGAGGCTATCAGAACGGGTGAGGGCTTTGACAATATCTTCTCCGGATGCAGCCTGAACATAGTCGTGCCGCCAAGGATATATGAGTCCATTGAGGTAAATATCGGCTCGGGGCGTCTGGAGATGACAGATATCAATGCGCAGAGCAACACTCTTTATCTCAATTCGGGCATGCTGAGCTATGTAAGCGGTACGGATTTTATAGCGGATTCCATGGACATTGAGGTAGGATCGGGCTATATCCAGGCAAACGGAATGCATACGAGAGAATATGATATCGATATAAATTCGGGAACATATGAGATATTCGGGCTTTCGGGCGATGGCGAAATAGACGTGAACAGCGGAAGCGGAACTATTGAATTTTACAGACTGGACGGAGACTGCGACGTTTATATGAACAGCGGCACTCTGGGAATATACGTTCCCGGCAACGCTTCCGCAAAGCTTACCGCGGATATAAATTCGGGCGGAGTATACGTCAGCGCGGCGGAGTCCGATTCAAGAATGCGTGACGGAGATATCATTACGCTCGGCGGCGGCGAGTATGAAATGAACCTCACCTTAAATTCGGGAAGGGTGACCGTTTCGGCGCTCAGTTATGCGGAATCCGAAGCTGTAACGCCGGATTTGCCGCAGATAGATTTCGGCATTGTTGCAAACGGCGATTCATTAACACAAATCGATGCGGTAACATCAATCGTTGAGGAGCAGGTGGAGAGCGCCGTTGAAATAGCGGCGGAAAATATCTCTTATTTTGTTGAAGCGCCGGAAGCTCCCAAAGCACCGAGCGCTCCGAAACCGCCGAAAGCTCCGCAGGTTTCCGCTTTGGCGTTATCATGATTCAAACGGGGTTGAACCCCATGAAAGGAGTATATTATGGCAGACAAGCAGATTTACAGATTCCCCAACGAGATTGAAAAGGTAGAGATAGGCTCAATCGGCGCTAAAATAATTGTAAAGCGTCATGAGGAGGAGATAATCATAGCGGAGTACGACAATCCCCGCGATACCCCCGAATTTGCCGCGACTTTAAGCGGAAAAACGCTGTCGCTGAAGGAAAAATTGTCGCTGAGCATTTTCGGCAGCAAGCCCACGGAGGGATATTCCATCACGGTTTATCTTCCCGACAGGTGCTTTGAGAAGCTGGCGGTGAATACCGCCTCCGGCGGCGCGGAGGTAGAGGGCGTAACGGCGCGGGAATTCGACTTGAACACCGCCTCCGGCGAGATAAATATCAACGCTTATTTTGAAAATATCACGCTTCAGTCCGCTTCGGGAAATATCACGCTCACCAATCCCACCGACAAGCCCGCAAAGTCCATTCATACCTGCACCGTGTCGGGCAACGCGACGGTTATGGGATACCGCTCCGAGAAATTCAGTCTTCATTCCGTTTCGGGCAGAACCGTATACAACGGCGCGAGCGGCGCGGGAAAGGTAGCGGTGACATCGGGAACGGTTGAGGTAAGCTACGCGGAATGGAACGGTGATCTTGATATAAGCGCGATAAGCGGCTCGGTAAATCTTTCGCTTCCCAAGGATTCGGGGCTGGATATCAGCTTCGGAGGTATCTCGGGTACGCTCAAGACCGACCTCGGAAACGAGCGCGGCAGCTTCACCACACTGGGCAAGGGAACTTCCGGAGAATTTGGCGGGGAGAACAAGCATAAGCTCACCGTAAATCTCACCAGCGGAGTGGTCACTGCGGCTCAGGTGTGACGGATTGCGTTTTCGCTCATAATGCTTGGGGCGGCGGGGATTTTAAGCTACAGTTCAAAAGGTTTGGTTGTTCGCGCCTGCGTATAGATTCGGTTATTTTCGGAGAACCAAGCCGCCCCGGCATTATTATAAAAGCTTTTTGAACGCTGACTTTTTATCAGGGGCTGCAAAAAATATAAAATTAAAATCCGGAGGTGCATATGGAAGGCAAAAAAGGAAGTGTAGTCCGCGGAGTGCTTTTCGCGGGGATAGCGGTGGGTACAGTCCTGCTTTCGGCGGCGATAGTGCTTTTCACGCCGCTTAACAGGCTGCTTAACAAGATACCGCGCAAAAACGCGGAAGCGCCGGAGGAAACAACGGCGGACGAAGAATAAAAAATTATCTCCGCGGCAGAGGAAAGCCACAGTCCGCGCCGCAGAGTTAATATATAAGCCCCGACCCCTCGGCGAATAAAACGCCGAAGGCTATCGGGGCTTATGCTTTATGTAATGCTTTTTTCTCAATATCCGTAATTTATAATCAACGGTCATGTGTTAAAAGATTAACATGTTTTCTTCTTGACAATATAGGAATAATATGCTAAAATGACATTTAAGTATAAACATTTCTAAGGTGGTTACGATTTATGAAAAAAACCATGAAATTTATGGTAATTGTGTCAGCTCTGCTTTTAACGGCGTGTGGTGCGGAGCCAATCTCCTCGGAATCGGCTCCGATCTATGACACGCCGACTGAAGCCGCACATTCCGTTTCGTCGGGTGAGCCCGAAAAGGAGGAAAGCGCCGATAATAACGACGGGTTTACGGGGTATGGCGGCGAAGCGCTGAAAAGGGAGATGTTCGTTGAAAAATCCGACCCCAATGAAACCAAACCCAATTTCGTGTCGTTGCATTGTGAATTAAATTACGGCTATACGGCGCTTTTTGACGGAAGCACATATAACAGCTATGACGAACCCGAAAAATTTGACTTCGAAAACTGGGAGGCTATTGAAATCCCTGAGGCTGTAATGGGAGACTACTTCATTTTAAGCGAGGGAGATAAAGCGGGCGGGCTCACCTGCTCCCGCGCGGTTTCAAGCTATATCATTATCCCGGGCAGCATTGATGAGCCTCATCTGTACCGTTCTTTCGTTTGTTTTGACGGAGAGGTCGAGGTGACAGGATATGTAGACCGCTGCGACGGCGACGAGGCTTATATGGACGAGGGACAGCTGCTGTTCTACCCCGACGGCGACAGCTGGCGCGGGCTGCCCGTTCCGTGCAGAGCGCAATATTTTACGTATCATATGAACGACGGAGGCTTTGTTTACGCGCCCTTCCGGCTTAGCCTCGGCACCGTATACGATTATCCCTCGCTCGGTCTTGAACATGATATACCGCAAGGCACCACGGCGCATATGAAGCTTGTGCTCAAGGATATTGGTCTTGTTTACGGCGACGGCGATTTCAGCGGATATACTATAAGCTCGGCGGTCATCGTTTCCGCCGAAAAAATCGATTGACGATAATTACAGATTGCTGTAATTGCCCCGTACATCGTCGGCATGCGTGGTGATTACCGCAGCGGCGGTATATGAAAACCGAAAAAGGCAAAAGCCCGAGAATGCAAATCCTCGGGCTATCTTTATCGGGTAACGAACATGGGCTGTATCTGCCGTCCCTCCATAGCGTCGGCGATGGTCTGCGGTATTTTTGAGAAATCCGCTATCATGGAAAACGGCTTGCCGACGCAGTCGTCCTGAAGCATGGGGACGAAGTAGAAATTCTTGTAGTTGCGCAGGGTGCCTATGTTCTTTGCCGAACCTGACAACGCGTCGTTGGTGGATACGGCAATCACCACGGGGCGCTGGTTGCGCAGGTGGCTCTTGACCGCCATGCAGACGGGGGTATCCGTAATGCCAAGCGCCAGCTTGGCGAGAGTATTTCCGGTGCAGGGTGCTACCACCAGAACATCAAACATTTTTTTCGGACCGACGGGTTCTGTGGCGGTGATATCGTGCAGAACCGTTCTTCCCGTGATTTCGTACAGTCTTGCCGCGTGCTCCTGAGCCGCGCCGAAGCGGGTATCGAGAGAATAGGCGTTGTGGGACATTATCGGGGTAAGCTCGCAGCCAAGCGCGGAGAGCTGCTCAAGCTGCTCAAACGCGCGAGAGAAAGTGCAGAACGAGCCGCACACAGCGAAACCTACCCTTAATCCCGATAGCTTCTGTATATCGCTCATAATGATTATCCTTTCGTGAATTATCGGGTTTACCTAAGTAAGCGGATTGTATCCGTTGATGTTTTATATGGGGTTGATCCAAGGGGGAATTATTTAAATGTGAATTTCCCGCACCACTACACCCGCCTTTGGCGGGTTCCGTTAGCCTCGGCATGAAAGCTCCGCTTCACTTCGTTACGCTTCGCTTTCCCGCCGGCTTGCGGGAAATTCATGCGTGGGAGGTCAGTCGACTTCGGCTTTCAGAGCCTTGGCTGCAAAATTTGCGCGCGGCTGTCAGCCGTTTGGAAAATATGCGTCGGTCATTCGGACGCGCTCAATTCCTCCGCTTTTGCAAGGAGCGTTTCGGCAATCAGTTCTCCCGCGGTTTTCGGGGAGAATTTCCCCGGAAGCCCCGGGGCGTGGATATACTGCACTCCGTATTGCTCCGCTCTGCTTTTGTATGGCTCGGTCGGCAGTGTGGCAAGCTCCAGATAAACCGCTCCGCGTTTCATGGAGGAGAACTCCTTTTCCTCAAACAGTTCCGCGGGAACGGTGTTAACAATAAAATCCGCTTTGCCGCAAATCTCCGAAAGAGCTTTTGCGCCGACTGCTGCAAATCCGTCCAGCTCCGCTTTTGCCCGCTGTTCGGCACTTCTGGCGCAGATCGTGACGTAAGCGCCGAACGCTTTAAGAAGCCGTGCGGTGTAAACCGCCACTCTGCCGCCTCCCGTTACCGCTATATTCGCCCCGAAAATCGAGGAGTCGTTACAGCGCGACAGAATAGCCGCGGCGGACTCGGCGGTAAGCATGGCGTTTTTAAGCGTCAGCGGCTCGTCGGAAAAATAATTAACGAACCGAATTCCCTCATTGCGGCAGATGTCCTCTGCCGTTTTGTTTGCTCCTCCGCAGAAAACCACCGCGTGTTCAGCCGCATATTGTGATATCAGATCAAACGGAAGCGGCTTTTCGGAAAACGGAGCGTTGATGTGTATTCCGTCCCGACTGACGGGAAGCGGCAGAACGATATATTCATACCTTCCCATGGGCGTGTCAGCTCCGTTAAGTCTGTCAACAATATATTTTTTGGATATGGAGTCCGCGGCGTAATCCATACGCTTGTCGCCGCCTATAAAAAGAAATCTGTCTTTCATAATCAAAAACTGCCGCCAAAGAGGGTTTGCTGATACTTATTCCCATTGGAAAGCGTACAAAAAATCGAGCAAAAACTCTGATATATGGTTTTGGCGAAGATTTTTTTGTGTACACTTTCAATTAGGAATTAGAATGACACACTCTTAAGGCGGATCTCCTTTCGGTGGTCCGTAAAGCCGTTTTTCGGCAGAATAGTACGGGCAGCCATGACCTGCCGCCTACAATATTTTATGCGGGCGGAGCGGATAAGTGAATACTTTCGCTCTTGACAATGCGGTCGGTTAGTAGTATAATATTTGATGTATAGATTTGCCATGCGGAACAAAAATAATAACAAGCCTGCCGTATTTATCCGTTTGCGCGGCGAATACCGACCGGGCTGTGAAAAACCGCGGCTGAACTTAAGGAGGACAAGATTATGAATATTTCGGAAGACATCAGATATGTGGGTGTAAACGACCGCGAAATCGACCTTTTCGAGGGACAATACACGGTTCCCAACGGTATGGCGTATAATTCTTATGTGATACTCGATGAGAAAATCGCGGTAATGGATACGGTGGACAGAAATTTCGGCGATGAGTGGCTGAAAAACCTTTCCGAGGTTCTTGGCGGCAGAAAACCCGATTACCTGGTGGTTCAGCATATGGAGCCGGATCACTCCGCTAATATTGCAAGATTTGTCGAAGCCTATCCCGAAGCAAAGATAGCCGCGTCAAAAAAGGCGTTTGAGATGATGGGGCAGTTTTTCGGCACGGACTATGCGGACAGGCAGGTGGTTGTGGGAGAGAAAGATACATTATCGCTCGGAAAGCATACGCTCACATTCGTGACCGCGCCCATGGTGCATTGGCCCGAGGTCGTTTTGACATATGACGATGCGGACAAAGTGTTATTCTCCGCGGACGCTTTCGGTAAATTCGGCGCTCTGGACGCAGACGAAGATTGGGCATGTGAGGCAAGGCGGTATTATATCGGAATTGTCGGAAAATACGGCGCTCAGGTTCAGGCGCTGCTGAAAAAAGCGGCAGCGTTGGATATCGGGACGATATGCCCGCTGCACGGACCCGTGTTGACGGAAAATCTTGAATATTATTTGGGATTATACAATACATGGTCGAGCTACGGCGTTGAGTCGGAGGGCGTGGTGATTGCTTACACCTCGGTATACGGCAATACCAAAAAAGCGGCTTTGCTGCTGGCGGATAAGCTCAAGGAAAAAGGCTGCAATGTAGTCGTTGCCGATCTGGCGCGTGAGGATATGGCGGAGGCGGTGGGAGCCGCGTTCCGTTACGGAAAGCTGGTTGTTGCAACCACTACCTATAACGCGGAGATATTCCCTTTTATGAGGGAGTTTATCGCGCATCTTGTTGAACGCAATTTCCAGAACAGAACGGTGGGGATCATTGAGAACGGAAGCTGGGCGCCCATGGCGGCGAAGGTTATCAAAGCGGCTTTTGAAAAAAGCAGGAATATAACGTTTACCGATACGACTGTGACCATCAAGTCGGCGCTGAACGCGGAGAGCACCGCTCAAATCGAGGCTCTGGCGGAAGAACTGACTAAGTAAAGCGTCGGGTAAATTGAACGGAAAACTTTGAGGTTTGGGTCATACAAATCTCATAGAAACGCAATAATCGTGCATAGGAAGGGGCGCAAAAAAACAACCGCAAACCGCCCACACAGTAAATTTCAAAAAGCCGCGCCTTTGCTGGAGGGCAAAGACTGCGCGGTTTCCGCTAAGTACACGCAGCGAACGA
>CAJULF010000001.1:74538-128800 GCA_910587135.1 uncultured Oscillospiraceae bacterium
AATGAGCGGAGTGTGCTTGGCGGAAATTATGAAATTTTTCAAATGCAGTAAATTTTAAAAAGCCGCGCCTTTACCGAAGGGCAAAGACTGCGCGGTTTCCGCTAAGTACACGCAGCGAACGAAATGAGCGGAGTGTGCTTGGCGGAAATTATGAAATTTTTCAAATGCAGTAAATTTCAAAAAGCCGCGCCTTTGCCGAAGGGCAAAGGCTGCGCGGTTTCCGCTAAGTACGCGCAGCGAACGAAGTGAGCGGAGTGTGCTTAGTGGAAATTTTGAAATTTTTCAAATAAGGAGGAAGTATGCTTAAACCTTTTTCGGACAGGGTATCGGGGCTTCAGCCGTCGGCGATAAGGGAGATATTGAAGTTTACGTCCGATCCCGAGGTCATCAGCTTCGCGGCGGGAAATCCCGCGCCCGAGGCGTTCCCAGTGAAAATAATCGAAAGGCTGTCGGCGGGAATATTGGCGGAAGAACCTATCGGCGCTCTGCAGTATTCGGTGACGGAGGGCTACGCTCCGCTGCGCGAACGGCTTAAAGAGGAACTTGTGCGGAAAGGCTTGTTCAAATCGGGAGATATGGTGGTAATAACCGCGGGCGCGCAGCAGGCTATTGAAACAACGGCGAAGATACTGCTTAACGAGGGCGATGTAATAATATGTGAAGACCCTGCGTTTATAGGTTCGCTCAACGCCTTTCGGTCTTACGGGGTGCGGCTTGCGGGAGTACCAATGGATGATGAGGGAATGAGCGCGGAGGGTCTGGAGACGGCGCTTAAGGAAAATCCGACCGCAAAGCTGATTTATACTATACCTAATTTCCAGAACCCCACGGGCTTGACCTCAACGCTGAAGCGCCGCCGCGAAATGTTGGAGCTTGCAAAGCGGTACGGGGTTTATATTTTGGAGGACAACCCCTACGGCGATCTGAGGTTCGAGGGAGAAAGCGTACCGACGATAAAAGAGCTTGACCGTGACGGCGCGGTGCTGTACGCGGGAACATTCTCGAAAACCCTTGCCCCGGGTTTGAGGGTAGGGTATCTGCTGGGCAGCGAGGAAATAGTAAAAAAAGCTGTTGTGGGCTTACAAACAAGCACCGTACATACTAACATATGGGCGCAGATGCTCACTTATAGGTTTTTGTGCGAGGTCGACTTTGAGCAGCACCTAAAGCGGCTGAGGGGTATTTACAAATCGAAATACCAACGCATGAGGGACGGTCTGCGCATTGAGCTTCCCGACTGCATTAAGCTGACCGAGCCGCAGGGAGGTCTGTTTATATGGGGCACCTTGCCCGCGGAGTGCGATATGAACGCGTTCTGTACCGAAGCGGTGAGGAATAAGGTAGCAGTAGTTCCCGGCAATGCCTTTTCCGCGGACGAGAGTGCGGTAAGTCATTCGTTCAGAATGAATTTCAGCACGCCAACCGATAAGCAGATAGACCAAGGGGTCAAAATTTTGGGTAAGGTCGCAAGGGATCTTTTGGGGTAAATTCGACAAGTAGTGAGGGCTTCCCCCGCACTTTGGCCGGGGTGCAGCCCTAATGCACAGTCAAAGGGCTTGTCCCCTTGTAAACCCAATTCCGCGCTATGCATGGAGATTTAAAGCAATTACAATACGAAACCACACGAAAATTGTGCAGCAAAAGCCTATTGACCACTCAATGCCGGCGCATGAGATTTCAAAAAGTGTCGGAATCGCGCGGAGTGAGAGAAGCGAACGGCGTGTGATTGCGGAAATTTTGAAAATTTTTTAAATAATCCGCTCTTGTTCAACCTTTATATACAGGCTGAGGTTCCGTTCTCCTCTTCGCGGAAAGCGAAACCGTGCGGGAAATTTTTAAAATAAACGGTCCAAGGTCAATAAAACTTAAAAGCATCAAAATCAGGAGGAACACATGGGAGAGAAAAAGAAGATATTCAGCGGCATACAGCCGACAAACACGCCTCATCTGGGGAATTATTTCACAATGGTGAACTGGATTAAGCTCCAGGAAGAGTACGACTGTACTTACAGCATTGTAGACCTGCACTCGATAACGGTAAGGCAGGATCCCATAAAGCTGAGGGCACAGATAAAGGAGAGTTATGCGCTGCTGATAGCCATGGGGCTTGATCCCGAAAAATCCACGCTTTTCGTGCAGGGACATAATCCCAATCACGCGGAACTGTCATGGATATTGTCTTGCTATACCCAGTTCGGGGAGCTGTCCAGAATGACACAGTTCAAGGATAAGTCGCAGAAGCACCCCGACAATATCAACGCGGGACTGTTTACCTATCCTATATTGATGGCGGCGGATATATTGCTGTATCAGGCGGACTTGGTGCCTGTCGGGCAGGATCAGATGCAGCATATCGAGTTGGCGCGGAATATAGTGCAGAGATTCAACGGGGTATACGGCGATGTGTTCACCATGCCCGAGGGTTATCTTACTAAGAGTACCGCGAAAATTATGTCGCTGCAGGAGCCGACAAAGAAGATGTCCAAGTCCGACGAGAACCCCAATGCTTCCGTCTGGATACTTGACGACCGCGACACGATAATAAGGAAGTTCAAACGCGCAGTTACCGACAGCGAAACCGAGGTCTGCGCACGCGAGGGCAAGGACGGGATAATCAATCTTATGTCGATTTATTCCGCGGCAAGCGGAAAGAGCTTCGAGGAGATAGAAGCGGAGTTTAAGGGCAAGGGCTACGGCGATTTCAAGCTTGCGGCAGGCGAGGCGGTCGCGGATATGCTCACTCCCATGCAGGAGGAGTTCAAGCGTATCTCCGCGGATAAAGCTTACCTTGAGGACTGCATGAAAAAGGGTGCGGAAAAGGCGTACAGAACTACACGCAAGACTTTGCAGAAGGTTCAGAAGAAGCTGGGCTTTGTTGTTTTGTAATGTGTGATAATTTAATGCTGACATATTGACAATTTGTGCGAACGATTTGGAGGTAAAAATTTGAAAAAGCTTTTGTATGTATTTTGGGCATTGGCAGCGTCCGGAGCGCTTTCTGCGTGCAGCGGAAACCCCGAAAGCCTGCCCGATTCGTTTTCGGCTTCTGGGAGCGTTTTCGAGCAGAGCGCTACCGAAACAAGAGGGCACACCGAAGAAGCTCCGACCGAAACGGCGGAGCGGTCATACGAAACAGCCGAAACCAACCAACTTGACGGCTATACTGAAGAGGCGCTCCCTCAAACCGCTTATGTGGACGAAAACGGGCTTATCACACAGGAGGGCATGGAGCGCATAGCTGTCATAGCCGAGGAGCAGGACACGCCGTCCTCCGCGGATTATACGGGTCTGTTCGATTTTGACCGCGACGGAGTTCCCGAGGTGTATTTCGTGCGCCATAACGCGGGACAGGGGCTTATGCCCGTTGACGTTTTCTCGCTTGACGGCGCGGAGATGGGCAGCTTTGAGGGGTACTGCCGCGACGGCTTCTGTCGGCTGAGCTACGGCGAGGACTCGGAAAATTGCGTTTATGTGCATAATTCCTACGAGCATTTCGAGCATATTAAACACGACAGCGTTTACAGGCTTACGATTGAGAACGGCAGGATAGATTCGGAGCAGTACTTGCTGAGCAGCGGCGCGGCGGGCGATAATTTCCCGCTGTTGAATTTTTCTTATAAGATAGACGGAGAGGAAACCTCCGAGGAAGATTATTTCACCGCCTACAACCGCTGGCTGTGGGACAGCGCCGATTATATGACCCGCGAGGCAAATGAGGTTTCGATATGCGCCGCGGACAGCCAAAGGACTCCAAGCGATATGAGCGGAATGAGCAAATGGGCGGCGGAGCTGTATAACGAATATGTGTCGGGCAAAAACACGATAAGAGAGCAGCTCGGTGAAAGTAGAGAGGGAAACGACTGCGCCTTTAAAGTGCCGATGGCATACGCGTTTGACGATTACGACGGCGACGGCTGCTATGAAGCCTTTGTGGTCAAGGATTTCAATGGTGAAACATATTTCCTTAAAGACGGCAAGCTGACAGAATTTGATAAATACACATTCGGAGGTGCAATTGACTGCACCAGATACGGCGGACTGTTTATGATAAACGGCTTTGGCAATTCCAATACCTGTGCAATTTACGGTGTTTCAGAGGGTGCGCCCTATGAACATGAAACGTCCTATTGTGGTATGTTTATAAGGACTTCGCCAAGTCTCGGTTTTAATATCGTATATAAAGAAAACGGAATATTTGCCCTTTATCGTTCAGCTTACAACTCTGTGGTTGAGGGCGGCTCGCATACATGGACGCCCTATCCTTTCAACCCTAACGTAACCGATAATAGCTGGGGAGAACTTCCGAGTGTTTCCGTTACCCGTGAGTATTTTGCGGACAGAACCGACGTTCAGGCTGCCTTTGACAAAATAGAAGCGGAGGGCGGGGAGATAACAACGGCTTTTCTGCGCGGAGAGCGTTATCTTAACATTAACTACACGGTAGATGACCCCGCATATATCCACGAAAATCACTACAAAACCTTTATAATACAGAATGGAGTCATACAAATCGACGAGGGTCGGGGGATATATTATGCAAGCATAACGGGCGAATAATCGGCGCAATGATTTAAATGCGCTATAAAGGCGGTCGTTGTTATGGTAAAATTGCACAAAAATATAGATAAATAAAATAAGCCCTTGCAATTTCAAGGCGAATGTGTTATAATGTTTCTTGTTACTGAAAAACTACACAAGAGAGGTAGGTGCTAAAAATGGCAAAATGTGAAATCTGCGGAAAGAGCGTATCCTTCGGAATCAAGGTTTCTCACTCTCACAGACGCAGCAACAGAACCTATAAGCCGAATGTAAAGAAGGTTAAAGCGATAGTGAACGGCACTCCCTGCAGAGTAAATGCCTGCACGCGCTGCCTGCGTTCGGGTCTTGTTCAGAGAGCGGTATAATTGGCTTTCAACAATCTCTTATATGGTAATCCCCTGCTTTTGGCAGGGGAATTTGTTTTGTTGCCAATTGATGGGTAAGGCGTAAGCTTTTGGCAGTATAATAAATTGGGGCGCGTCAGGCTGATTAACGGGCAAAACGCACCCTAAAAATTTTAAGGCGGCTAATGTGGGGGCTGGCTGCCCCCACACCCCCGAATTAAAAATCCCCGCTTACGCCGGGATTTTTAATATGGAGGGAAAACTCTTGTTTTCCCTCCAAACCTCCTTTAGCGCCTCGCTTCGCTGTTTATGCCGCTTCGCGGCGAGTGGTGGGGCTTTGCCCCACACCCCGGTCGGGGCGCTGCCCCGACACCCCGCCAAAGGGACGCGTCCCTTTGGAAACCCAATTCCGCGCTTCGCGCGGGGGATTCAGGGGGTTTCAGTGAAACATAAATTTTAAGCAACATAAATATTGAGCAGTCAAAGGCGCTGAAAGCATGTGTCAAGTGACCGCCCGCGCATGAATTTCCCGCAATCCGCCATGAAAGCGCAGCGAAGCGGAGCTTTCACGGCGGGATAGCGCGAACGTCACGAAGTGGCGTTCGCAGCGGTGCGGGAAATTCTTTTAAATCACCGGCTTTAGGTCAACAAAACTTAACAGCATCACAGTTTAAGTCAACACCCCTTAAAAGCATTACCGCTTTTTGCCTGCACTACTTAAAAGCGTAACAAATTAAATTTTTGTTTTTAGTATTGAAATGGGGCGCGAAAAGTGGTATAATAAATAGGATAAATACGAAATCCGCGGAAAAAGGAAAGGATATGAAAATGGCTACAAAGTACATATTTGTTACGGGCGGCGTTGTGTCGGGACTGGGAAAGGGAATCACGGCGGCTTCTCTGGGGCGGCTGCTGAAAATGAGGGGCTACAAGGTGACGATTCAGAAATTCGACCCTTATCTTAATGTAGACCCCGGCACAATGAGCCCATATCAGCACGGGGAGGTTTTCGTGACCGATGACGGAGCGGAAACAGACCTCGATCTGGGACATTACGAGCGCTTTATTGACGAAAACCTGTCGGTGAACAGCAACGTCACCACGGGAAAAATTTATCTTAACGTGCTCAACAAGGAGCGCCGCGGAGATTATCTCGGCGGCACGGTGCAGGTTATCCCTCACGTCACCAACGAGATAAAGGAGCGTATCTACCGTGTGGCTAACAGCGGCGCGGAGTCGGCTGACGTTGTTATAACGGAGATAGGCGGCACGGTCGGCGATATTGAGTCCACGCCTTTTCTGGAGGCTATCCGTCAGGTAAGCTACGAGCTTGGGCGGGAAAACGTTATGTATATCCATGTAACGCTCCTCCCCTTTATTTCGGGAAGCAACGAGCTTAAAACAAAGCCCACCCAGCACAGCGTAAAAGAGCTGCTGTCCATAGGAATACAGCCCACTGTGCTTGTGCTGAGAAGCGAAACGGAGATACCCGAGGAAATGCGCGCAAAGGTAGCCAGCTTCTGCAATGTCCGCAAGGAG
Source organism: uncultured Oscillospiraceae bacterium (assembly GCA_910587135.1). Taxonomy (GTDB): domain Bacteria; phylum Bacillota; class Clostridia; order Oscillospirales; family Ruminococcaceae; genus CAG-115. Next base: position 80,961 of record CAJULF010000001.1, read on the forward strand.
GATGTTATTCAGAATCTGACCGCTTCATCGCTTTATGCTGTTCCGCTTATGCTGGAAAAGGAGGGGCTTGCGCACTGCGCGTGCCATCACCTTGGTCTGGAAGACAGAAAGCCCGACCTCACCGAGTGGGAGGAAATGGTAAAACGGCAGGAGAACGCAGTTGAGCCGCTGACGATAGGACTTGTGGGAAAATATGTGGCTCTGCCCGACGCTTATATTTCGGTTATGGAGTCCATTCGACATGCGGGAGCGGCAAACGGTGCGAACGTTGACATAAAGCTGATAAATTCCGAGGAGATAACCCCCGAGACCGCGGGAGAGCTTTTAAACGGGCTGGACGGAATATGCGTTCCCGGCGGCTTCGGCGACAGGGGCATCGAGGGAAAGATCGAGGCGGTGCGCTTCGCGAGAGAGAATAAAGTGCCCTATTTCGGGCTTTGCTTAGGAATGCAGATGGCTGTTGTGGAGTTCGCGCGCCATGTCGGCGGACTTGACGGCGCTAATTCCGCGGAGTTCGGCGAGTTCCAATATAATGTTATTGATATCATGCCCGATCAGAAGGGCGTTGAGATGGGCGGCACGATGCGTTTGGGTCTGTATCCCTGCAAGTTGGACGAGGGTACTATTTCCCGTGAGGTCTATGGCGAGGAGCTTATATACGAGCGTCACCGTCACCGCTACGAGTTCAACAATGCGTTCAGAGAGCAGCTTGCGGCGAAGGGTCTGAAATTCGCGGGACTGTCCCCTGATGGCAAGCTGGTGGAGATAGTGGAGCTTCCCAAGGATGTTCACCCGTGGTTTGTCGCGGTTCAGTTCCACCCCGAATTCAAGTCCCGCCCCAACAGACCCCACCCGCTGTTCAACGACTTTATCAAGGCGTCTATCGGCAGGGAGGATAGCTGATATCGCGCAAGCGGAGGATAAGGCATGGAGCATAAGGGTACAGTATATATTGAAACAGAGCGTCTAATACTGCGGCGTTTTACGTTGGGCGACGCGCCCGCAATGTATAAAAACTGGGCTTCCGACGATGAGGTCACCAAGTACCTTATGTGGCAGGCACACAGTGATATTTCGGTGAGCGAGAGTATTTTGCACGATTGGGTTAAAAATTACAGTAAAAACGCTCTTAATAATAAATATAATTGATATAATTATTAGCCAATATAGTATCGTATGATATAAAAAAAGAACAAGGAGAAAATGACAAATGGGAATACCAGAAATTTTAAGCATTGTAATGGTTGTTCTGCTTTTTGTTGTTATTATATTACAGATAATAGGACGCAAAAAGTCCGACATTGGTGAAATAATAACTTTACTGAAACATACTGCTGATGAACAGCGTGATGGTGTGCAAAAACAAATCGCAAGTGGTGCAACAGAACAGTTTGAGCGTTTTGGTGTTATCCAAAATAGTATCCAGGATACATTGTCGGCGAACCGCGAGGAAGTTAACCGACAACTTAGCGATTTTCAGCGGCAGATGGAAACAAAGCTGGCAGACATCCAAAATGCCGGAAATAAGAGCAACGAGCAGATTGGACGAACCGTAACAACTGCCCTTCAAAAGAGTCGTGAGGAGCAAAATAAGCAGCTTCATACCTTTGGAGAACATGTCGACAGCCGCCTTTCCTCTGTTCAACGCACCAACACCGAGAATATCGAAAAGATTAACACCACACTTGAAAATAAAATGAGGGAATTGCAGGAAAGCAACGAAAAGCGGCTTGAGCAGATGCAAGGCGTGGTAGATGAAAAATTGCAGAAAACACTTGAAACGCGCCTATCCCAATCCTTTGAATTGGTCAGTAAGCAACTTGAAAGTGTAGGTCGGGGACTGGGTGAGATGAAAGCCCTTGCTGCTGACGCTAAGTCGCTTAAGAACGCCCTCATAAATGTAAAAGAGCGGGGTACATATGGCGAGGTTCGCCTTGAGAAACTACTCTCTGATATACTTGCTCCAAGTCAATATGAAATGAATATTGAGATTGCAAACGGTAAACGTGTGGAGTTTGCCATAAAACTCCCTGGCAATGGTGATGTACCGCTGTTCTTGCCAATTGACAGTAAGTTTCCAATTGAAGATTATAACAGATTGCTTGATGCTGAGGATAAACAGTCAATTGACGATGCAAGACGTTCGCTTACAGCTAAAATTCGAACTTTTGCAAAAGAGATTCATGACAAATATATAGTTCCTCCCAAGACAACGGATTTTGCGCTGATGTTTTTACCTACTGAAGGGCTGTATGCGGAAGTGGTTCAAAATGCGGCTTTGTTCGAGGAGCTTCGTGATAGGTATAAGATTACGGCGGTTGGTGCAACTACGCTTTCGGCATTTCTCGCATCACTGCAAATGGGCTTTAAGACGCTTGCGATCGAGCAACGGTCACAGGAAGTATGGGATACTCTGCGCGCAGTAAAGTCGGAATTTATTAAGTTTGGGGATATGCTTGAAAAAGCGCAAAAGCAGCTTCAGACAGCTGATAAAACACTCACAGAAATTGTTGGAAAGCGCACTAAGGCGATTAATCGTAAACTACGCAGTGTAGAGGAGTTGACGGAGGCAAATGCGTCTCTACTGATAGAATTGGATGATACAGCTGATGAGTAAGTGTGAAAAAGATATTTTAATATTCATGGCGTCTATCGGCAGGGAGGATAGCTGATATCGCGCAAGCGGAGGATAAGGCATGGAGCATAAGGGTACAGTATATATTGAAACAGAGCGTCTAATACTGCGGCGTTTTACGTTGGGCGACGCGCCCGCAATGTATAAAAACTGGGCTTCCGACGATGAGGTCACCAAGTACCTTATGTGGCAGGCACACAGTGATATTTCGGTGAGCGAAACAGTTCTGCGAGATTGGATTGGCAATTACGCCAAGGACGATTTTTACCAGTGGGCGATAGTTTTCAAGGAGTATTCCGACGAGCCCGTCGGTTCGATAGCCGTAGTGGAGAATATAGATGAAACGGTGCAGAAGGCTCATATCGGATATTGTATCGGAAAGCCGTGGTGGCATAAGGGGATTATGTCTGAAGCGCTTAAGGCGGTCATCGATTTCCTTTTTGACGAGGTGGGAGTAAACCGCGTCGAATCCAGGCACGACCCGCGCAATCCCAACTCGGGCGCGGTAATGAAAAAGTGCGGCATGAAGTATGAGGGAACGCATAGGCAGTCGGACAGGAACAATCAGGGGATTTGCGACGCTTGTTATTACGCGATACTGGCGGACGAACGGCATTGAGGCAGCCAATAAATAAGGAGTTGCAGGTATGGAAAGTAATTTTTATGACAACCGGGAGCTTTCTTGGCTCAAATTCAACGAAAGAGTGCTTGAAGAAGCGCGCGACGAAGAAACTCCTTTGTTTGAAAGGCTGAGGTTCGTGCAGATATTCTGCTCGAATCTCGACGAGTTTTTTATGATAAGGTGCGGCAGCCTTAACGACAAGGCAAGCTTTGACCCAAAGGACAGAGAAAACAAGACCAATATGACCCCCAAAGAGCAGCTCAACGCGATAGCAAAGCGGGTAAGAGCGCTGCTGCCGGTAAAGGACAGGGCTTACGCGGAGATAATGCGCGGACTTTCAAAATATGGTGTGGAGCATCTGGCGGAGGATAAGCTGACGCCTGAGGAGGACGCTTTTCTTAAGGCGTTTTTTACGCGTGAGATACGTCCGCTGCTGTTTACGGGGATAGTGGATAAAAAGCACCCCGTGCCGTTCCTTAAGAGCGGCGAGATATACATCGGCGCGGCAATAAGAAAGAAAACCGACCCCGCGGGCAAAATAACGCTGGGTATACTTCCCGCGTCGGAAAATCTCCCGAGAGTTATATTCCTCCCCAAAACCGGAAAATTTATTTTGTGTGAGGAGCTGATATCCCGCTACGCGAAGCAGGTGTTCAGCAATTTCGAGATAATCTCCCGTTGCATATTCAGGGTGACAAGAAACGCGGATATAGCTCCCGATGAGGGGCTGTTCGACCATGATATGGATTTCCGCGACATAATGAGCAAGCTGGTCAAAAAGCGCAAGAAGCTCAAACCCGTAAGGCTGGAGTTTCAGGGAAGCCCCGCCGCCGAGGTCGCGGAAAGTATAGCTAAGATACTCGGGATCAAGGGTAATTTTGTTTTCACGCAGAACGCTCCGCTCAACATGGATTTTCTCTCCGCGCTGGAGCGCAGGCTGGAAAAGCAGAGCGAGCTGTTTTTCCGTCAGTTCGCGCCGCAGAGATCTCCCTATATCGAAACCGACAAACCGATAATAGAGCAGATAGGGGAGCGGGATATACTGCTGAATTACCCTTACGAAAACATAAACCAGTTTATAAAGCTGCTTGAGGAAGCGGCGGACAATCCGCGGGTAGTGTCGATAAAGATAACGCTTTACCGCGTGGCGCGGGCAAGCAAGATAATCAACGCGCTTATAAGAGCCGCGGAGAACGGCAAGGACGTGCTGGCGCTGGTGGAGCTGCGCGCGAGGTTCGACGAGGAGAACAACATCGGCTGGTCAAAGCGCCTTGAAGAAGCGGGAGTTACGGTAATATACGGTCTGGAGGAGCTTAAGGTGCACTCCAAGCTGCTGCTGATAACCCTGCGCGACGGCGACGGTGTAAGCTATATCACGCAGATAGGAACGGGAAACTACAACGAGCGCACCTCACGGCTGTATACCGATCTTTGCCTTATGACGGCGGACAGGGATTTCGGTTCGGACGCGTCGGTGGTGTTTAACGCGCTTATGGTGGGGAATACTGTTGAAAGCACCAACAAGCTGCTGGTCGCTCCCAAGGGACTTAAAAGCCGTATCGTGGAGTTTATCGACAATGAGATAACCTACGGAGCGGAGGGATATATCGGCATAAAAATGAATTCCCTGACGGACAAGGACATTATTGAAAAGCTTGCCGAGGCAAGCCGCGCGGGAGTTAAGATCGAGATAGTGGTAAGAGGTATATGCTGCCTTGTCGCGGGCGTTGAGGGAAGCACGGAGAATATAAGAGTTATCTCCATCGTTGGCAGATTTCTGGAGCATAGCCGAATATATATTTTCGGCAAGGGAGAGCGCCGCCGCGTATATATCTCCAGTGCCGATTTCATGACCCGCAACACCGAGCGCCGCGTGGAGGTAGCCGCGCCCATACTTGACCGCGCTCTTGCTGACAGGATAGCGTCGACCTTTGAGCTTATGCTGAGGGATAACGTAAAGGCGCGTGAGCAGGGCAGCGACGGCTTGTACCGTCATGTTGAGCGCTCAGAGGGCGAAGAGCCGCTGAATTCTCAGCTGTATTTCTACGAGCAGGCATACAGGGCGGCGGAGCAGCAGACCGCTCCCGCTTCGGAGTATATTCCCCCAAAAGAGCATACCGCCGTAAGGGTTAAGATCAGAAAAATAAAGTAGAGCTTGATGGGACGCTGCTCCCGATTTGAAGTTTTGCATAAAAAGGATAACGTATAAATGAAATCGATCAATATCGCGATAACCGCCGCCAGCTTCAGTGGCAACAAGGGCGCGGCGGCAATGCTGCAAAGCAGTATAAAACAGCTTAAGGAGCACTACGGGGAGCGTATCAATTTTTATCTGATGTCGACTTATCCCAGGGAGGACAGAAAGCTGATAGCTGAAATGCCGGAGAGATATGATATAAAGGTGGTAAACGCAAAGCCCGAGCGGCTGATGTTTCTCACCTTTCCGCTGGCGATACTGTATAAGGGGCTGCCGTTTTTGCGGAAGCTGCTGAAAAAGGACAAGATCATCAAGGCATATTCACAGTGCGATATCGTGATTGACGAGGCAGGAATCTCCTTTGTGGACAGCAGGGGATTTGTGATGAATACCTATGCGTTCGTGTGCGCGGCGGTGCCTATGCTGTGCGGAGTTCCCGTGGTGAAGTACTCGCAGGCGATGGGGTCTTTCAAGAGCTCGTGGAACAGATTTCTTGCGAAGTGGATACTCCCCAAGATAAAGCTGATATGCGCAAGGGGAGAGATCACTCTTGAAAATTTAAGGGAGATTGGCGTGACCAAAAACGTGAAGCTGTGTGCCGACGGAGCGTTCACCATGCCCGACAGTGATTATTGGGCGGGTCAGGTGAAGCGCATCTGTTCCAAGACCAATTTTTACAAGAAGCCCGTTATCGCCGTTTCAATTTCAAGCGTGGTGCAGAAGAAATGCCGCAAAATGGGAATTGACTACAAGAGCGTGATGACGGATTTCATAAACCGTCTTAACTCTAAGGATTACAACGTGCTCATTATTGCCAATGCCGCCCGCGAGGGCAGCGACAAGCCCCGCAACAACGATCTGATGATCTGCACCGAGGTCTACGAGAGCGTAAAGGACAGGTCAAAGGTGCGCTGGTATCCTCGTGAGATGGCTCCCGAGGAGATACGCGAGCTGCTTGCACGGTGCGAGGCGCTGGTGGCTTCGAGATTTCACGCCATGATAGGCGCTTTGGAAAAGGGAGTTCCGACACTGCTGCTGGGCTGGTCGCATAAGTATAAAGAGGTTCTCGATATGTTTGAGCTGGGGGAGTATGCTATGGATTTCTCCGAGCTTAACTGCGATACCCTGTGGGAGAGATTCCTCGGGCTTATGGAGCAAAGCGAAGACGTAAAGGCTAAAATAGCCGAAAATCTACCGAGAGTAAAAGAGAGCTCCCTTGAAAATATACGGCTTATCGCGGATTATATCGATGTTCTGCTGTATGTGCCGGACAAGGTGAAGCTGCTGGACTTCAATAACCCCGACAAATATATCGGAGAGCATATCTGCTGCCGTATGGGGTATGCCGCCGATGAAACAATACGGGCAAACGCCGCATCGGGCGGAATGATAACCGCGCTGCTGTGCCATCTGCTGAAAACCAAGCAGATTGACGGCGCATGGGTCACCCGCAGCGAGATAAAGGACGGAAAGCTCGGCTACAAGACCATTATCGCCACCACCCCCGAGCAGCTGCGTGAAAGCTCCTCGTCGGTATATATGCATATGCCGCTTATGAAGCATATTGATATGCTTGAAGAGTTTAAGGGTAAACTGGCGGTAGTGCTTGTTCCCTGCCAGATGAGAGCGTTTTCGAAAATGCTGGAGAGCCGCCCCGATCTTAAAAATAAAATCGTGCTCAAACTGGGCTTGTATTGCAGCGGAAGTCACCATGAAAACGCGACGCTGGTTCCTCTTCACAAGGCGGGCATATCGCTCGAGGGAGCAAAGCGTATCTATTACCGCCGCGGTCACTGGCGCGGGCTTTCAACGGTGCAGTATGAGGATGGCAGCGAGAAAACTCTGTCCTATTCCAAAACCATCTGCGCATATAAGAACGCCTACTTTTTCAGCCGAGGCAGCTGCATGGTGTGCCAGGATCAGTTCGGGTATGAAGCGGATATCAGTTTTGGCGATATCTGGCTTAAGGAAATGAAGAAAAATCCCATCAAGCACACAAGCTGCATTATACGCACGGAAAACGCGCTGAGAATGTACCGCTCTGCGGTAAAGGCGGGCGTTATCGTAGACGACAGGATAGACGACGAGCATATCCTGCGCAGCCAGAAGCGTGCGCTTGTGTTCAAGTGGAACTGCGCGAAAGCCAAGTGGAGAGCCTTTGCCGATGAGGGCAAGGTGCTGAACGTGGATATAGACAGCGTATGCAAATGGAACCACAAGCTCGCCTACAAGCTGGCGGCAAGGAATATGCGGTACAGCGCGGAGCACCCCGAAAAGGTGGAAAAGCTGCCGACATGGCTGGTGTATTATTATATGTGCTTTATCAGGGTTCTGCTGAGTTTCTGACGGATAATTGCGGAGGTATTATATGGAGGATATCACACCCGAGGTGAGGAAGTTTTTAAGCTGCTTCAAAGCGCGCCCCGGTATGTATACGGGTCATGACGGAATGATAACGGAGCTGCAGCTGTTTGTTTATGGAATGCAAGCCTTTCCCCTTATTTACGGTGATGGTGACAAGGTCTGCATAATACCTCGTGAATTTCATGATTTTACCGCGAAATATTACGGCGAAAGCTCCTCGGTAATGGGCTGGCGCAATATTATTCTTAAGCATGAGCTTGATGAGCGCTCCGCTTTCGAGAAATTCTGGGATATTCTGGACGAATGTCTGATAAGCGGCGGTTTCGAGCCGTTGGAAAAAATCGAACCGTCTTCCACGAAATACGAGCGCCGCGATACCATCGACCATGTATTGTACTGTGACCTTGCGGCGCTGGCGGATTCATTCTGCCGCGTTTTCAAGCGGGACAGAACCGCGGTTTTGCTGCGGTTTGGGGATCTGTACCGCACCCCCGGCTTTTACGGTCTTGCGGTCTGGAGGGATAATTTTCCCGTCGGAGCGGTGATCGGAAATGTTGAAAAAACCGACGAAGGTGAGATATACCGTTTATCGGAGCTTTGGGTGATACCCGAAGAGCGGCATAAGGGATACGCGCGGCAGCTTTTGAACGAGCTGCGTGAGAGACAGAGCTTTTGCGGTGTAAGCCGCTTTTACGCGGCGGCGGAGGAAGAGCAGGCTAAAGCGCTTGAAAACCTCGGCTTTACCGACGGAGGCTGCCTAAGGATCGTGGAGTTACACTGAAACCATGATGGAGGGCAAAATGGATTATACAATAAGACAAATTGATGAATCAGAATACCCTTTGTTGAATGATTTTCTGTACGAAGCGATATTTATTCCCGAGGGAGTTACCCCTCCTCCGAAGTCTATAATAAATTCCCCAGAGCTTCAGGTCTACGTTAAAGGCTTTGGCGAACAGCCCCATGACACGGCGCTTGTTGCCGAAGCGGAGGGAAAGGTCGTCGGAGCGGTCTGGGTGCGCGTAATGAACGATTACGGTCACATTGACGATGATACTCCCTCTTTTGCGATATCTTTGTATAAGGAGTACCGCGGTTTCGGTATAGGAACGGCTTTGATGAGCGCAATGCTTGATGTGCTTAAGGAGAACGGATATAAGAGGGCATCTCTGGCGGTGCAAAAGGAAAACTATGCTTTGAAGCTGTACTTAAAAGCGGGATTTGAGATAATCGGCGAAAACAAAGAGGAATATATAATGCTGATTCGACTGTAAGACGAAAGCGACGTAACGCCCACGCGGGAATTTTTCCGCAAGCCGCTGCGAAAGCGCAGTGTAGCATAAGCGGAACGGAGCTTTTGCGGCGAGATAGCATATTCCAACGAAAAGCGTTGGAATGTGCGGTGCGGAAAAATTCAAATCGAAATAAGAGGGAAAGATGAAGCTCAAAATAAACAAGGACAAACTGCTTAAAGCCCTGAAAATAATTTTCGGGGTTCTGGTCGTCGTTTTTCTGGCGTGGTATTTCCGGAAAAACTGGGATGAGTTTTCCGAAAAAATAATGAGCGTGAATATCGGTATTTTCATTGTGTCAATGCTGTTTTATTTTGTCTATAAGATAACCCTTGCCTCGCTGTGGCACTACATCACCAAAATAAACGGCTGTTCCATAAGATACGAAAAGGCGGTCACAAGCTATCTTTACTCCATACTCGGAAAATATATCCCCGGAAAGGTATTCATGCTTGCCGCAAGGCTTACCTATTATAAAGAGGAGGAAGCGCCGCTTTCCAAGGTAACGGTCTGCTTTTTTATCGAGAACGTCTGCACGCTGCTGGGAGCGGCAATGCTGTTTATCGTTTCGCTGTTCTTTTTCCCGAATGAACTGCTGGAAAACTACAAGTGGCTCACGCTGCTGCTTATAGCCGCGTTTTTCGTGTGTATTCACCCGAAAATAATCAATTTTGTACTGCGGCTTATCGGGAAAATTTTCAAGAAAAATCTTGAAATACCCATGAAATATTCTCAGATGTTAAAGGTAGTGCTTTTGTTTATCGGCAACTGGCTTATTGTCGGCTTCGGATTTTTTATTCTGACAAAATCCATATATCCCGCCGTGGAGTGGTCGCAGATGCTGTACTGTGCGGGGATATGGGGCGTTTCGGCTATCATGGGTATTCTGGCGATATTTGCTCCCTCGGGGCTGGGCGTAAGAGAGGGCATAATCGTTGCGGGGCTTATGCTCATAATGCCGCAGAGCGACGCTATGGTTATATCGGTGGTTTCCAGATTGTGGCAGACTATCCCCGAGCTTCTGCTGGTCGCGATGGCGTTTGTATATTCGAGAATACGCAGGCTGAGCGGCATGAAGCCAAGTTCCTGATATAATACAAATTGGAATTAAGAGAGGGTTTTATACTTTTTGTGTTGATTTTATGCGGGGTGATTATTGTGTCAATGTCTGAAAAAAACGCGCTTGGGCGCGTTTTGCTCATATCCAAAACTGCCTACTCCGAGCTGCTTAAGGGGGAGATACCGCTTAACGAGCTTGCGCTTCTGGACAGTCTGTCGGCGGCGCTGTCCCACTGCAATAATACGGAAAAGCCCCTCGGAAAGCTGATGGGAACGCTTAAAAGAGAAATAAAGTCAAAGAACAAGCAGTTTTATCCTATGGTAAAGCGGTATTTCTCGGCGGCTTATCCCGTGCTGGATTACGATTTTGAAAAGGCGGCGAAGCACGTCCCCGCGATAATTTACGGCAACGACAGGATATGCGCCGAGCTTGTTTCGGGAGAGGGCGCAAAGGCGCGCTCAATGTGCGACGCGATGAAAAGCTACCCCGGCTTTCTTTTCGGAGAGTTTGAGGCGCTTTCCGACGGGCAGTTTTACGCGCTGGTTTTCGGGTATTACCCCAAGCTTTACGGCGAGCCGTTTATGGAGGAAATGCGCGGGCTTTTCGGGCTGGAGAACAATGCCTGACAGAACGGAGAAAAATATGACGACCTACGAGAAATATCTTTCGCTGAACATTGACGGCAGCCTGATATCGCTGGAAAGAGCGGGCTGTTCGGATTACTTCTGCTATCCGACGAACGCGAATGCTGTCGGCTATGAGGGGTGTATCATGTACTGCTTTATTGACGGATACGGAGAAACCGTATTTGCCTGTAATCCCGAAAGCTGTGCGGATATATGCGTATATCCGCTTGCGAGGGATTTCAACGACTTTATAAAACTGATACTTGCCTGCGGCTCAGCCAACCCCGTTGAACAAATTATATGGATGGATGAACGGCAGTTTGAACAGCACCTGCAAGGCGAAAAGGAAATTCGGTCTGCCGAGCAGGAGAAGCTGCTGCTCTTTCTAAAAAAGGAGCTTAATATAGCCCCGATGCAAAACCCGTTTGAGTATGTAAAGGAGCTGCAGAAGGGCTTTGATTACGGCAAAATACAATACAACGACGAATATTATGATGTTATGGGTATTGAGCGTTAGTTTTTGGAGCATTGTGAGGTGGGTAAACGCTATTATCGGATATCCGCCCAACTTTTTGCGAAAAGCTGTGGGAGCGGCGCTGACCGTAAGCAAAAAAAGGAGATATAATGAAAGATATTTTCAAGCAGATTTTTAAAACCGCACCTTCCAAAGAAGATAACGGAATTTATTATTTCGGTGATGAAAATGACGGGGATTGCTTCGATAAAAGCGACGCTGTAAGCTGGCAGAACGAGATTTTCAGCCGCAATTGGAGAAAAAGAGAGCTTTTGGACAATAACGCTTCCCGACATTTGTTAGATGAAATAATTGCATACAATGAGTATATTGTGGATCTGGCATGCGGTCCAGGTATGGGTTTTATCCCGTCAATAAAGCAGACAGCGCCGGAGTTCCGCTGTCTGGCGACCGACGCTAATTCGCTTGTTCTGAGTGAATGGAAACGCTATCTGCAAAATAATGAAAAATTCGATAATATTGATTTCGCACAGTTTTCCGCTTTTAATTTACCGTTCAAAAATAATGCTGTTCAGGCATACAGCAGTTTTATCGGATTATCGTCTACCCGTAATGGAAACTGCGGAATTGATTTAGCGTTGTCCGAAATTTATCGCACTCTGATTGATGGAGGCTTATATTACGCGATAGAAAATGAATGGAGCAACGTTCCCGCTATTCTGGAGCTGTTTGATAAAATTGGTCGAGAGCCCTGGTCCGTTTTTCTTGAAAAACAGACCTCATGGCATGACAGATTTGTAAATAACGGCTTTGAGGTGATTTATGAAGAAAAATTTGAGCATCGCAGCTTAAAGGCTGATGACAACGAGCTTGGGAAAGCCGCCGCTGAATTTGGTGCTGATATTGGACTCGATTTTACGGCATACATTATCGGGAAAAAAGCTGAGCGGAATTAGCAACCGTTCTGTAATTCAGCTCAGTATATAATCGGTCTGAAAAGCCAAATCAAAGGAGATGAAATATTTATGTCATTGAAAGCTGTTTTGTTAAACGGAGCGTCCAGCAGCGGTAAGTCTACCTTGGCAAAATTACTGCAAGAATACATTAAAAACGACAGAAAAGAAGAATATGAGATTATTTCCATTGATAATTTTTTAAATATAACTGTTGACGAACCGATTTATGAAGATGATGTTTTTGAAATATCACCGGTGCTATGCAAAAGGGCACTGGGCGTATTAAAGAACGGTCGGGGAGTTATTATTGACCACGTAATTACAAGTGAGCGCATTTATAAACAATTGACCGAAGCACTTGCAGAATACACGATGATTAAGATTCAAATTGTATGCCCGCTAAAAGAATTAGAGAAAAGAGAACAAGAGCGGAAAAACAGATGTGTAGGTTCGGCAAAGGCTTCGCATGAGTATCTTTATCCCAAGATCGGTTATGATTCGGTATTGAATACATTTGAATTATCATATGAAGAGTGTGCTAAGGAAATTTGTGAGTTTTTGTGATATACATACAAATCGATATTTGAGAGGATGATATGATTGAATTATGGGTTTTTAGATGTTGAGATGACGTGTGATGGCAAACATGATGGTGGAAAATTTGTTGATGATGGACGAAAAGAGCGGAGCGGCAACAGCCGTATTGTCCCCGAATGCGGGGCTTAAATCGTTATTATCGGAGGTGATATACAATTAAAAGCTTTTTTGTTAAACGGAGCGTCCGGCAGCGGCAAGTCTACCTCGGCAAAATCACTGCAAGAATACATTAAAGGCGGCATAAAAGAGGAATATGAAATTATTTCCATTGATGATCTTTTTAATATGACCGTTGCCGAGGAAAATTGCTATGCTATTTCGAGGAGATGACCACAAAAAGATAAAAAACCGCATACTTGAGTGTTATAATTTTAATTATACAGCCATTGATAAATAGGCAATTTGTGAGGTGAGATCAGGTGAAAAGCGTAAAGAGAAAATCAATAGGAACTCATTTTTCAATGTGTGTTCAACCTGCTTTTATCATTGGTACGAACAATGAAGATGGAACATATAATTTTGCTCCGATTACGTGGGTTAGTGTTACAAGCGAGAAAGAGGACGATTATTTGTTGACTGTCAGTATGTCTGGCACTAAAAGGACTAAGCAGAATGTAATCAGAACAGGTATTTTAAGTGTTAATCTTGTCAGCACTGATATGCTTGAACTTATGGACTATTTTGGCACACATCACGCAAAAGACGGAAAGAAAGATGGAATTTCGTATGATGTTTGCAGGGGAGATGTTGTAGATGTTCCTATTTTAGATGCGAGTCGGTGGGTATATGAATGTGAAGTAGTTCGGTCTGTTGAAACAGGAGAGTCGACTACTTTTTTTGCAGAATAAAGAATATCCAAATAGATGTACAACTTGAATATGTGAATACTTTTGATGTCAATCTTACAAAATTAGAACCTGTGATCTATTCCGGAATGTATCATAGTATAGGAAAACTACTTGGTAAGATAGGGGATTTCACGTAATAGATAAATCCCGATAGTCTTAAAGGTTTGTATGTAAAGCCGCGTATAACATGATTTTTTCGGCTTTGTTGCGTAACATTTGTATAGAACGTTACGTTCTTGCCCGCCTGCTGTGAATCCGCTTTATAAATTTTTGTTTATCACCCAAGTAAACGCGGTTATTAGATAACCCCTTGACATTTTGCGGAAAAGGTGTATAATATAATGTGTATTATGGCGCAGTGTGCGCCTATTTTGAATGAATAAAGGACGGAAAAGCTATGAAATGGACAGGCTTGAATGAGCTTCGCGAAAGCTATCTTAAATTTTTTGAATCGAAAGGACATCTGCGTATGGCGAGCGCGCCGCTTGTGCCACCTCCCGACGATAACTCCATACTGCTGATAAACGCGGGCATGACCCCGTTGAAAAAGTATTTTCAGGGCATTGAAGAGCCGCCGCGCCACCGCGTTACTACCTGTCAGAAGTGCATTCGCACTCCCGATATTGAGAATGTGGGCAAGACCGCACGTCACGGCACTTATTTTGAAATGCTCGGCAACTTTTCTTTCGGCGATTACTTCAAGCATGAGGCTATCGCATGGGCTTGGGAGTATCTCACAAAGGTGCTGGAGATACCCGCGGAAAAGCTTTGGATAACCATATACGAGGAGGACGACGAGGCGGGCGATATCTGGGCGAACGAGATAGGCGTGCCCCGCGACAGAATCATTAAGCTGGGGAAAGCGGATAATTTCTGGGAGCACGGCAGCGGTCCCTGCGGTCCCTGCTCGGAAATCCATTTCGACCGCGGCGAAAAGTACGGTCCTCTGGAGAGCTTTGAACAGGCGGAGGACTGCGACCGCATTATCGAGATCTGGAACAACGTTTTCACCCAGTTCGACAACGACGGAAACGGTAACTACACCCAGCTTGCCACAAAGAATATAGACACGGGAATGGGTCTGGAGCGCCTTGCGTGCGTAATGCAGGATGTGGACAACCTTTTTGAGGTGGATACAGTTCAGAATATAATGAAGCGTATATGCTCCATTATCGGCGCGGAGTACAAGTCCGATGAGAAAAAGGATATTTCTATACGCGTTATCACAGACCATATCCGCTCCACTACCTTTATGGTGGGCGACGGTATTCTCCCGTCCAACGAGGGGCGCGGCTATGTTCTGCGCAGACTTTTAAGGAGAGCGGCGCGCCACGGCAGACTTCTCGGTTATCACAAGCCGTTTTTGCATGAGGTCTGCGATACGGTAATTGACGAAAATCTTTCCGCTTATCCCGAGCTTGGCGAAAAGCGGGCATATATAAAGAAGGTAATACAGACCGAGGAGGAGAGCTTTGCCAAGACCGTTGACAAGGGCACGGAAATACTCTCCGAGATGATAGAAGAGCTTCGCAAAGACGGTAAAACCATTCTCGCGGGCGAAGACGTTTTCAAGCTGCACGACACATACGGATTCCCCATCGACCTTACAAAGGAGATACTCCACGAAAATGGATTTGAAGCGGATGAAGCGGGCTTCCACGAGTGCATGAAGGTTCAGAAGGACACCGCGAGGGCGAATAAGTCGCTCGGCGGCGGCTGGGATAACGCGAAGAACTCCGCGCTTGACGCGTACAAGACGAATTTCGTGGGCTACGAGTCGCTTACTTCCGATACGAAAATCCTTGCTATTGTAAAGAACGGTGAGCTTGCCGAGCTGTGCGGCGAGGGCGATGAGGTAAGCGTAGTCATTGAGGATACTCCCTTTTACGCGGAAATGGGCGGTCAGGTAGGCGACCACGGAACTATTACAAACGGTTTGAGCGTTCTTGAGGTAAAGGACACGCAGAAGCTCGGCGGCGGACAGTTTGTCTGCGAGTGCACGGTGGTATCCGGCGGATTTTCCACCGGCGACAAGGTAACGGCGGCTGTTGATGTTCAAAAGCGCGCGGCTACTCAGCGCAACCACACCTGCTGCCATATTCTCCAGGCGGCTCTGCGCGAGGTGCTGGGCGACCACGTTCACCAGAGCGGTTCTTATGTAGACCCGCACCGCTGCCGTTTCGATTTCAGCCATTTCAGCGCCATGACCGCAGAGGAGATAAAGCTCGTTGAGGATTATGTAAACAAGGTTATTTTTGAGGCGCTCCCCGTTGTCACGGAGGTACTTCCCATTGAGGAAGCGAAGAAGCGGGGCGCAATGGCGCTGTTTGGAGAGAAGTACGGCGATGTTGTGCGCGTTGTCAGCGTCGGTGAATACTCCACCGAGTTCTGCGGCGGTACGCATTTAAAAAATTCCTCCGAGGCGGGATTGTTCAAGATAGTTTCGGAAAGCTCCGTAGCGAGCGGCGTAAGACGTATTGAGGCGGTTACGGGCGCTAACGTGCTTGAAATGCTGAATAACGCTTTGGGAGAGCTGGACAGCGCGGCTAAGGCGCTTAAGCTGCCCAACTCCAACGATATAGTTACCCGCTGCGAGGCGATGATGAACGAGCTCCGTGAAAAAGACAGGAAGATACAGTCCATGGAGCAGGCGGCGGCTAACGCGCAGCTCGGAAATCTCGGAGGGAACGTGCCCGAGATAAACGGCGTGAAGCTGATAACCGCATCGCTTGACGGCACGGGCGCGGACGGTCTGCGCAAGCTCGGCGACAGTCTGGCGGACAGATTCGAGTGCTTTGTGGCGGTTCTTGCGGGAACTAACGAGGGCAAGAGCAATATTCTCTGCAAGTGCTCCAAAAGCGCCGTAGAAAAGGGTGCGAACGCGGGAACTCTCGTGCGCGAGATAGCTGCAGTCGCAGGCGGCAAGGGCGGCGGAAAGCCCGACCAGGCAATGGCGGGAGTGCCCGACGCGGCGAAGATACCCGACGCACTCAAGGCTGCGGCGGACATCGCGGCGAAGTATATCAATTGACGGTTAGGGGGGGAGCGCGTTGACGGAAGAACTTGCCTGTATGAAACGATATATCGAGAGCACGGGCAGAGCGAACGTGCTGCTTGAACGCAACGATTTTCTGCTTGTGGAGTGGAATAACGCACCCGATATGCCGAAACGGTATCATAGCTTCACCGTTTCCCTACGCGAGATCGGGCATGGGCAACTCCGAGCCGTGGAGCTGTAAGATAACCGACAAGCAGGCGGAATATTTTCTTGCTCACCCCGACAAAGCGGAGGAATACTTTAAATATAAGCATTTACATTTCAGCTCCGCGAAGATCATTTTTTTGAGCTTTGACAACATTAAGGGGATAAACGAGAACGGCATTGACTTCGGGGGCGGTCATTTCGTGGATTTCGCGGAATGCGTTCAGTCGTACAAGCGTTTCCACCCCGAAAACGAGCACTGTATCGGCGAGCGTGACATAACCGCGCATCCCCCATTTGTCGAGTTTCAGTCGCTTTGCTGCCGCTGCAGGGTGTCCTTTGACAAGCGCGGGCTGTTCTCCGAGAGAAAAAACGACAGAGATTTTCACGAGCTTTGCCGGATTATCCGCGGGTACGGATATTCGACGTTTGATTTGAGTTAGGAGTAGTTATGGATTGTTTGTTTTGTAAAATAATCGCAGGGGATATACCCTCAACAAAGGTGTATGAGGACGACAAGGTTCTCGCGTTCAGGGATATCAATCCGCAGGCTCCCACGCATATATTGGTAATTCCGAAGGAGCATATAGAGGGCGTGGACGAGCTGAACGCGGAGAACGCGTCGGTGGTATCGCATATATTTGTTAAGATTGCCGAGATAGCCAAGCAAGAGGGGCTTTCGGGCGGCTACCGCGTGGTATCGAACATAGGAGAGGACGGCGGTCAGACGGTGCGGCATCTGCATTTTCATATACTCGGCGGCAAAAAGCTGCACGAGGGCATGGCGTAAGCTATGGCAAGGATAGACGAGCCGCGGCTCAAGGCGGAGCTTAAGGCGGGGAAGCCCTCCCGTGTGTATTTTCTTTTCGGGGAGGAAAAGTATCTTGTGAAGATGTACGCAGACAAGATAATATCCTCAACCGTTGGCGGCGGTACTGACGAGATGAATTTTATGAAGTTCACGGGAAATCCTCGCTCCGACGAGCTTTCGGATTATGTGGACAGTCTGCCGTTTTTCTCGGAATACAAGTGTGTGCTCATAAACGACCTTGAACCCGACAGCATGGATAACGCCGAGCTTAACGCGTATATAAAGATAATTGAGGATATTCCCGAAACGACCGTTCTGATTATATCCGAGAGAAATGTGGATATCGATTCCAAAAAGCCCAAGGCTAAGGCAAAAAAGCTTATGGCGGCCGCGGAAAAGGCGGGCGTAGTGTGTGAGCTGTGCTATATGAGCGCGTCGCAGGTGGCAGCTATGGCTGAAAAACGCGCGGCGCGGGCGGGCTGTGCGCTTTCGCGTGAAAACGGCGTGTATCTGGCAGAGATATGCGGGCGCAGTCTGACCGTCGTTTCCGGCGAGGTGGACAAGCTATGTGCCTATAAGGCGGGCGGTGAGATCACCCGTGAGGACATCGCGAAGCTCACCCCCAAACCCGTTGAATCGAGCGTGTATACGCTGGCGGCGGAACTCTTTGCGGGTCATAAGGAAAACGCTTTCCGCATAATTGATGATCTATTTGTTCAGCAGATAGAACCGATAATAATTCTTGCTTCCCTTTCGGGGCATTTTACCGATCTGTATCGCGCCAAGCTGGGGCAGCTATCAAAGAAAAGCTATAACGATACCGCGGCTGCGTTCAGATATTCTCCCAACCGCGCTTTTCTTATGAAAAAGGCATATGGTTCCGTTACAAGGCTGACGGAGGAATATCTGGGCGAGTGCGTGGGAATACTCTACGAAACCAACCGCAGGCTCAATTCCTCAAAAGCCGATAAAAGAACGCTTATCGAGGAGGCGCTGACGGAGATATCCGCATTGCCAAAATAAAAGAATGATACGAATAAAACAGGCGATAATAGTTGAGGGCAGGTATGATAAAATTCGCTTGTCCTCTCTTGTTGAAGCGGTGATTATCCCTACCAACGGCTTCGGGCTGTATAAGGACAGGGAAACGGCGGAGCTGATAAAGGCTCTCGCAAAGAAAACGGGGATAATTATCCTTACCGACAGCGACAGTGCGGGTTTTCGGATACGCTCCCACCTGAGAAACATCATAAAAGAGGGCGAGGTCATCAATTGCTATATCCCCGATGTTTACGGCAAGGAGCGTCGCAAAAACTCCCCTTCCAAAGAGGGCAAGCTGGGGGTTGAGGGAATGACGGGCGAGGCACTTTTAGAGGCGTTCCGTAAGGGGGGGGTGCTCGCCGATGATGTTCCCGAAAGGGAAAACCCCATCACTAAGGTCGATCTGATGGATCTTGGGTATATCGGAGCGGAAAACTCCGCCGAGCGCAGGCGGGAGCTTCAGCGCCGTCTGGGTCTGCCCGAGCGCCTGAGCGCCAATATGCTGCTGGAGCTGCTGAATATCAGCTATACCCGCGAGGAGCTGAAAAGCCTTTAGCGGCTCTTTCATCTCATTTCTTAACTTTAAGAAAGGATTATTCCAAATGGTTTTTTCCAGTCTTACTTTTCTGTTTGTGTTTCTGCCCGTAGTTTTCATAATATATTACGCTGTGCCCAAAAGAGCGAAAAATGTGGTCATACTTGTCAGTGGACTGTTGTTTTACGCATGGGGTGAGCCGATATATGTGCTGGCGATGATATTGTCGACGTTTATCGACTACACGGCAGGCAGATTGATCGACAAATACGACGACAAGCCGAAGATCAGGACGATATGCCTTATCGTATCGCTGGTGATGAACATCGGGCTGCTTGGGACGTTCAAATATCTGGGCTTCCTTATAAATTCCGTAAACGGGTGGTTCGGGCTGTCGATACCCAATCCGAATCTGCCGCTGCCGATAGGCATCAGCTTCTTCACGTTTCAGTCCATGAGCTACACCATAGATCTCTACCGCCGCAACATAAAGGTGCAGAAAAGCGCGGTGAGCTTTATGGCGTTTGTCACGCTGTTCCCGCAGATAGTTGCAGGTCCGATAGTGCGCTATGAGGACGTGCAGAACGAGCTGGACAACCGCAGCGTTACCGAAAAAATGCTTGGGGACGGAATAAGCCGCTTTATAACGGGACTTGGAAAAAAGGTGCTTATCGCGAATAATATAGGAATGCTCTGGACGCAGGTCAAGGGTATGGATTACGGAGAGCTTTCCGCAGTGACTGCGTGGCTGGGTATACTGGCTTTTACGTTCCAGATATATTTTGATTTCAGCGGTTATTCGGATATGGCGATAGGTCTTGGGAAGATGATGGGCTTCAATTTCCCCGAAAATTTCAACTACCCCTATATGTCACACAGTATTTCGGAGTTCTGGCGGCGCTGGCATATCACGCTTGGCGCTTGGTTCAGAAGCTATATTTATATCCCCCTCGGCGGCAACCGCAAGGGTCTGCCGCGCACTATAATAAATCTGCTTATTGTCTGGGCGGTAACGGGAATATGGCACGGCGCGAGCTGGAATTTTATGCTGTGGGGAGTCTATTTCGGGGTGCTTATCATTATAGAGCGCCTGTTTATGGGCAAGGTTCTTGAAAAGATACCATCATTTTTCAGTTGGCTGTATACTTTTGTGCTGGTGGTGTTCGGCTGGGTAATGTTTGAGGCGGTGGATACAAGCATAGTAAATATCGGAGAGATGTTCGGGCAGATGTTCACTTATATCGGAGCGATGTTCGGCGCGAACGGCACGGTTATGGACAACACCGCGACTTTCGCGATAGTGAATTACGGCGTGATGTTCGCGGTATGCATTCTCGGCTCGTCGGATATGTTCAAGAACGCGGCGGAATATATACGGAAAAAAGCTCCCGAATGGGTGCAGTACGGTTTTCCCGTTGCCCAGACCGCGGTAATGCTGGCAAGCATAGCCTATATAACAACGTCAAGCTATAATCCGTTCCTTTATTTTAATTTTTAAAGAACGACAGCTGAAAATTCAGCGCTCCAAGGCGCTGAAAGCCGAGGTTGACTGTCCGTCCGCGCAGGAAATTTTTTGCGAGAGCCTGACACTTTTCATTCCGCAAAGCGGAATGAAAAGTGTCAGGTGGGTCGCGGAAAAATTCAAATTCAGATAAGGAGAAAACGATGAACTTCAAGATGACCCCGCAAAAGCTAATGATCGCGCTGTTTTCGATAGTGCTGCTTGCCGTGCCGATAGTTACGCTTGCGCTGCCCAAGCAGGAGCGCAGCGAAAACGAGAACCGCACGCTAAAGGATCTTCCCACACTTGTTGACAGTAATAAGCTGAACAAGGCGGAGAATCTTGCCGATGTGATAAAATCTGTAAAGTGGAGCTATATCACGGAGCGCAAAAATCCCAGCTATATGGACGATATTGAAACCTATCTTTCCGACCATCTTGCGGGGCGGGAGCTTTGGGTCGTTGCCTCGAACAAAATGGAGCGTCTTGCGGGAAAGCAGGAGATAAACGAGGTTTTCACCTCCGATGACAGAATGATACAGGTGTTTAAGGAATATAATGAGGAAACGGTCAGCGCGTCGCTGGAGGCTATTGATATCTTTGCGGCGAAGTTCCCCGACGTGCCGATGTATTTTATGCTCGCTCCCACCTCGCAGGAGATTTATTCCTCGCTTATGCCCTCCTACGGCGGGTATCTCAGCGAAAAGGCGTTTATTGAGGGCTGCTACGGCAAGACGGAAAATCTGACTCCGATAGATTGCCTGAGTTTTCTTTCGGGTCACCGCGACGAATATATATATTACCGCACCGATCATCACTGGACAAGTCTGGGCGCGTACTACGCATATGCCGCGGCGGCGCGGCAGCTGGGATACAACGCTTACGGGCTTAATGCCTTTAATATTGAAACCGCAAGCAGCAGCTTCCGCGGAACACTGTTTTCAAAAACGCTGGACAGCACCGTTACTCCCGACAGCATAGATTATTACCACCTCGCGTCAAACGAGCCGACGGTGAAAATGACGGTGTTCGACGGTCGTGAGCAAACCGAGTACGACAGCCTTTATGTAAGGGATTATCTCGCGATAAAGGATAAGTACTCAAGCTTTACCGGCAGCAATTCTCCGCTTATCACCATAGAAACCGACGTGGATAACGGCAAAAGCCTGCTGCTGATAAAAGACAGCTACGCGCACAGCCTTGTGCCGTTTTTGTCGAAGCATTACAGCAAAATAACCATGGTGGACATGAGATATATAAATGTTGGTCTGGATTATTTCTCAATAAACGTCAATGATTATTCCCAAGTATTGATAAGCTATAATGTCATTTCTTTCGCGGGAGATCAGAACCTCCCCAAGCTGCGGCTGACAAGATGAGAGAGCTTATTCTGACCGCCGAGCAGACCGAGGACGGCATGACGGCACTGAATTTTCTGAAAGCGCGCGGCTTTTCCCGCCGCATGGTGACATCTCTTAAGCGAAGCGGCGGGCTTACCCGCGGCGGAGAAATACTGCGCAGCGTGGACAAGGTGTGCGCGGGGGATGTGATACGCGTTGTGCAGGAGGATTCGGGGGGAGTTGTGCCGAATGACAGCATATGTGTGGAAATATCCTACGAGGATAAGGATATCATTATCTACAACAAGCCGCCCTTTCTGGCTGTTCACCCCTCCGTGCGTCACTATGACGATACGCTGGCAAACGCTTTTGCGGCAAGATTTCCCGATACTTTGTTCCGCCCGATAAACCGTCTTGACCGCGATACCTCAGGTTTGTGCGTATGTGCAAAAAACAGGCTTGCGGCGGCAGGTCTTGCGGACTTGAAAAAGGTTTATTTCGCGGTAGTCAATGGGGAGCTTTACAGCGGAGGAACTGTCGATCTGCCGATAGGCAGGGAAAGCGAAAGCATTATAAAGCGCTGCGTTAAATCCGACGGAAAGCACGCCATAACGCGGTTTGATCCTATAGAGCGGATAAACGGCAGAACGCTGCTGAAAATCCGACTTGAAACGGGGCGGACTCACCAGATACGTGTGCATATGTCGCATATCGGGTATCCCTTGTGCGGGGACAGACTCTACGGCGGCGATGCGAGCATTAACCGTCAGGCGCTGCATTGCGGCGAAGCGGAATTTACGCACCCTATAACAAAGGAAAGAATATATACCGCCGCTCCGCTTCCTAAGGATATCCGAGCGCTGCTTTATAATGGCTTGAAGTGAAAGGAACATTCATGGTCAAAGAAATTAAAAAAATTTTTATTCCCGCTGTATTGGTCATTTCTCTTATGGCGGGCTGTTCGTCCCCCGATACGGGCGTCCGTATGGAGGAAAACGCGGTGATAATCGATTCTGCGGGGATTCGGCTCGATATCCCGGAGGGCTGGAGCACTATGACGGGGAAGAGTATTTATGAGGAAATATACCCTCGGTATTCCGATAGCTTTGACAGTGCCGAGGAGCTTGAAAAAGCTCTTAATGAGGCGGGAGAAGAATACATAGTCTATGCGCTGCCCGCAGACAGCTCCGCGATTTTGCTGATAACATTGCAGGATATGACGTCCGAAACGGGCGAGCGCCCTACGCTTGAAAAGCTTGCGCGTACCCTGCATGACGGAACGCTTTTCGACTATCAGGCAAGCGGTTACAGAACAGGCTCAAACAGCGTTTTTGAGCAGACCGAGATTGCGGGACGAGAGGGTGTGCTGTCATTCTTTGAGCTTTACATTCCGCAGGAAGCGGCGGACGCGCGGGAACCGTCCGAGCCGCTGTTTGAGATGGCTCAGGAGCTGTTCATGTTTGAGGACGGAGAGGATGTCTGGTCGGTTCAGTTTATCTGTTCAGAAAAGGAAAACGTGCTGAGAATAGGGGATATACTTTCAAAGAGCGGTTAATGTTATACATGTTTCGATATTACCGATTATAGATTTACAGTTTGAAACGCCGCCAAGAGGTATTGGTTATAGTAAACAAGAGTTTTCCGTGATAATTAGCAGTTGTGCCCAAAAAAATCAAAAAAAACTGTTTAAAATTTAGAAAATGGATAATATCTCTTGATTTCTGTTTTCAAATACTGTATAATGTAAATATGACTATTCTGCCATAAAATGCGCCAAATGACGGATAAGCCAAAATTCACATAGGGCGTGATATATTATACATAAAGGGTTGAGTGCAGTTTGTTATTCAGTAATAAGATAATTAAAATAGAGGTACTGGACAAAAACGGCACGGTTGTCGTTACCTCTGAAAAGGGATTTGTTTTTCCGAAAAATCTCGATAGTGATGAGGACAGTATTTTAATTATAAAGGGTAAAAATCTGACGGAATTTGAACGGAACGAGAGGGTCTTTGTGGTTGTTTCCACAAAAGCCGGGGACAGAATACGCTATAACGGTTGTGTCACCATGTCGATGGATGTGCAGCTTAATATAAAGGTGTTCACCCTGGACGATACCAAGGTCCTTAAAGAAAGACGGAGATACTTTAAAATTCGTGTTGAGGAGCGGGGAAGAGCGCTTTTCTTCGTAAGAGGAGAGGAAACGGTACGCTTTGATGTTCCCGAATTTATCGACATTCAGGATATAAATATCGGCGGGATCTTTATGTCCAGCGAATATCGGTTTGAGGAAGATGATGCGGTGTGCGTGGAAATAGATCTTTTTACCGATTACCGTCTTAACGCCATGGCTCATATATTGCGTGTGCAGCGCGACAACGACGGAAACGTCATAGGCTATGGCTGTGAGTTTATCGGACTTACCGCCTCGCAGGAGGATTATATCGGAAAGTATATTTACAGCGTACAGTCCTCGCTTCGGCAAAAGGATATAGTAGCCAATGATATGGATGATTGATAAATAATTTTTACGGAGACAGATTTTTTATTCAGGGGGATAATGGTAATGGGCAACGCAAAATTAAAGTTCTCTTTAACGCTGATACTGTTGGTTTTCGCGATAGTTCCGGCTCTTATTGTGGGAGCGGTGGGAACGTTTTCGATAATCGGCTATGAAAAAAGCGCAAAGATCGACACGCTGAAAACGGTATCGCTGTCGAAGTCGTCGGCGATCGACCAGATTTTCACGGATTATGTGTCTATCACAAGTACGCTTTCAAAGATGGAACCTGTCATTGAAACGGCAAGAGAAGGCGGCGATGCGGCAGACGGTGTTCTTGACGCGTTTGACGCGGCGGATCAGGATATCATCGATATTCTTATTATCGGTTCGACCGGTAATATTCTCGCTTCGGGCAACGGCTCCATGAGCGGCAGTTTCGAGCATTTCAACGCTGACGGAATGCCGGCTGTTTCTGCACTGAGATCGTGGGAAAGCTATAAAACAGATGCGTTTTTTGTATCGAAGCCGATTTATGCCGACCCTGACACCAAAACCGGAGGAGAATTGGGCTTTGTATGCGCTGTTATATCGGTTGCGTCCGAAAGCAGCATAGGTCAGGCAATATCCGGTACATATCTGGGCAGTGCGCATTTTGTTTTGCTTGATGAAGATGGAAACGCGGTAAACTTTGCCGGAGACGGTGCGGTTACCCGTGACGGTTCTTTTGGAAGCACCAAGGATGAGATTTTTGCCAATACCGGGAACGCGTCCGATATTAACGGATACGATACCATGTACACGGCGGGAATGGGCAGATATGAGTTTTCCGCGGGAATTATCCCCAATGTTACTTCATGGCGGTGGGTAGGCATCGCGGACAGCAGCAACTTCGGCGGTTTTGCAGCGTCCACAAACCTTATCGGCTGGGGCGTTATCGTCGGTGTCTGCATTGTCGTTTCCCTTATTGCAATGGTGATTATTGCAAGATTTGTAAGCAAAATGCATGATATGCTCAAGACCATGAGCGCCATTGCCAGCGACGAGGGCGGCACGGAGATCCGCTTTGACGTCAAAAAGGGCAAGAGCGAGCTGGACGATATCCAGCGCTCTTTCAACGATCTGCTTGACGAAATATATCTCAGTGAGGAGCGCCATCGCACTATTGCGGAGCTGTCCGACAATATGCTGTTTGAGTGGGATTTCCACAAGGAATTTATGTACGTTTCGCCGAATACTCTTGCGAAATTCAGTTTAAGACCCGCTGACTCCACGCTGTCAAACGGCAAGTTCATTGATTCTCTTATGAGCCAGGAGGACGCGGAGCGTTACAAGCGTGATATAAACGGCTTGCTTAAGAACAAGAACAGCTTCAGCGCCGAGTATCAGCTCACCACCGTTCACGGCACGGTCATCTGGGTGCTTCTCCGCGCGGTATGCATAACCGACAGACTCAGCGAGCCGCTGAGAGTTATCGGGGTTATGACTGATATCGACAACGAGAAGAAGATGGAGCTTCAGCTTTCCGAGCGTGCAAGCTATGACTTCCTGTCGCAGTTGTTTAACCGCAACACCTTTATCAGAACCTTTACTTCCGAGCTTGAAAGACGCGGTCAGAATAAGGTTGGCGTAATGTTCCTTGATGTGGACGATTTCAAGTTTATCAACGACAGATACGGTCACTCCGTTGGTGACGAGGTTATCCGCTTTGTGGCGGATACTATCCGTACAAAGGTTGATGAAAGAGGCGGCTTTGCGGGACGTTTCGGCGGTGACGAGTTTGTATTGTGCTATACGAACCAGGAGGATATTGCGAACCTGGAAAATATCGCGATGGATATTATAGACCAGCTGAACAATGGCTACACCACATCTGACGGTATGCTGATAAACGTTAAGATATCAATAGGTATAGCCTACTGTCCCGAGCATTCCGACGACGCAAACGAGCTGTTGTCCTTTGCGGATACCGCTATGTACTTCGTAAAGAAGAACGGTAAGATGAACTATCATGTTTATATGCCGGAGGACAGCGCAAGCGGCGAGTATGTTGATCCCGAGGGCTATTACAGCAACGGGATACCCGAGGAAACAGAGCAGTAAGCTGCCTGTTGCGTTAAATATGACAGGGGCGGACAAATAAGATTTGTGCGCCCCTGTGTTATGGAGGAATTATTTTGGCGAGGATAATTGCTGTAACAAATCAAAAGGGCGGTGTTGGCAAGACCACCACTTGCAGTGCTATCTGCGGCGGTCTAGCGCAGATGGGATACCGCGTGCTTGCGGTGGATCTTGACCCGCAGGGAAACTTGAGCTTCAGCCTTGGTGTAGAGGCTGATGACAGCTATACCATTTATGACGTTCTTAAGGGCAACTGTGAGCTTACGGACGCTGTTCAGCAGGGCGGGGTGTGCGACGTTGTGCCGTCGAATATATTGCTGTCGGGTCTGGAACTGGAAATGACAGGTGTGGGGCGCGAATATGTCCTCAGCGAGCAGCTTGGCACGGTGAAAGATAACTATGATTTTATTATCCTGGATACCCCTCCCGCGCTATCGGTGCTGACGATAAACGCCTATACAGCTTCTGACGAGCTGGTGATACCCATGCTCTGCGAGATATTGTCGCTTCAGGGCATTGCGCAGCTTAAACAGACGATATTTGCGGTGCAGCGCTATTACAACAAATCACTTAAGGTGTCGGGGATACTTCTGAACAAATATAATTCTCACCTTATGCTTACACGCGAGGTGGAGGAGCTTGCCGCGCTGATAGCGGAGCAGCTCGACAGCCGCATTTTCAAGACCAGGATAAGCGCAAGCGTGGCAATAGCCGAAGCGCCGGCACACGGTGAAAGCATAATGACCTACTCGCCCAAATCAAAATCGGCAAAGGAATATATGGATTTTATTAAGGAACTTATCGGTCCTGTCGGTAAGCGTAAAAAACAGTCATGAAAGAAAGCGCGGGTGCGCCCGGGAAGCGGGCGGATAAAACAATAGCGGGGGTTTTGAATACCAATAATAACGCTAAAAAGCGGAGATCGGCGTCCAAGGCAAATGACGCGGGCGAAAAGGACAAGCCCACCGCCAAGTCAAAATCTTCGGACAGCGCGGCGCAGGTCACGCCCCAAAAAGAGAGCAAAAAGGATGAAGCGCCGAACAGTCCCGATAAAAAGACCGCAAAGAAATCAACAGATAAAGCGGCAGGTACTAAGTCCGTGAAAACAGTTGATGAAAAGACGGGCAGCGGCAGTAAAACTCCGCAGGTAATGAAGCTGATTGAGCCGCAGGGTGGCGTAAATCCCGTGATAATTGCGGGAAAGAGCCGTATCCCTCAACAGCTTCGCGGTAAAGCGCCGCTGTCGCGGATAATGCGGCGGGAAGCGGCAGAGATATTCGGGGACGCATTTTACACCGATCCGAATGAGGTTTTGACGGTAAATCTGACCGAGCTTGTTATAAATGAAAACGCGGATGAGCTTTTGCGGCGCTTCAACGCCTGTTGTTGCGATAAATGTATCGCGGAGCTAACGCGCCGCGCGGTTGATAAAGTTCCGTCAAGGTTTGTACGGGCGACAAGAGCGGAGCTGGAGCGCGGCTCTCCGGATCTGGAGGAGCAGAAAGAGCCGATAAGGAAATCGGCTCTGTCCGCAATGATACGGGAGCTTATCGGGAATAAGCGGCGTCATTTTCATAACGGATAAAGCCCTTGCAAAAGGGCTTTGATTTGATGGGAGAAAAAATGATCATACTGACCTCAAACGGGATATCCTCCGAAAAGCTGGCGCGAGATATCAGCCCCTACACCGAGGGCTTGACAAGCTCCGTTATAATCACAACCGCTTCTGTGGGATATAAGCGTAATGACTGGCACATTCCGAGTATAACCGAGGAATTGAAGCGGCTTGGATTGTCGGTTGATTATTTTGATTTTGACGAGGACGATCCCGGAATACTTTTAAATTTTGATGTTGTGGAAATAAACGGTGGAAACCCGTTCTATCTGCTGAACGCGATACGGAAAACGGGCGCAGAGGGACTCCTAAAGCGTATATCGGAAACCAAGTTGCTTATAGGCATAAGCGCGGGAGCACTGATATTACAGAAAAGTATAAGCCTTGTCGCGGGATTTTCCCCCGAGATGAACGACGGGGTGGGGCTTACCGATATTACCGCGCTGGGGCTTGCCGATATTGAAATGATCCCTCATTATCACAGGTTTATTGAAAGATTTGATAATTTTGAGCAGCGCATCGCAAATTACGAGCGGGAGAACCGCTGCCAGGTTCTGCGTATCGACGATGGCGAGGGAGTAATTTTCACCGATAATGATCATTATGTTGTATCAAAGTGATGGGTTTGCCGCTAAAACAAATAAAAGCAACCGTCGGTTGACAGATTGAAAAGGCGGATTGGTGGTCTGTACTCCTCCGGAATAGTATACTGATATCAACGAGCTCGAAGAAATTTTAACAGGAGGAAATTATGATATTTGCGGATAAACTTATTCAACTGCGTAAAAAGAGCGGCTGGTCGCAGGAGGAGCTTGCTGAGCAGCTCGGCGTGAGTCGCCAGTCCGTTTCAAAGTGGGAGGGCGCGCAGTCCTTCCCCGATATCGAGAAGATAGTGAAGATGTCGCAGCTTTTCGGGGTGAGTACCGACTACCTTTTAAAAGAGGACGAGGAAGCTCCGTCGTATTTTGAAGTTGACGAGACGCCTAAGGTAAGGCGGGTGACCATGGAGGAGGCATCGGAATTTCTGGCAATCAAAGAGAAAGCGTCAAAGCAGATAGCTCTTGCCACGTTTTTGTGTATTATTTCGCCCGTTTGTTTGCTGTTTCTGAGCGGATATCACGCATATACCGGAGCGATAACGGACTATGCGGCGGGTGGCGTGGGAATGACCGTTTTACTTATTTTGGCGGCGGCAGCGGTGTCGATATTTATTTCGGTGGGAAGCAAGACAAGGCGCTTTGAGTATCTGGAAAACGAACCGTTTGAAGCCGAATACGGAGTCAGCGGCATGGTTAAAAAGCGCCGTGACCAATATGCGGACACACATACGCGGTATAACATAATCGGCACGATTTTGGAGATACTTTCGATAGCTCCGCTTTTTGTTGGCGTTACCGTGTTCGGGCAGGACGAGATTGCCGCGGTTGGTATGCTGTGTTGTATGTTCCCGATCGCGGGTGTGGGAGTAGCATTCCACATCATGGGAGGCGTGAAATGGGCAAGCTATGAAAAGCTGCTTCAGGAGGGCGAGTATGCCGTAAAGAATAAGAAAAGCAAGCCTTTTCTCGGTGCCTATTGGGCAATAGTTACAGCGATTTACCTTACGGTTAGCTTTACGACATCCGGCTGGGGTTGGACATGGCTTATCTGGGTAATTGCGGGCGCGTTATACCCGGCGTTGATTGCGCTGTTGAAAGGCGGCGAAAGATAGATATGAAAATCGCCCGCGGGACTCCTGCGGGCGATTGCGTTTAATTTGTTTCATGCATTGACTTGGTTATGTCCGGGCGGTATGAAAATGCTATGGAATCAGCCCAGCACAAGGGGCAGGGGCGTCCCTTGATAGAGGGATCCGAACTGCTGAGACCCGAAATGAACCATTTCCCATTTTTCCATACAAGCGTCATTTCAAAGGTTTGGTCATGTGTTGACATTCGGCAATAGCGCTCTAAGTCAATATCAAAGTTATCATTCTCCGCGCCGATATTTATAAATCCCACGGTCATTTTATTACCGTCAAGAGTGCATTCGTTGATATAACAGCCGAATTGCTCCATTCCTATGTCAATGCGACCATCTTCAAGCGGTAAACAAAGTCTGCCGTCACAATCACGGTAATTTGCGTCTTCCAGAAGTTCCTCGGCAAATTCATAGGTACAGTATTCTGTCAGAATCCTTTTTAAATCATCGCAGCATCTTATCTTATCATCGATCACAGGAACGTAAGCCAGCCCGTGCCCACCGTCAGGAAAACCCACAACGATCGGTCGGTGTTTATCCTAAATGATAACTCGCTTTCCTCAACCTGCAAATAATTCTGATAAAGCGTTTGAAAAGTCAGTGTAATTTCGTTTGCAACGGCAAGGCAGTCGGTTTCCGCCGGCGGTAGATTGACTTCTTCCGTGTGAGCATCGGTATCGTAAGTCATTCCACTCTGTAAATCCGCCGCACTCCGCATTTCCGTATTGCCGCAGCCTGCCGCCAAAGCCAACAGAAAAAGCGCAGCTGAAAGGTATAGAATCCTTTTCTTGTTCATCGCCGATTTATACCTCTTTCTTCTTTTATGTGAGAATATAATAATTTAGGGCGGCTGCAAAACGCATAAGGTGACAATGGCTGTTACAGCCGAAAGTCACACAAGCGGTTGCAGCCGCCCAAAAGGTTATATACCTAATAATTTATCCAAGAACAACCTTGATCTCATGAACGCCGCTGTCGAAAGCGGGGATAACGTTTCCGTCGACTGCCTTGCCATCCACCGTCATGCTCTTAACGCCCGAGCAAACGTGGTCGGGATTGCTTACGGTCACGTTGTAGGTAGCTCCGCGGAACAGACGGGAGATTTTGAAGCCGTCCCACTCATGAGGAATGGAGGGATCAATCTTAAGCCCGTCATACTGCGGCTTTACACCGAGGATATACTGGGATATCGCGACAAAGTTCCACGCCGCCGTACCCGTCAGCCAGGAGTTCTTAGCCTCGCCGTGCCGCATACCGTCCTTGCCCGCTATCATCTGCGCGTAAACATACGGCTCGGTGCGGTGCAGGTCGGACATTTCCTCGCGGAACGCGGGAGCTATCTTGCTGTAATACTCGAATGCCTTGTCGCCGCGTCCTACCGCCGCTTCCGCGCAGATTATCCACGCGTTGTTGTGGCAGAATACGCCCGCGTTCTCCTTGTAGCCGCCCGGGTAGGTGGAAATTTCGCCGTACTGTATAAGGTACTTTGTAAATGCGGGATTGTTCAGCACCAGACCGTGCTTGGAGTTAAGGTACTTATCCACGCTGTCCAGCGTAGCGATATCGCAGCCCTTGTCCTTGCCGAGACCCGCCAGAACGCACCAGCCCTGCGGTTCGATGAATATCTTGCCCTCCTCGCACTCGGAGGAGCCGACCTTGTTGCCGTTGTGGTCATAGGCGCGCAGGAACCACGCTCCGTCATAACCGTGCTCCAGCGTAGCCGCGCGCATTTTCTCGATTTCGCCCTCGGCGCGCTTCGCTTCGCTCTCGTCGCCCTTAAGCCTGCACATCGCCGCGTATTCGGGTGCAATAAAGCAGAACATACCCGCTATCATTACCGACTCCGCAACCTGACTGTAAAAAGGCTTTTCGGTGAACATTTCCTTGTTGTTGTAGGTCTGGAAAGATTCCCCGGGCTTGTCGGAGAAGCAGGACATGTTCAGGCAGTCGTTCCAGTCAGCGCGACCCGCCAGCGGCAGACCGTGAGGACCTATCTTGGTGCATACATGGTTGAACGCTCTCTTCATATGGTCGAGCATGGTGTCCGCAAGCTCCGCTTTGTTCTCATAGGGCACCTTCTCGTCAAGAATGGACACGTCGCCGGTTTCCTTGATATACTGCGCAACTGCAAGTATCATCCACAGCGGGTCATCGTTGAAGTTTGAGCCAAGCTCGTGGTTGCCCATCTTTGTAAGCGGCTGGTACTGGTGGTACGCTCCGCCGTCCTCCAGCATGGTGGCGGCAAGGTCGATAAGGCGCTCCCTCGCTCTCTCGGGTATCTGGTGAACAAATCCGAGCAGGTCCTGATTGCTGTCGCGGAAGCCCATGCCGCGCCCGATACCGCTCTCGAAATAGGAAGCGGAGCGGGACATATTAAAGGTAACCATACACTGGTACTGATTCCAGATGTTGACCATGCGGTTTACCTTCTCGTCAGGGGAATCGACGCTGTACTGGGTGAGCAGCTTGCTCCAGTACTCCTTAAGTTCGTCAAACAGCTTGTCCGCTTTCTCGGGAGTATCGCACAGAGCCATCATCTCCTGCGCCTTTTTCTTGTTGATAACGTTCTTGAGCGGCTTCTTGCTTCCGTTTCCGTCAACGGTGTAGCTTGCGGTAAGTCCGTTGTAGTTTCCGCTCTCGTCAAACTTCTCCGCAACTGGCATTTCAACGTAGCCAAGGCAGAATACCAGCTCCTTGCTCTCGTTGGGAGCAAGCTCCAGCTCGATATAATGCGAAGCCACGGGAGACCAGCCCTCAGCCACGGACATATTCGGTTTGCCCGCGAAAACAGCGTCGGGGCGCTCAAATCCGTTGTACAGCCCGAGGAAACTCTCCCTGTCGGTATCGTAGCCGTTTATGGGGCAGTTTACGGTATAGAACGCGAAATGGTCGCGGCGCTCCTTGTATTCGGTCTTATGGTAGATGGTCGACCCGAGGATCTCCACCTCGCCCGTGTTGAAGTTTCTCTGGAAGTTGGTGGAATCGTCGTTGGCGTCCCACAGACACCACTCCAGAAAGCTGGTGAGCTTGAGCGACTTCTTTCCGCTGCTTTCGTTGGTTATGGTTACCTTTTGTATCTCACCGTTAAAATTCTGGGGAACGAAGAATTTCACCTGAGCCTTGACGCCGTTTTTCGCGCCCGTGATTATGGTATATCCCATGCCGTGGCGGCACTCGTAGCTGTCAAGTTCCGTTTTGACGGGTGACCAGCCGGGATTCCATACCGTATCGCCGTCCTTTATGTAGAAATATCTTCCGCCCATATCAACGGGAACATTATTATAGCGATAGCGGGTGATGCGGCGCAGACGAGCGTCCTTGTAAAAGCTGTATCCTCCCGCGGTGTTGGAAATAAGCGAGAAAAAGCCCTGTGTTCCGAGGTAGTTTATCCAGGGATAGGGGGTGCGGGGTGAGGTGATGACATACTCTCTTGCGCTGTCATCAAAATAGCCGAATTTCATAAAGACCGTCCTTCCTTGTACAGCTCTCGCCGTACAACCTTAATTTATACTTGGCAAGGGAATGCTTGCGGCAGCTGCCGAAAATCACGCGACCCGAAAAACGGGTTATACCCTTTGGATAAATTATACACTACTTTTGTATAAATTACAAGTATTGAAAACGGTTACACGGCAAATTTATTTTTTGATTCTTATTTAGGAACAAAAAAGAGCGGGCTTATATGGTAATATTGACGAAATTGTTTGCTCTGTTAAGTTGTGAAAATGCAGTTTTAAATGCCGACAAAGAGCGGCAATGCTTTTAAGGAGCGATTATCAGGATAATGCTGCTGTTATGCTGTGATGACCTGAACCGCAATTATTAAAAAGAATTTCCCGCACCGCTGTTCATAATAAACTCCTTTACTGCCTGCTCATTTGTCCTCCGCTTTCTTCTGCGGACGCTCCGCGCCTATAAACAACCCCGCTATCGTAAGCGCTGTTCCCGCAAGGGCGCGGGGCGTGATTTCCTCTTTCAGGATCAACGCGGAAGCCAGAAGTGTTACCACAGGGACTATATAAATATACGCGCTTGCAGTGACTGCGCCAAGTTTTTTAACGGAATACCCCCAACTTACAAAACAAAGCGCGGAGGCAAACAGTCCAAGAAAAAGCATATTCAGCAAGTTTACGGGTTCGGCAAACCGCGCCGGTTCAAATTTAAATCCGAACAAAAACATAGCAGGTATCATAAAAAGAATACCGTAAAAAAACGTGCGGCGGGTAGCGGGAATTACGTGGTAACCGAATTCGCCGATTTTCTTTGTCAGCACCGAATATATTCCCCAGACTGCCGCCGCTGCCAGAGCCAGAGCGTCCCCAAGCAGCCTTTGACCTATATCGTGTCCGTCCCCTCCGCTGTATCCGATCAGTCCGATTCCAATCATTGCCGCCGCAAATCCGACAAAGAATCTTACCTGCGGCTTTTCCTTTCCCTTGGAAAATATCCATGAAAAAACAGCGGTAAAAAAAGGCGCGGAGGATATGATGACTCCCGCGTCGGACGCAAGAATGTATGTAAGGGATACATTTTCCAGCAGATAATAAAGACATACTCCGCATAAACCGGCAGCCGCGAATGTCAGTTCCCGCTTCGGAGCAACGTTTTTTAGCCTTTTAGGATAAATAGCGGCTAACGTCAGATAACCCGCCGCAAAACGATAAAACAGGATCTCGGCAGGCTCGAAATCCGTCAAAAGCACTTTCGTCGAGATGAACGTCGTTCCCCATATGATTATTGTGAAAAGGGCGGCTAAATGCCCCGATGTATTACTTTTCATTGTTGCTCCTGCCGCTGTCATTCGTTAATTCCGAGCGGAACTCATTGGGAGTAAGCCCCATAAAACGTGTGAAATATGTAGTGAAATGGCTTTGGTCATAAAAGCCCGTTGCCAAGGCGGCTTCGGCGGGCGGCATGCCTTTTTCAAGCAGCTTTTTCGCTTCGCAGATTCTGATATTTTCAAGATAACCGTACGGAGTTATCCCCATTTGCGTTGTGAAATATCTCAGCAGCGTGGATTTGCTTACCCCCGCGAATTTGCACAGCCTGTCAAGCGTTATTCGGTTCATGTAATTGTTCTTTATATATTCGCAGACACGGTTCATATTGTCCTCACATTCGGCGGCTTCCGTTCGTACCGCATATTCCTCTATCAGTTTTGATACAAGCAATGTCAGCTTTTCCTCCGCTTTGGATTTTTCTTTTCCGCTCATAATATTCTCATGAAGCTCTCCGAAGCAGACAGCGTATTCGATATTTCCGAACACATTTTCGCTGAAACGCGGAGCAAGGCTTGTCCCTGTGATGCCCTCGGAAAGCTCCGCCATAACCCGCTTTGGAATGTTTATCCCGCTGAAAAACATATCCCCGCCGCTGTGAATGCACGCGTGACTGTCGCGAGGATTAAAAAGCACCATATCGCCCTTTTTCAGCTCGTATTTCCTGCCGCCGCATATGAGCCGTCTGTTTCCGCCGTTCATATACCCTATCGTGTAATATTCGTGAAAATGCGCGGGGAAACTGCGGACCAGTCCCTCAAATCGGTACGCATCAACCTTAAGCAGATCGCTGCGCACCAACACTTTGTTTTCCATTTTTATGTTTTCCTTATTTGAGATTTTCACGGCATAAATATGATGCCGGCAGCTTTGACATAAGGGGTGCACTAAGGCGGTTTTAAAAAATTTCAAAATTTCCGCAATCGCGCTCCGCTTCCTCCGTTTCACTCTGCGCGACTGCGGAAACCGCGCGCATTTGCCATTTGGCAAATGCGCGCTTTTTGAAATTTCATGCGCCGACGTTGCGTGGTATTAAGCCTTTTTGCAGGCTGATGTAATCAATATGCCGCCGATATATTCCAAGCTATTCATATTATATCACTTTTCGGTTAAAAAGTCTTGTAAAATATCTTCATTTATGCTAAAATAAACTCAATAAAGAAAAAGCACAACTAAATAATAACCACTACCGTTTGTCAGCTACATGATATTGTGTTTAATATAAACAAAACGCTTGACAAATATTTGTTACAAACGCCAAAATATTCAATCAATACCGCTCATGACCTGAAAAAATGCCCTTTTTTTGTGCAATGTGACAGCTTGGCGCCCGTTTTAAGGCTGCGTTTTTGTCAACGTTAGTGAAAATATATAAAGAGGTTCAAAAATATTTGTTGACTTAGGCTCTTTTATTTTCAGCCGACATTTGGTATTATATTAGTAGCGGCGAATAGCTGAATAATAAATGTGTATTAGGAGGTCATATAAATGGCAAGCTTATCACTCAGAGGCATATACAAGCGCTACCCCGGCGGCGTTGTGGCAGTATCCGACGTCAACATAAACATCAAGGACAAGGAATTTATCGTTCTTGTAGGTCCTTCCGGATGCGGTAAGTCCACCACCCTTCGTATGATCGCGGGTCTTGAGGAAATTTCCGAGGGCGAGCTGTTCATCGGCGAACGTCTTGTAAACGACGTTGCTCCTAAGGACAGAGATATCGCAATGGTTTTCCAGAACTACGCTTTGTATCCTCATATGACGGTTTTCGACAACATGGCTTTCGGTCTGAAGCTCCGCAAGACTCCTAAGGATGAGATCAAAAAGCTTGTTGAAGAGGCTGCTAAGATACTTGATATCGCTCACCTGCTTGACAGAAAGCCGAAGGCTCTCTCGGGCGGTCAGAGACAGCGTGTTGCGCTGGGTCGTGCTATCGTTCGTGATCCTCAGGTATTCCTTCTTGACGAGCCGTTGTCCAACCTGGACGCTAAGCTGCGTGCTCAGATGAGAACCGAGCTTTCCAAGCTCCATAAGAAGCTGGGTACAACCTTTATTTATGTAACCCATGACCAGACAGAGGCTATGACGATGGGCGACAGAATCGTTGTTATGAAGGACGGTTACGTTCAGCAGATCGATTCTCCTATCAACCTCTACGAGAACCCTGTAAACAAGTTCGTTGCGGGCTTTATCGGTTCTCCTCAGATGAATTTCATCAACGCGAAGCTGCTGATGATGAACGGCAAGTATACAGTAGAATTCGGTTCGGAGGACACCAAGACTTCCAGAGGCCGCAAATTCTATGTTGAGCTTCCCTCCGCTAAGGCTGACAACGAGGTACTTAAGTACTACGTTGACAAGGAAGTTATTCTCGGCATTCGTCCCGAGAATATTCATGACGAGGAGATGTTCCTGTCCAACGCTAAGACGGGCATGATCGAAGCTACCGTTGACGTAACGGAAATGCTCGGTGCCGAAACATATCTGTATCTCACCTGTGAGGGTATCCCGCTTACCGCGAGAGTATCCCCGAGATGTACCGCTCGTCCTCAGGACGTTGTCAAGCTGGCTCTCGACCCGAACAAGATTCACTTGTTCGACGCGGCTGACGAGCACTCCTTGCTTAACTGATAGTTGCATTATTGCGGCGCGGCTGGTTTTAGCCGCGCCGTTTTGTTTCATATAAGGGGGTTAAAATGAAAAGTGGTTTATGGTTGGTCGGGATCTTTCTTTTCGGTATTCTCGCAATGGCGGCGCTGTTTGTCTTTAATGCTTTTTTGCTGGTGTTTCAGCTCTATCCTTTGCCGCTTGTGATCTCTGTTTTAGCGGCGGCGGGCAGTGAAAGGCTGTTTGGTAAGCTCCGCAGGAAATACGGCTTTAGTGCTTGGGTATTCTGGATATTGGCTTTTTTGCCCCATGTTATTATTGGCACGGGAGATGTCGCGGCTATCTACGTTGAATTGAAGATGGATATATATACTCTGTATGCGCTTACGTTGGGCTTGCCATACGGTATATCCGGCGCGATATTCACATACTTGTCGGCTAAAAAGTTAAAGGAGGAACAGCAATGAAAAAATTTCCGACAATAATTCTGATTTTTGCGGTAAGCGCCGTTTTGTTTATGATACAGATAATAGTAAACCTGTTCGTGGTATACCCCTATATTTTCCTCGCGGCCATATTTTCGGGGGCGGCGGCTTTTGCGGTATCCTGTTTTTATAAGATGTTTCGCGGCAGGGTGGGGTGCGGTGCGCTTTTGTTCTGGGTGATAGCTTTCGCGCCGCAGTCCGCCTTTGGATTGGGATATTTTATCCGGGCGGTTTGTATGAGGGCGATGGGGTACGGCTTTATCGGAGTGGGCGGGGTTCTGTGCTTTTATGATATGCCCGTAACAGCCGCCGCGTATGCCATTTTTGGGGGAATATTCACGGCAGTGCACAAAGCCGTCGAAAAAAAGGAAAGCCTTAACCTGAAAAAGGTGATCGCGGTGATTCTGCTGATAGTTATCGGCACTGCGGCGCTGCTCTTTATGGTCATCGGCGGTACGCTTATCGGATATGTGGCGGACCGTGAGGTCGGCGGTGTCGGGCTTATAGTTCAGATCGTCATTGCCCTGGCGGGAACTTTCGGTATCGACAGGCTGAGAATACTGTACAGGAAAAAATACGGTATAAAAGCGCCGCTGTTCTATTTGTGCACGTATGCTCCGATAGCGGCATGGGTGGGTTACGCAGTGATATCCTCTGTATCTCACGGATATCCATATTCATATTACGGCAATACTATCACGGCAATGGCGATTGTTCTGGCGGGCGCGCTGCTGTGGCTTGCCGTCTTGGCGTTTGTGGAAAGGGCGAAAATCAAAAGCGACTCGCAGAGCGGCTGAAAGGGAGGTACAGATATGAAGAAAACCTTTAGCAATAATTTTACTTTTAATAGGCGCTTCAGCCGCTTTGTTCGCTTTGGCGTTTATGTACATTGTGCTGATGCTTTGTGCCGGTTATATCGATGTTTTGATAGATATTGCCGTGACACTTGCGGCGGGAATGGGCATTGACCGACTGCGCAGGCTGTTCCGAAACAAATACGGAATAAAAGCGCCTGTTTTCTTTCTCGCTGCATATCTGCCGTCAATCATAGGCTCGGCGGTATATCTCGCGGGGGTGATATATCTGAATAATATGGGTTATTTCGAGGGATTTCTCGGAGGGCTCGGAGAACTGCTCCTGGGATATACCCGGATAATTACCGCGGCGGCTTTTGCGGCAGTGGGAGGTCTGTACCTGCTTATCTCCTTTATAATCGAAAAGTGCGGGGCGGAGGAAAGTACTCCCCTAAAAAATCAATGAATATTATGGAAAGGTGAATAATATGAACCCGAAAATTGAACAGCTTATACAGAATATTGAAAAGGTGATAATAGGTAAGCGTGGTGTGGTAGAGAAGATCGTCTGCGCAATGCTGGCGGAGGGTCATGTGCTTATCGAGGACGTGCCCGGAGTCGGCAAAACGCTGCTGGCGGAAACCCTCGCGAAGTCCGTTTCGGGCAGCTTCGGGCGTATTCAGTTTACCCCCGACCTTATGCCCTCTGACGTTATCGGCTACACCATGATAGACCCCGCTACGGGTGCGGAGACTTACCGCGAGGGTGGAGCTATGTGCAATTTTCTGCTGGCGGACGAGATAAACCGCACCTCTCCGAAGGTGCAGTCCGCGCTGCTGGAGGCTATGGAAGAGCTTCAGATATCCGTTGACGGCGTTACTCACAAGCTGCCTGTGCCGTTTATGACGCTTGCTACGCAGAATCCTATCGAAACATACGGTACCTATCATTTGCCCGAAGCGCAGCTTGACCGCTTTTTAATGCGGCTTTCGGTGGGATATCCCGACCGAGCCGCGGAGCTGCTTATGCTGGACAGAATGCCACACAGACTCGAGGTGCAGGCTGTGATGAGCCTTGAGGAGGTCTTGCAGCTCCGCGAGGCGGCAAGCCGTGTGACGGTCTCCGAGGCTGTGAGGGCGTATATCCTTATGCTTGTGGGAGCTACCCGAAATGCCAAGGACGTTAAGCTCGGAGCAAGCCCGAGGGCTTCCATCGCGATGTTTAAGGCGGCGCAGGCTATGGCGCTGATGAATAACCGCGCCTTTGCCACTCCCGACGACGTTAAGGCGGTAGCTGTTCCCGTGCTGGCGCACCGCGTAATTCTGGCGGCGGGGCAGAGCGAGTATAAGACAAGCGAGGAGATAATCGAAAAGCTGCTTGCCGATACGGCTATACCCGTTTAAGAAATGAAAACGATATTTGTTTCGGTGACCTTTTTCTCGGGAAAGCGAAAAACACCGCCATGCCTTACAAACCGGAGTTATTGTCCCCACTTGATGGTAAAGGGCGATGATGAGTATCTTGGCGTCCGCTTTATTGACGGCATGGAATGCGTCTTTGACAGCGAGGATTATGCCGAGGTGTTATTCATGTATGACGGCGTGGCATATCATAAATTAAGGGTCGGTACGGAATTCTTTATAATGGAGGGTGGGAATGCTGTGGGTGAGGGAAGGGTCGAAGATATCGGCGGCTGAGAGCACGATATATCGCTCCCCTTATCATACATGGCGTCAGATTCAGACATGGGAAATCGTACTGATTATATATTGCAGCTTGAAGCTAACAGCGATATAATCCAAACAACAAATGGAACAAATCCGAAAGGAGGAGAAAAATGCCGTATATTACAGTTGAAAGCGGTACATTATCGGATGAGCAAAAAGAAGAATTGATCAGGAGATTGACAGAAGTGTCTTCCGAAATAATGAAAGTGCCGCAGGAGTTTTTTGTAACTACAATCAAAGAAGTATCGGATAAAAATTTCGGTATTGGCGGAAAAACGATTGACAAAGTAAAAGAAGAATATAAAAAACATAAATAAATTCAGAACTTGTTCTCATATTCAGCGGGCAGACATTCTGCAAGTAACTTTATGCTTTAAATATCTTGCCATGGAATTCAGAAAATCAAGAAGCGTGCAAGGTAAAGGGGATATATCGTTCGCGCTTGACATTTCGCGGATAATATGTTATAATTATACCACATCAGCTTGTATAAAAAGCCTATACGCCGCGCAATGCCGGTGCATGAAATTTCATAAAGTGTCATAATTTGCAAAGCAAATTATGACCGATTTCCGCAATCACACAGAAGTGGTTTTGCGCAAAACCCGCGCAGCGAACGGCGCGTGATTGCGGAAATTTTGAAATTTTTTTAAATAATCCGCTTTAGATCAACCTTTTTTGA
This sequence comes from uncultured Oscillospiraceae bacterium, assembly GCA_910587135.1. GTDB lineage: Bacteria > Bacillota > Clostridia > Oscillospirales > Ruminococcaceae > CAG-115. The sequence goes on from CAJULF010000001.1 coordinate 122,112, forward strand.
CTGCGGGACAGGAGAGAAGCCGAATGTTTATCAAGAGAATCGGATCGACCAGAAAGCAGCGCACAGAGCAGTTCCTTAAAAAGAACGGTATAGCTGTCAACCCCAATCTGCCCGAAATAGAACCGGAGGACATAGCGCGGATAAAATCTCCCGAGGAAATAGTCAGACGCGCTGTTACGGCGTTCATTACGGCGCAGATCGCGATAGATATCTGCAGCGGCAACGGCGCGGCGGAGTCCGTGGAGTTTTTCACGCCTATTATGGAGCGGTTCGGGCTGATGGGCGAGCTTACCGACGACGAGAAGATATATTTCGACCCTTCCGAATGCGAGAACATATCGCAGGACGAGGCTTATCAAATGCAGTGGCGGCTTGAGATGTGTGTTTCGCTGTTCTGGGCTTGCGGATTTAGGAAAAATATGGATTTTCCGAGCGAAATAACTGATATTACCAAGCTGATAAAACTGATCGGCAGCTGCGGGAGCTTTGACGAGCTTATGTCCCATGTTAAGATGAGGACGGCTTCGGAAATTCTGGACAATGCGGATGCAATATTTCGTATGGACTGGGCGTGCGTCGAAGCGCGGATAAGGAACGATAATTCTATCTCAGGTCGGCTGAACCATGATGTGGTGGTAGAGCAGCACAAGGGATTCAACTGGCTGAGAGGTGCTTATGACGCGGAGGATTGGGACAGCGTGAAGCCGCACACTTGATTTTATGGGAGGTTTTCATTATTATTTTCAGTGAAACTTTACCTACCGCTGAGGAGTTCTCCTCTCTGACAAATGCCGTGGGGTGGGGGATTGACAGCAAGGCAGTTGTGGAACGGGCTCTGAACGGTTCAGTCTATACCGTGAGTGTTTATGACGGCGATAAAATCATCGGCTTCGGGAGGCTTATCGGTGATAGAGCGATGTTCCTTTATATTCAGGACGTTATGGTTCTCCCCGAATATCAAGGCAGACAAATAGGAACGCGGATAATGGAACGGCTAATTGATAAAATAAACGAATGAAAAAAGTTCAACCCTGATCTAAGAGCATACCTCGGCGCTTCAAAGGGCAAAGAGGGGTTTTATGAGCGATTTGGATTTGTTACGCGTGAGAGCGCGGGGCTTGGAGCGGGTATGGTCTTATTCTGAAAGAGAAAAATATGAGCCATACAATGTGTGGCTTGCCGCCGACGAGAGCTTACTTTTGGTATGCGAATACGGCGAGCAGGGGGAGGACGCGGAGATCGTTGTTTACAAGCGGCGCGATTCGTAACGGATACGGCGTTTACACATAAAGATGAATATGCGCCCGTGACGGAACCGGCAGACGCGTTGGATTTGGGCAGCGTTACTACAGTTGTAAAAATTCAAATTTGTTGAGCGAAGTATGCGGCAAACGGATGAAGAAGGTGAATTTGTGGGTAACATTCCGTTTTGGGAAAAAACATACCGTGATGATAATGTTATGACATTTTCTGCAAAGCCTAACAAAACGATTATGGAAATTGAGCCGCTGCTTAATAAAAATGCCGATATATTGGAGGTTGGCTGCGGCGAAGGACAGAATGTATTATATCTTGCCAAAAACGGTTTCCAAAATATTGACGCTTTTGACATTTCGGAGGCGGGCGTTGCTAAACTGAAGCGACTCTGCAAATTAAGCGATGTTTGTATAAACGCATTTACTTGCGATCTTGGAAAGTATCGCTTCGATAAAAGTTTTGATTTGATAATGTCATTTGCAACATTATGTTTTGTTGAAAAAAACATTTGGAAGCGTTTTATCTGCGAAGCAAAGAAAAACACCAAAATCGGCGGAATTCATATAATGCATATTTTTACTGATGAGGTTCCCGCTTCGGCTGATATTGCAGATTTTGCAATCGGTTTGGCCCATAACGGCGAGATAAAAGATTTATATGATGATTGGGAGATTATAAATTTTCAGTCGTATATTTTTGAGGATGAACACCCGGGTATACCAAAGCATTTACACTCAGTCAATAAAATTTCCGCACGGAAAACAAAATAGTTTTTTCGTATCACAGCTTACATAATATGTGGGTATGGCGTAATTGGCAGACGCACCATTTGGGTGGGAGGATTCATAAGATGGCATTGTTTTATCTTGTCAGGCATGGAGAAGCAAATTATGAATATATGTTTGAAAATGGATTTTGGGGGTTTGGCAGGGATTTTGCTCCTTTATCTGAAAAAGGAAAACAACAAGCAGAAATTACGGCAAAAGATGCTCGTCTTAAAAATGCAGAACATATTGTGTCTTCTCCATATACAAGAGCACTGCAGACGGCTCAGATTATTTCACGAGAAACAGGAATACAAGTTGAAGTTGATATTGATTTACATGAGTGGATACCTGATGAGAACAATCAGTATGAAACATCTGAAGAAAGCTTTGCATTTGCCAGGGAATTTAATAAATTTAGCGGTGAGTATCCGTCAGGTGAAAAATTCAGATGGGAATCGCTTAGCCATATGCGAAAAAGAATGATACGTGTAGCAGATAAATATTCAGATTATGATAAGGTTATTTTTGTTGGTCATGGAATGGCTTTCAGGTGTTTAACATATATTGAAAAAATGAATCCTGCTGAAATAATTGAGTTTACCTATCAGAAGGGACAGGCAAAGTGCGAATATTCATTCACATAAAAATGCAGTATAAATACCAATTTATCATCAAAAAGATAAAATAGCTGAAAAAATGCGCCCGCGGCGGAACCGGCAGTCGCACCGGATTTTAGGAGTGTTGCTTCAGTGGAGAGCTTTGCTTGACAAATTTACAAAAATCTTGTGTAATATAATTGTACTTATTGGCGATTTAATTTTAAATGGCGAAATATTACGCGCCTGTGGCAAAATTGGCATACGCGATAGATTTGGGTGACGTTACTATAGTGGAGTTATTGTTGCGGGTGAATGCCAAAAATAAAATCTGCTTGACAAATCAGAGGTTAAGGAGGAAACTATCATGCTCGATATAATACCTAATACAGAACAAATGACAGCCTTAGTTGGAAAATCTTTATATGATATATGGATTAAATTATGTGATTTAATTGAAGAAAAATACGATATGGATCGTTTGTGGGATAAAGGGGGTAAAGCATGGACATATGAATATAAATACCGCCGTGGCGGCAAAACTCTTTGCGCACTATATGCAAGAGAGAAATGCGTGGGATTTATGGTTATTTTAGGGAAAGATGAACGTTTAAAGTTTGAAGAAGATAGAGAAAATTACTCAAAGGATGTGCAAAAAATATATGATGAAACTCAAACTTATCACGATGGGAAATGGATGATGTTTGAGCCGACAGACACTTCCCTGTTTGATGATTTTATTAGATTGTTAGGAATAAAAAGAAAACCAAACAGAACATAGAGAATTGATTATGGCCCCCAATTTGTCAGGAAGTTAAAATATACGGAAATATAATATGCGGGTATGGCGGAGCTAACAGACGCGCCGGATTTGGTCAGTGTTACTTTAGTGAATATTTTTGCTTGACAAATTCACGAAAATCCTGTATAATATAATTGTGCTTATTGGCGATTTGATGTTAAATGGCGAAAAATAATACGCACCCGTGGCGGAACTGGCAGACGCGCCGGATTTGGGCAGCGTTACTACAATGGAGTTTTCCCTGCTACTGCCGAGCAGGTTAAAAATAGGCGGAAAATTTAATATGCGCCCGTGGCGGAACTGGCAGACGCATTGGATTTGGGTGACATTACTACAGTGAAGTTATTTCCGCATGAGAATGTATGAAATTAAAATTGAATTGTCAAATCGGCATTTACGGAGGTGACTTTGTGATTAGGGAAGCAACGCAAGCAGATGCTTTAGCTTTGGCGGAATTAGCGATAAAAATGTGGCCCGGTAATACGGTATCAGAATTGCAATCGGAATTTCTTGACCTTATTTCCAGTGATAACTCTGTTTGTTTCATTAAATATGTTGGTAATAAAGAAGTAGGTTTTGTACAATGTCAGCTTAGAAATGATTATGTTGAAGGAACAGACACATCTCCTGTCGGATATTTAGAGGGGATTTTTATCGAGAAAGAATATAGGCATAGAGGATATGCTAAAGATCTTCTTTCAAAATTCGAAAAATGGGCAAAAGAAAAAAATTGTACTGAAATTGCAAGTGATTGTGAAATCGACAATGATATAAGTTTAGAATTTCATTTGTCAATGGGATTTGAAGAAGTAAATCGCATTATTTGTTTTAGAAAAGATATATGAAGCTATTAAGCAATCCCATTTTGTCGGGAAGATAAAACAGACGGAAAATTTAATATGCGGGTACGGCAAAACCGGCGGACGCATCGGATTTGGTCAGCGTTACTACAGTGGAGTTTTCCCCTGCGGCTGCCGGGCAGGCAAAAAACGGCAGAAAATCAAATATGCGGGTATGGTGGAACCGGCAAACGCACCGGGTTTAGGCAGTGTTATTACAGTGGAGATTTTTGCTTGACAAATTCACGAAAAGCCTGTATAATAATATTATTATGCTTATTGGCGATTTGATGTTAAATGGCGAAAAATAATACGCACCTGTGGCGAAATTGGCATACGCGATAGATTTGGGTAGCGTTACTACATTGGAGTTTGCCCTGCTGCTGCCGAGCAGGTTAAAAATAGGCGGAAAATTTAATATGCGCCCGTGGCGGAACTGGCAGACGCGTTGGATTTAGGTTCCAATTTCGAGAGGAGTGCAGGTTCGATTCCTGTTGGGCGCACCAAGTTGAAAGCTACATTTTTAGTGCGAAATACACAAAGAATGTGGCTTTTTTCTCTGAATAATAACTAACCGCAGGTTTAAAAAGCCTGCGGTTTTCTTTTTAGAGGTGATGACATGAAAAAACTAAGGGTAGCTGCCTATTGCAGAGTAAGCACCGATCATGAAGAACAAGAGTCAAGTCTTGAAACACAGATTTCCTATTATGGAAAACTCATTACAGAGCGTGAGGGCTGGCAGCTTGTGAAAATCTATGCCGAACGAGCCACAGGAACGCAAATGAAAAAGCGTCTTGAGTTTATGAAAATGATAAAGGCGTGCAAACAAGGAAGGGAACCCGTGCTTCATGGTCAGACACCTAACGGCAGCGAGCCTTGTTGTGTCTCCATAGGCACATCGTCCAGAATGTGCGAACTGACAATACGGCTTCCTGCGTACATGAGATACTTCACGCCGCTTGCCACAGCCATCTCCTCGGCGGCTGCCTGCTTTGCTTTTACCACAGTATCATCAATCTTGTTGTCTCCCTTGACTTCGATCAGTTGATATGAGCCGTCTTCCATCTTCGCAAGGAAATCGGGATAGTATTGACGTATTCTGCCAGATTCGGGATCATAGTAATGTATAGAAAGATCTCCTTGATTGGAGGTGAACATCCCTGTGAAATACACCTCTTTGACCTTACCGCTGGTGATGTACTGCATAAAGCATTCCTTTTCTGGAATGGAGTCAAAGCAGTAGGTATCAGCGTGAAAACTCTTCTGAATTTGTTCTGGCGTGAAGCCCGGATAGCGATTGGTAAGCACGAGGTCATCCTTTGCGGAGAATTTGTAGTAACCGGCATCCTTCGGCTCACGCAGCAGTACCAGTTCCTTGTCCTCAGTCTTCAGTTCCGAGGTGATGTCAAAGAGTGCATGGAACACAGCCGGGATGATGTAGTCATCCAGGACAGCATTATAGCGATTGACCGCCGCAAGAACCGTGTCGATTCCGTCAACAGACTCACGAAGGATTCGAGCGGCGAGGATACAGGAAATGTTCAGATAGCGAACCACCTCTCCAGCGAGGGAGAATTCGCTGAACTTCATATTGTCCTGAAGGTAGTCGATATTCTTTTCCTTGACCGTGGTATCGCGAGCAAGACTGTCACTCTCATACATGATGCTGGCATACTTGGAAAGGTCAGCATCTGTCAGTTTGAAGTCCACAGGTTCGGAGTATTCCTTCTCGTGGAGCGTATACTCGTGCCATACGCGCTTGAGAGTAATCGTCCTCGGCGGTGGTAGAACACGCACCTGGTATTTGTGGCGGTCGGCATTCCCTGGATTTTTGATGTCCTTAATCTCCATGTTGAAGTTCTTGTGAAGTTCATAGTCCAGGGTGTCATAGTTTTCTTTGGAGAGGAATACCGTGGCGGTCAGACGCTCGTCCGTGATTGCACGGAGACAGCGCATCGTAGCCTGGGGAACGAATATCTTTGACTTTGGGCTGCGGAAAAGTGCCACGCCAAACAGGGAGCGACAGTTCCAGCCTTCCTTGCCTTTCTCGACAAGGATAATGAATTGCTTCCGTTGCCTTCCGTACCGGGAACATCAAGGTTATTGAAGTCCCTGATGTCATCATTCTTTGTATATTTCGCATCGCCGACATTGAGTAGAATCTTCGATGCCGGAACGCCGAGTTTAGCCGGTATCCTCTCAAGAGCCGGCTTTACCTCTGTAGCCGCTTCCTCCACGCCTGACGCATAGATGGCGAGTTTCGGATGCAACCCTTCATAGGTCTGTCCGCCATACTTCTCCCAGAATGTGGTCACCACAGCGTTAAGGAATTCATCGCTCTTGACGTTTTCGAAACCGAGTGGATCGGCATCTTTTAAGAGCCTGTTTAGTATCTTTTGAGAATAATGCGGATAAAAGCCAGCGAAAA
>CAJULF010000002.1 GCA_910587135.1 uncultured Oscillospiraceae bacterium
AACGCAACCCGCCGCAGGCGGGTGAAGTGGTGCGGAAAATTCTTTTAGATAAAGGAGATTATATGCGAGAGATAAATTCAGATGAGATAACCAAGGTTATTGCGGAGCTTTGCGTTGAAGCGAATCTCCATTTGCCGAGTGGTATGAAGGAATGTATAACGCAAAGCATTGAGCGGGAGGAAAGTCCGCTGTGCAAGAGCGTGCTCGGAGATATCGCGAATAATATTGACTGTGCGGACGAGCTTGGGGTGCCGATATGTCAGGACACAGGAATGGCAGTCGTTTTCGCGGAAGTGGGACAGGAATGTCACATAAACGGCAGCTTTGAGGAGGCTGTTAACGCGGGAGTGGCAAAAGGGTATGTTGACGGACGGCTGCGGCTCAGCATAGTCGGCGACCCGCTGGAGCGGAAAAACACGGATAACAATACCCCCGCCGTGATACATACAAGATTGGCAGACGGCGATAAAATACGAATCATGGTCGCTCCCAAGGGATTTGGCAGCGAGAACATGAGCAGGCTGAAAATGTTCACTCCCTCGGCTTCAAAAAAGGATATTGTCGATTTTGTAACGGAAACGGTATCCCTTGCGGGAAGCAATCCCTGCCCCCCGATAGTGGTGGGAGTAGGTATCGGAGGAGATTTCGAGTACTGCGCATACCTCGCGAAAAAGGCGCTCTGCCGCGACTTGTCGGTCCGCCACCCCAACCCCGTTTACGCGGAGCTGGAGCGGGAAATGCTGAAGCGTATAAACGCGCTGGGAATAGGCTCTCAGGGCTTCGGCGGAACGGTAACGGCGCTTTATGTCAATATTGAAAAAAGCGCTACGCATATCGCGGGACTTCCCGTGGCTGTCAATATAGGCTGCCATGTTACGCGGCACGCGGAGAGGGTTATTTAAGGTATAATTATCGCAATAAATTTCTGACTTTATTATCCGATTGTTTCATACAAAATGCGAAACCTGTAAATTCATTGGCGGTACGGGATATGAGCAGGATTTAATTCGATATATATATCCTATCATGAACATTTCAGCTCTATGTCACAAGATGATTTCAATAAACTCATGAGCGCCCCACACTATTTCTTATCGGAGAGCGGTGTGGAATGCGTTTATCTCGGAACTGCCGACGAGCGGTATCTGTTCCCCCATAACTTTAAAGCAGCACCGCACAAAGCCCGCGCTTCGTGCTTTGTACGCATCTTGCTTGCATGTATTCCGTCATCTTGCAAAAGTTCTCCTTGGCGGGCGTCAGACTGACGGCGTCGACCTTGTACAATCTGACGAAAAATCTGACGGCGCAATCTGCGCACAAGCTTTGTGCGGTGTTGTCTTAATGCAAAAGATGGTTTCACGAAAATAAGCGACGGGAAGTTGGAAGCGGACGGTTGGATTTTTAGCAATATCATTGAATTGCCATAATAATTGCCAGAAAAAATTTTTTAAAAAATTTTCATTTTTTTGCAGCCTTTTTACCCCGTATCGGGTATTACTAATGAATTTTGCAGAATTTAAGCCCGCGTAGCGGCTCTTATACGGCGCGCGGACTTCTTGAGGAGAGTCTATGGACGCAATATCACTCAAAGCGGGAGAGGGTTTTGAGCAAGTAATGGAATTCTATATGCCTACGGTGTATAGGATAGCTTTCGCGCGGGTCGGAAACCGCGAGGACGCTGAAGATATAACTCAAAATGTCTTTTTAAAATATTTCAAGGCAAACTGCGGTTTTGACAGCGAGGAGCACAGAAAGGCGTGGCTTATCCGCTGCGCGATAAACTGCTCCAATACTTTCGCGGGCTCGGCATGGTTCCGACACAGGGCGAGCGCGGAGGGTATGGACAATATGTGCGATGAAACAGAGAATTTTACAGATGAATCAGATCGGAAAAGCACCGTTGCACAGGCAGTCATGCGGCTTCCCGACAAATACCGTCTTGTTATACATCTGTTTTATTTCGAGGATATGTCGGTGGCGGATATAAGCAAAGCTACAAAAATTCGGGAAAATACCGTGAGAAGCCAGCTCAGCCGCGCCCGTGAAATGCTTAAACCAATGCTGAAGGAGGTTGATTTCTGTTGAATTTCAGAGAAGAGTATATAAAATCGGTCGAAGAAATTACCCCCGACAGGCAGGCTATCGACAGAATGAAGGAAAACGTGCTAAATATCACGCGGAGAAAAAGAGCTTTTCCGCTTAAGACCATTGCTGCTTTTGGCGGCACGGCTGCAGCCTGCGCGGTCATAACCCTTGCTGCGGTGCATATCGCTCCGAGAATATTGAAATTTGATAATACAATGATAGAATACTCGGCTACGTTGGGCGCTCCCGAAAACACGGACAGCTTTGCCGGCGATGCAAATGGCGCACCTGCCGCCGACACTAACACAAGCGCCAAGGATAACAATTACGCAGACACAAACGAAGTGTGGGACGGCGAGGAAGCATTTCCCGAAGACGATCCCAATGCTATGCCTGCCACTACCGTGATTCCGTCAGCAAAAAACGATAGTACAGACATTTCGGACAAAGAATACAGCATAAACGATACGCCTGCCGTACCAAGCATGGATTCTGCATTTTCTGCAACCGAGGAAGCGGAACGCTTTTATGAAAGCGAAACGTTGACGCCCGAAAATTCTATTTCACAGACCGAGTGGGATTGTCCTACTATGGAAGCTCCCTCCTGTGAAACGTTCCCGAATGAGGGTCTTTCCTCGTCTTTAATCAAAGATACAATCCCCGCCGGAGATCTTACCGCATCCAATGAATTGCCCGATACCGGAGGCTGTGCGACGTTTGTCGGATATACGCTTACCATAGCCGAGGATTTTTCGGAATGCACTCTGACCAAAGGGGAGCAGATTTTCGTATATACTCACATAGAGGTTGATGATTATTCTGATTTGGCAGATGATATAATTGTTCCGTATTTTATCCTCACCAACACGACCGACGGCAAGACCTATTATGTAGCGCTGGCTGACGGCATACTTATCGTAAGGGACGAGGACTATAAGCTTGTTGAGCTGTTTGAATGATTAAAGGCGGCTTGCCTCTCGGCGAGCCGTCCTTGAATTTTGTAAGCCGAAAAAGTTATATGAATAATCACGGACCGATATGCATAAAATTCATCTGCGGTCAATTTTCACAACCGTAACACAACTATCGTCGCTTACTTTAGCAAAAATTGTGAAAAAATGGTGATAATTCTTGTTTTTTTATAAAAATTACAAAAAAAGGCTTGAAATGTTGAAAGTTTTGTGTTAAAATATATAGCAAAGAGGAAATATGTGTCATGAATTCGGATTAAGATTGATAAAAAAATAACCTATTAACAATCTCCCGTTCGTCTTGTGCTTTAAAACTTGTTCTCATAGCCCGAAATGCTTGGATAACGAATTAAATTTCCCGCTTTTCGAGGCGGTTTTTCACAGTCGTACTGTGTGTACAGGCTCGACGCAGTCAAAACCAACGAGTAAAGGTGTGAAATTTGCCGTTATACTTATTCCCATTAGCAAAGTGTAAAAAAAATCGGGCAAAAACTTTGATATATGTTTTTTGTGAAGATTTTTTTGTGCACTTTCAATGAGGAATTAGTATTAGACAAGTTTTGAGCGGCTACGAGAACAAGTTAATAATGTTATAAAAAGCGATAATGGAGAAATCGACCGAATTTACGTGCTATAAGCCAAAAGAGGTGATTTATGTGTCAAGGTTGGAAAGGGCTGTGGCAAGCAGCGGCAATTACGCGTTTTCGATTGCCTTTGAATCAGGTTTTCCCGCTGAGATTCTCTCCGAGTCTAATCCTTTTTCTGACAGCAACAAAGTAATTATGGGCGAAATAGTTCACCCCGATGATTATCAGCCGTTCTGCGAGATAATCAATGAAATCGTCAGCGGCAGAAGTGACGAGCTTAAAGCTCACGCGCGTATCAGAACGGCTGACGGGTACAGGTGGTTTTACATATCCGCGGCGGCTGAACGGAGCGAGGATAAAGTCCTGCGCGAGATACTCGGCATGATGTTCGACGTTACGGAATATCTCGACTGCGACTGTGACGACGCGGTGCTTAAAATGTACCGCAGAAAAAGTGACGATTCTCTTGCCTCTGCTCGTGAGGAGATCTCCATATCCGATATTCTGGGATCGGATTATCTGTCGCGTATACAGAAGCCCTTTGCGGGTATCAAGGGGTTGTATTCCGCTATTGCCCAAAGCAACGGCAGCGTTGTGGCTGTCCCCGCGGGGCAGGACAAACGCATCAACCTTAATAAAATGGATTTTCAGCGCAAAAAAAGCATTATTGTCAACCATAATGAGATCGCGTCATGGATCATCGCAGGTGATACCCAGGAAGCCGTGGACGACAACTCCCAGCTTCTTAACGTAATGGTTGAAACAGTTTCGGGTATAGCGAACTCTTATGTGGTGCTGGGCGGCGCTATGGAGGATTCCCAGAACGCAAACAGGCTGCTGGGACAGAACTTTGAGGACTCCATACTTATAAATAATGTCTATTCGATTATACTGGAAAGCACCGACACACGGTCGGCTATCGGCAGAATAATACCTCTTATAACGGGGTATTTCGGGCTGGCGGACATTTTGTACTGCTATGACGAGGTAAAACCCGCGGTGATGTACCGCTGGGATAAAAGCGGAATGATGATACCCGTAGTAAGAAACGCGATAGACACCGAGGAGATAAAAAGAGAGCTTGACTATAACGCGGTCGTGATATACGACGAAAAAACTCTGGGCTGCAATGTCGGACAAAACAGAAGCTGCGCGCTTACACGAACCTACCGCGGAGGAAAGAGAAGCGGACTGATCGTTTTCATTGCCAAGGACAATGACAAAAACTGGACAAACCGCGACAGAAAACAGCTTAGAAGCCTGACTCAGATACTCTCAACGGTAATTTTCAAGGCGTTTGTGGAAGACGAAATCACCGAATTTCAGGAGCGGCTGCATAAGCTCGCCTACTATGACCTTACCACAAATATTCCAAACCGCAGTATGTTTGAAAAGGATTTTCAGAGAACTGTCGGTAACGGCGGCAGCGGCGCGGTAATCGCATTGGAGATCACAAATATGAAATCGATCTCCGAAATCTTCAGCTGTGAGTACGCGGACAACATTCTGAAAAGCTCCGCCGAATATATCGAAGCTATTCCCTGCAGCTCGGAAAAACGGGTGTACAGGTTCAGCAACGACATACTGTTTATCGTTTTGAAGGATTCCTCGCGCGATGAGGCGAGACAGTTTGCGCAGGCGCTGCTTACCAAATTCAGCTCGCCGTGGTTTCTTGACGAAAACGAGCACCACCTTGAAATTTACGCGGGAGTGACTATTTACCCCGTGGATGCGGATAACCTTTCCGACGTTGTACGCGCGGCAACACAAACGCTCAGGCTTGCCAAGGAGCGCAAATACTGCGACGCTGCCTGCTACTCGGAGGGTCTGGAGGAACAGCTCAATGACAATCGCCAGGTCAAAAAGCTGATTATGGACTCCGCCGAAAATGATTTCCGCGGCTTCTATTTCCTTTATCAGCCGGTACTGAATATCAACACAGGCGCTTTGCACTGCTGCGAGGCAACGCTGTTCTGGGGAAACGGAGATATGATAATATCCAAGGAACGCTTTCTTCCCATTATAGATAGAATGGGACTCTCCGCAAGTCTGCACTGCTTTGTAATGAATAAGGTGTGTGAATTCTGCGCACAGGTAAGAGAGAGCGTGGAGCACTTCAGGGTAAGCATTGCCATCCCCGAAAGTATTCTCAGCACGGATATGTGCATTGAGTCGCTGCGAAGCTCCCTGCTGGAATATTCCCTGCCGCCTAACGCACTGAGCATATCCATTTCGGAGAGCGAGGGCACTATGAATCCGAAAAACGTCGTACTCAAACAGCTCTCCAAAATCGGCGTGAACATTATTGCGGAAGATATCGGGGACAGATTCTTCACAACCGAGCGGATCGAAAACGACATTGTCAAGACAATCAAGATACGCAGCTCACGTTTTACGGGAGATCAGGTATCGGGAACTTTTCTTCGTTCGCTTATCAATAGAGCACATGAGAAAGGCATCACGGTTTGTGTCCGCGGAGTTGACAATGCTAACACCTTTGAGCAGATACGAAAATTTGATGTTGATTTGGTGGAAGGGATCTTCAACGGTAGACCGCTGCACACGGAGGAGTTTATAGAGAAAATGCTTCCCAACGAACCCGTCAGAAAATTCTGAAGCAAATTTCCTTGATTCGCGTTAAAAAAGCGATTCAAAAATATAAAAGATAAAATTATAAAAAAAGCCGAAGATTTTCCATAAATCGACGGCTTTTTATCATTTATGCCGAATTTTTCAATTAGTTGAGTTTTAGCCTGTGTTTCACTTGAAAACTTCCGAAAAAAGGTATATAATATTATTATCGGTTTGTAATATAGGCGACCCAAAGCTGATTATCTAAAAAATTTTAAAACTTCCGCTATTTATTTTCCGCTTCATTTCGTTCAGCCTGGCATACTTATGGGTGTTTTCAAGCCACTCAACGCTTGCATTGCGAAGCATCCCTGAGTGTGCAAACACCTCCGGCGGAAACCGCGCGGCTTTTTAAAATTTTATGCGGTGACAATGTGTTGCAAGCAGGCTTTTTCTACAAGCTGAATGAAATTGTATAGTTTTAACGAAGTAATTTTGTTTAATATAGATTCTTTTAAGGCGGCACCGTGCAAAGCTTTGGTGCGGCGTTGCCTTAAATTTAAGGAGCACAATGAAATCTGTTCTTAAATTTCTTGGGAATTATGTCAAGAGGATAGACAAAATTCTTTTATTGATATGCGTGGGGCTTTCCGCGTTTGATATATTTCTTGTAAATACGCTTTATGAGAACGGATATGTGAGCGAGTCCACGGTAAAGACCCAGTTTTTCGCTGCCGTTCTCGGATTTGGTGCGTCTATAATTGTTGGAATGATAGACTATAAGCTGATGTCAAAGCTTTGGTTTATATATGCTCCAATAGCGCTGGGGCTTCAGCTGTTGCTGTTCACCTCGCTGGGCGTACAGCGCGATGACGATATCGCGTGGCTGGATTTCGGATTTTTCACCATACAACCCTCCGAAATCCTGAAAATCGCCTATATACTTACCCTGTCGACACATATCTTCAAGCTTGGCGACAAGCTGAACAAGCTGCCTCATTTTATCCTGGTCTGTGTGCACGGGCTTGCTCCGGTAGCGCTTATTATCAAGCAGGGCGATGCGGGATCGGCGCTGGTTTTCCTGTTTATGTTTTTATGCATGCTGTTTATGGCGGGAATATCATGGAAGTATATTGTCGCGGCAATCGCGGCAGTTCCGCCAGTGATCTATGTGGCATGGAACTACATCATGGGAGAACACCACAAGATACGGTTTCTGTTGCTTTTTGACGAAGAGCTTCAGGAAGCGGAGCGGCTGGACAAATATCTTCAGCAGTACAACGGAAAGATTGCTCTCGGCTCGGGACAGCTTACGGGAATGGGCTTCGATTCCGAATCTCTCCTGAAAAACGTGCCCGAAATATACAACGATTTCATCTTCTCATATATCGGTATGACGCTCGGCTTTATCGGCTGCATGGCGTTGGTTATAATTCTGGCGATTTTGTGCCTGAAGCTGCTCTCCGACGCCTCGGGAGCGCAGGATATGCTTGGAAGGCTGATTTGCACGGGAGTTTTCTCCATGGTGCTTTTCCACTGTATTGTAAATATCGGAATGGTACTATCGGTCGTTCCCGTTATAGGCATTCCCCTCCCATTTATAAGCACAGGCGGTACTGCCATGCTGTTTACTCATGTCGCAATGGGACTTGTTTACAGCGTTACCACACACAGGGATAAACAGAAGCATATGTTCTATACCGAGGACGACTGACGGACAGCCGACCGACAAAAGGATTTAATTGCTTAGCGCAATAAAATATTGACATCAGATTAAGGAGAAATAATATGAAACCGATAGTTTCAACCCTGAACCGTATATACCCCGAAAGCCAGCTCGAAGCGCAAAGGGAACGCTACCGCAAAGCGGAAAATTCCTTTGCGGAGTATTTCGGAGCTCTCGGAGAACACCGCTTTTTCTCCGCACCCGGGCGCACGGAGATATGCGGAAATCATACCGACCACAACAACGGAAAGGTGTTCGCGGCAAGCGTGGATCTTGATGTTATTGCCGTTGCGGAATACACCGAGGATAACTGTATCACCATAAAATCCGAAGGCTTTCCCGAGGACAGGATAGACCTTTCCGACCTCTCTGTCAGGGAAGATGAAAAGAACAGTGCCGCGGCGCTTATCCGCGGAGTGGCTCAGGGCTTTGTAGACAGCGGATATAAAATAGGCGGTTTCCGTGCGTATACCACCTCAAATGTCATGAAAGGCTCGGGTCTTTCTTCGTCGGCGGCGTTCGAGGTGCTGGTCGGAACGATCCTGTCCCACCTGTTCAACGGCGGGCAGATAAGCTCCGTCAAAGTCGCGCAGATATCTCAATACGCGGAGAATGTTTATTTCGGCAAGCCTTCGGGACTTATGGATCAGATGGCTTCATCGGTGGGAGGATTTATCGCAATTGATTTTAAGGATAACGAAACTCCGATAATAGAGCCTATTCCCAATAATTTTGAGGAATACGGTCATGCACTGTGCATAGTGGATGCCAAGGGCGACCACGCGGATCTTACGGACGAATACGCCTCCATTCCCACGGAAATGAAAGCGGTGGCGGGATTTTTTGACTGCGAGAGCCTGCGGCAGCTTTCGCTGGAAGACATCATGCTTAACATGCACGATTTAAGGGAAACATTCGGCGACAGAGCCATTCTGAGAGCTATCCACTTCTTCCATGAAAATGACAGGGTAGATAAACTGGTTCACGCTCTCAAGAACAAAAATTTCAACGATTTCCTGTCCTCCGTCAAGGAGAGCGGCGACTCTTCTTTCAAGTACTTACAGAACGTATACGCCAACTCGGACGTCAAGCACCAGTGCCTGAGCATAGCGCTGAACGCAGCGGAAAACACCCTGCATCGCAAGGGCGCGTGCAGAGTACACGGCGGCGGCTTCGCGGGAACTATACAGGCGTTTGTGCCGCTTGAAAATCTCAAGCAGTTCAAAATGCACATGGAGAAAATATTCGGAACCAACTCCTGCCATGTGCTGGCAATAAGACCCGTAGGCGGAACAGAGGTAATACTTTGATTTGGGCGGCTTTGGCGGAACGCGTAAAATAAGGAGAAAGCGCGTTCTGCCGACCGTTTGCCGGCAAAACGCGCTTAATTTCGAAATTGTTGTTAAAAGTCAATTGTCCGAAGCGTACTCCGTTGCCTGCGCTGTCAGTGTTCTGTCCACCAGAGCGTCAACCAGCACCCCGTTCTCAAGGTACTCCTCGCAGAACACCTTGCCTTTCTCACGTATTTTCGCGGTAAAACCCGCTTTATCGTAGGGCACGAGCAGCTTCATTCTTCTGGCGGTTTCGGGAAGATTACGCGCCACAGTTTCCAGCAGCCGCTCTGTCCCCTCACCCTTTAAGGCGCTTATTTTGACGGTCTTATCGTCAACGGGTATGTTTTCCGTCAGCTTATCACACTTGTTGAGTACCGTAACGACGGGTATCTCCCCCGCGCCAAGCTCCGCAAGAGTTTTAAGCGTTACATCCGCCTTTTCCGCCGCTTCGGGATCGCTCACATCGCAGACGTGCAGGATAATATCCGCGCAGGCGGCTTCTTCAAGCGTTGATTTGAACGCCTCTACAAGATTATGCGGCAAGCGGCGAATCAGCCCTACCGTATCCACCAGCAGCAGGCTTCTTCCGTCGGGAAGCTCGATGGCTCTCGACGTGGGGTCGAGTGTGGCGAACAGCTTGTTTTCCGCAAGCACCCCCGCATTGGTAAGCAGGTTCAGCAGTGTGGATTTACCCGCGTTGGTGTACCCCACTATCGCTCCGACCTGGACATTGTCCTTTCTGCGGCGGCTTCTGGAATAACCGCGGCGTTCCTCCAGCTCCTTAAGCTCTTGGGAGAGCTTGTCTATCCTGCGGCGGATATGGCGGCGGTCGGTTTCAAGCTGGGTTTCGCCCGGACCTCTCGTTCCTATTCCGCCGCCAAGTCGGGACAGGCTCGCGCCTATTCCCATAAGCCGCGGCAGGCGATATTTGAGCTGCGCAAGCTCTACCTGGAGCTTGCCCTCGCGGGATACGGCTCTCCCCGCGAAAATATCGAGAATGAGCATTGTGCGGTCTATCACGCGCACATCGGTCTCCTCCTCGATATTGCGTATTTGCGAGGCGGTCAGCTCACAGTCAAAAATGAGCAGCTTTGCGCCGAGATTGGCACAAAGCTCCTTGACCTCCTCCAGCTTGCCCTCGCCGATAACCGTCGCGCTTTCGTAGGCATCGCGCTTCTGGACGACCCTCGCGGCCTCCTCCGCGCCCGCCGTCCGCGCAAGCTCGGACAGTTCGTCCATCGACGCGTCGCAGTCGTATTCGCCGATATCCGCGGATACCAGCACGGCTTTTTCAAAAATTTTTTCGGTCATAAAAATTCTCCTTTCGTGTTAAAAAGGTTGGAGAATGAGTAACTTATATATTATAGCAGAACGGCGCGGATTTGTCAAGGGAAAAACAACGTCTGCTCTTTCAGAAAAACTCCAAACCGGACGTATTTTTTCCTTTTCAAATCATATACAGCTATGCACACAATCGGGAGGGCATTATGTTGGCGAAAAATAAAAGCGGCTGGACGCTGCTTGAATATCTGGATATTTCCGAAAGCGATATCCCAAAATACCGCAATATAACGGGCGCATACGCTATTCTGATGGTCGGGGAAAAATATGTCGTTGGGTTTAACATCTGGAGAAATCAGTGGGAATTTCCGTCAGGCGGCATAGAAGAGGGAGAAACGGCAAGGCAAGCGGCGATAAGAGAGCTGTATGAAGAAACGCACCAAAGAATTGCGGAGCTTGATTTTAAAGGGTTGGTCAAGGTTGAAGATCCGAACGGGATAATTAAATATCAGGCTGTCTATGCTGGCTGTCAAAGTGAACTGTCCCCGTTTGTTCATCAAGAAGATGATGAAATGGAAAAAATATATCTGTGGGATATGAAAGAGGATATAGGATATGTGGACGAGTGCGATATAAAAATAGCCGAAATGGTATTATGAAAAAAGCGGGTTATATCTGTTTTCATAGGCAATCATAAGGGAGGACAAAATGCTGAAAGAAAAAATAAACGCATTTTTAGACGAAGCAAAATCCATAAACTGGTTTGAGCGCTGCGGTATATTGAATGAAAAATATCATATGGTATTTTCACTTTATGACGCAAACGACGGCTTATGGGGAATGAAAGCCAATGAGGTATGGGAAGCCAATATCTGCCCGCTGGAGGATATCGCCGTTGAAAAAATCGGCGACGATGAAGTTGACGAAATCTTTGAAACGGTTTGCGACGCTATCGGAGATGTGGTCTGGAACAAATTCGGTGAATTTGTTGCAAGGCAGCACTTAGATGATCAGCTGGCGGTCTTTGACGAGCTTTTCAATTCAGCCAGGCGGGATATGGCATGGGCGTGTGTGGAATATATACTGGATATGCCCGGCTTTTTCACCATGCTTAAGGATATTTTCAAGGAGGGGTATTTTCCCTGCTCATGGGACGGAGAATATCCGGCGGGCAGGGCGGTAGTATTATAGATTATATTTGTCAATTAAAACGTTTTTTTAAAGTAACATTTACTATTGGGAAGTGACTTAATGAGCGCAGGACGCGGAAGTTATCAGAACTTGCAGCCACTGAGAATTCCAAGCGGCTGGACAGTTGTTTTCAATAATTTTGAGGATATAGACCCCGAAGCGGTCTCCAGGTCGGATGAGGATACATGGCTATTCACATTTAATGAAGATATTCTGTATATCCGCTCCGAAGCTTCCCAAAAGCAAAACAAGCAGCTTGAGCAACAAACACTGGGAATAGATCTGGGGTGGTATCCCGATGGAGACCCCGACGGAAGCTTTACGCTTTATGCCATACTCAACAATGACTGGGTAAATCCGCTTCTTGAATTTTCATCAAGAAGTAAGGATGACATAGTGCATACACTGGAAAAGTGGTTGTTTGTTGAATTTATGCCAAGACATTTTATAAACGAAGAAATTTTCCGTAAAAATCATCGGGTTTCAAAGTCCTGAATGTTTGCGGATAACAAATAAAATGAAGGTGACGGTTATGAAATTTAAAAAATTTGACGTGCTTATAGTCGGCACGGGCATTTCGGGGATATACTCCGCGCTTAATCTGGACAGCTCCCTGAAAATACTTATGCTGTCCAAGCGGGAGCTTACACTGTGTAACTCCGCGCTGGCACAAGGCGGCGTCGCGGCGGTCATGGACAAGGAGCACGACAGCTATGAGCTGCACATAAAGGATACCCTTATCGCGGGGCAATACAAGAACAATGTGGACAATGTGCGTATTCTTGTGGAGCAGGGTCCCGCGGAGGTTCTTAAATTACAGGAGAAATACGGTGTGGAATTCGACCTTAAGGACGACGGCAGCATCGCGCTTACCCTTGAGGGCGGTCACTCACGCCGCAGGATAGCTCACCACAAGGATTCCACGGGCTTTGAAATAGAAACCAATCTTATAAATCAGGTGCAGGAGCTGGAGAACGTCACCGTTATCAACAACTCCGTGCTGTGCAGGCTGGAGCGCGATAACGGGGTTTTCTTCGCCGACATTCTCACGGGTAACTGCGAGGGCGGCACTCCCGAGCACGAATACTACTGCGCGGATTCCGTGATACTCGCCACGGGCGGCATAGGGCGGGTATACGACTTTACCACCAACTCCGCAATAGCTACGGGCGACGGTATCCAATTAGCATATAATCTGGGCGCTGAAATAAAAAATCTCAGCTATGTACAGTTTCACCCCACCGCATTTGCCGACAAGAAAAACCGTGAGTGCTTTCTGATTTCCGAGGCGGTGCGCGGAGAGGGTGCGTATCTTCTCAACTGCCATAAACAGCGTTTTATGCATAAGTACGAGCCGGAGCGGCTGGAGCTTGCACCGCGCGACGTGGTTTCCAAGTGCATGATGGAGGAACAAAAAGCGACGGGCAGCGATGAATTCTGGCTGGATATCTCCTACAAAGACCCCGAATTTATTAAAAACCGCTTCCCGATGATTTACAACAAGGTGCTTGAAAAGGGCTATGATATGACAAAAGAGCCTATCCCAATCTACCCGTGCCAACACTATCTGATGGGCGGCATAAACGTTGACGGAAAGGGTGCGACTAATATCCCCGGGCTGTACGCGGCGGGTGAATGTTCCCACACGGGAGTTCACGGGCAGAACCGCCTTGCGAGCAACTCGCTGCTTGAAGCTCTTGTTTTCTCGCGGCTCATCGCCGAGGATATCAATGCGGCTGCGCACGGCAGCGACAACAAGGATATCGAATATCCCATGCCCTCCCCCGAGGGTGCTCCCCTGCCCCACGGTATTCGCACCGAGGTGCGGCACATCATGCAGCGCTCATACTTCGTGTACCCCAATTATGAGGAAGCCGAGAAGGGTCTTGCCAGAATCACCGAGCTTATGGAACAGCTCAACAACAGCGGCTATGCAGTTACCGCGGATTTTGTGGAAATAAAGTCGCTGGTTACCGTGGCGTATATTATTCTTAAAGAGGTAATGGAGCGCAGAGACGCCGAGTAATTATGAAAGGATAACAAAAATGATACTTCTCCCCTTTTATGTCGATGACATAATCAAAACCGCCCTCAGCGAGGACATCAATTATATAGACAGCACCGCAGACCTGCTTATTCCCGAGGACAGCCTGTCGGACGCGTACTTTGTCGCCAAGGCAAGCGGAGTTGTGGCGGGTCTTGAAGTGGCGTTACGCGTGTTCACCATTCTTGACCCCGAAATGAAGATAAACTGTCATTTCAAGGACGGTGATGAGGTAAATAACGGCGATATTATCGCCGAATTCAGCGGTCATACGCGTCTTATGTTAAAGGCGGAGCGCACCGCGCTCAACATTTTGCAGCATATGAGCGGTATCGCGACCTATACCCGCAAATGCGTGGAGCTGGTCAAAGGCACAAACGCTTCGATAGCCGACACACGCAAGACACTGCCGGGGCTTCGCGCACTGCAAAAATACGCCGTTACGGCAGGAGGCGGCCGCAATCACCGCTATAACCTCACCGATGCGGCAATGCTTAAGGATAACCATATCGACGCTTACGGCGGTATCACTCCCGCGGTGAAGGCTCTGCGCAAAAAGGCGGGGCATATGCTGCAAATTGAGGTAGAAACACGGAATCTTGACGAGGTTCGCGAAGCCCTTGAATGCGGCGTAGATGTTATAATGCTCGACAATATGGACTGCGCCCAAATGACGGAAGCCGTAAAGATTGTTGACCGTCGTGCCAAGCTGGAAGCAAGCGGAAATATCACCCTTGAAAATATCGCGGAGGTCGCTAAAACGGGAATAGACATAATCAGTCTCGGAGCGCTCACCCACAGCGTTACCGCGTTTGATATATCAATGAAGTGGAGGAAGTAAAATGATCGAGTACAGATACGACACACAGCTTCTTATCAACGGAAAAGAACTTGACGAGGACGATATCTATGACTGTTTTGTAGCCAATTTCGTTGGCGACAGTCTGCTTGTGGTATGCGACGATGATGTAGCCAAGATACACTACCACACCAACGAGCCGTGGAAGGTTCTGGAATACTGCCGCACCCTCGGCGAGATATACGATATCGTTATTGAGGATATGGACAGGCAGGCACGGGGACTGAAAGGATAGTTTAATGCGCCGCACATTCTGTGCGGCGCTGAACTTTTCAGAACGATTATTTCCGTTCTTTATCATCGCTCAAAAATATCATAACCAATCCTATAGCACCTATAAAGCCGCCGACAAGGAAAAACCAACTCCCTATATCAAACACTGCGCCGTTTGCAAGCAATATTCCGAAAAGGAGCAAGCCAACACCGACCTTGAATTTCATTTTATACCTCTCAATCAATGGTGGAACAATCTTATACCCGTGAACGCCATGGCTATGCCATACTTATCGCACACCT
The DNA here is from genome assembly GCA_910587135.1 of uncultured Oscillospiraceae bacterium. Lineage (GTDB taxonomy): Bacteria > Bacillota > Clostridia > Oscillospirales > Ruminococcaceae > CAG-115. Next base: position 15,166 of record CAJULF010000002.1, read on the forward strand.
CAATGACGTTGTCATCGCGGATAGAGCCTCCCGGCTGCGCGATAAACTCAACGCCGCTGCGGTGAGCGCGCTCGATATTGTCTCCGAACGGGAAAAACGCGTCCGAACCGAGAGCAACGCCTTTCATGGTATCAAGCCACTCTCTCTTCTGCTCGCGTGTGAACACCTCAGGCTTCACCTTGAATATCCGCTGCCATTCACCCTCCGCAAGTACGTCCATGTAATCCTCGCCTATATACAGGTCGATTGCGTTGTCACGGTCGGCGCGGCGGATATCATCAACAAACTGCAGGTTCATAACCGCAGGTGACTGGCGGAGATACCAGTTATCCGCCTTTGTTCCCGCAAGACGCGTGCAGTGAATGCGCGACTGCTGTCCCGCGCCGATACCGATTGCCTGTCCGCCGCAGGCATAAGCCACGGAGTTGGACTGTGTGTATTTTAATGTAATGAGAGCTATTGCAAGATCGTTGCGCGCCGCCTGCGGTATCTCCTTGTTTTTGGTGGGACGGTTTGCAAAAAGCGCGTCATCAATCACCAGTTCGTTTCTTCCCTGCTCAAATGTAATTCCGAAAATCTGCTTACGCTCTATCGGCTCGGGAACATAATCAGGGTCTATCTTGATGATGTTGTACGTTCCCTTGCGCTTGGATTTGAGTATCTCCAAAGCCTCCGGCTCGTAATCGGACGCGATAACCCCGTCGGAAACCTCTCGCTGAATAATTTTCGCGGTAGGCACGTCGCACTTATCGGAAAGCGCGATAAAATCACCGTAGGAGGACATTCTGTCCGCTCCTCTCGCTCTGGCGTAGGCGCAGGCAAGCGGAGAAAGCTCTCCCAGATCGTCTACCCAGTAAATCTTTGCAAGTGTATCCGTAAGGGGCAGCCCGATAGCCGCTCCCGCAGGCGAAACGTGCTTGAAAGAGGTCGCGGCGGGATATCCCGTTGCCGCCTTAAGCTCCTTTACAAGCTGCCAACCGTTGAAGGCGTCCATAAAGTTGATGTACCCGGGCTTGCCGTTAAGTACCTCAATGGGCAGCTCGCCCTTCTCCATAAAAATTCTTGACGGCTTCTGGTTGGGGTTACAGCCGTACTTAAGCTGCAATTCATTAGACATTTTGATTTCCTCCTGATAATTTATTTTATTGATCTCTCATACTTCCCAGAGATCGATCTTATTTCCGTCCAAATCAAAAAATGAGAATGAACGACCTTGATAATCAAGCATTTCGCCTACCTTGATATTATTGCCGAGTAATTTTTCACGTATTGCTTCAATATCGTCAAAAATAAAATATGCGGGGTTCTCCCCGTCGGAAAAAGCCAGCTGCGAGGTTATATGCTCCTCATTCGGCAGCAGCATGATCCTTATGCTGTCTTCGGCGCGAAGCTCATAATACAGCGGATCTCTGAGCGTTACCTCAAAGCTGAGATTTTCTTTATACCATTTGGCGGATTTATTTCCATAATTACCTCCGTTTATATATGAGTTTTCTCACGGAATATTTTCTTGCTCGAACCAAAAGTGAATGTATCGGCAAGCCACTTGCCGCCGCTCTGCACCATTGTAAACGTATGCAGAAAACGCTCCTTTCCCTTGGTATCGAGAACGAACTCGACAATCGCTTTTTTCTGCGACTTCATTCGGAAAATCGCCGTGCAGTCGCCGTTGATATACCCATACATCGGCTTAGTCCCGAACGACCTCGCGTAGCCGCGCCTGATGAGCCTTGCGGTACAACGACCATCAACGATATTTTTGACGTTCGAGCGGTAATTCTCCCACATTAGGTCGCGTTCGTTTTTTTCTTCCTCGGCTGACAGTTCCTTGCTTCGACCGCGGATTTCGCAGTCCTTTTCGAACATGGAACTTTCCTGCTCGTTTATCAGCCGCAACAGGTCAAGCAAAGCCTCAAAGACCTCAGCTTGCTTATCCTTGAATTTGTCTGCGGCTTCGTTGATTACCTTCATAAACTTACCCTTCTATATCCATAAAGCTGTCATGTTCATCATAATACTTTATCGACTTTAGCAGCTTTTTGCCGGAAATAACCTAATCTTAATCAACTGCCGCCGCAATAACATCTTGGGGCATTTCATCACGATAAACAAATTCAAGATTACTCTGTACGGCAAATTCGGGCAACATATCGTTGTCGTTATCATCGATTTCGGGTTAAGTAAGAACAAAACATTCCGATTTCAAGTCGAGCCTGACGTTTTTCGCGTATACGCACCAGTCCGTGTCTTTATAGAAAGACGCGTCTCCGTCTTGCAGATACCTCTCCTTTATTTCGGCAATCAGTTCTTTAAACAAATACTTTTGCTTTTTCCTAAAGCTCCCCCTCAATCAAAGTCGATATAAATAAAATGCTTCCCACAATGCAGACACTTGAACAGGTAGCAATCGTTGTTTTGGATATGCTCCTTTGCCCACTCGAATTCTATGCCGCAAACGTCCTCACGGTATGTCTCCTCAATCTCTGCGGCAAGCCCCTCGTGCTCCAGAGCCGTCCAATCATAGTAACCCATAAACGCACAGTAGTCGTCGCAGTGCGCAAGCCAGTATTCCTGCTGCCAGCCGCAGTATCCGGGAGTTCTGTGAACAAGCTCGTCCAGTTTTGCGGGGTCGCTTACCTCGTCGACGCTCTCCGAATCCTGAAAAGCACCGTCAAATTTTTCCGCCGCCGCTCCGCTTGAGATACACTCGGGGCAGAGATAATCTACCTCATCAACCGAGTAAAACGGACCTGTATAATATATTTCCGTGTCCTTGCCGCAGCACTGACATCTCATGGTTTTGTCGTTATGAAACGCTCCTGTTTTCAGCGGGTCCGGGTGATACTTAAAATTATACATACCTTTCACCTCAATGAATCAATATACCACTTGTCGGGTGCGCTTTCAAAGCCGTAGTAGACCTCGTCGAATAGCCACTTTCCGTCCTCCGGCTTCAGCACGAACTTGTGCATTTGCGGAGTTCCCTTGACGAAATGAGTTTCAATTACCGCTTTTTTGGCGGATTTCATAATAAAATTCACCGTACACTCTCCGTCAATATACCCGTACTTCACGGGGCTTCCGAACGAGCCGCCGAAGCCGCGCTTCATCAGCTTATCCGTACAAACAGGCTTTAAGAGCTCACCGAGGCGCTGCGCGTACTCGTCCCAAAGCTCATTCTCACCGGGTCCCACCTGGTGCTTAGGAACACCAGCCGCCAGCTTCTGCCGTATCAGCTCCTGACTGCGGTTGAACACCTCGTTTTCAAGAGCGTTTATCTGCCTGAGTATATCGAGCGCGAAACCGCATACCTCGTCCTGCTTGTCCTTGAATTTATCGCTTGCTTCGTTAATGATCTTCATAGTTCACCTCAATCATTTTCACGAGTTCATAGCTCTATATAAAACCATTTCCGCTCGTTCTCGAAGCCGGAGTAAACCGCGTCAATAAGCCACTTTCCGTCAACGAGCTTCAGCACGAATTTGTGCTTCTTATCAAAATTTTCTTTATGAAAATGCGTGATAACGGTTGCCGTATCGGCTTTGCTCATAGTAAAGTCAACGGTGTATTCTCCCTTGATATAGGCGTATTTCGCGATTTGCCCAATACAGGACGGGTGCTTGAATGCCATTTCTTTTTCCGTGCATCTGCCCGCTATCACCTCGGCGTACTCCTGTTCGCACTTGTCGAATATCTCCGTTAATCTGTCGCTCCTCTCCTTGTTGTAGGGGAGATTTTTCTGCTCCAGTCTTTGATACCGAAGCGCGGCTCTCTCCTGAACAGGCAGGATATCCTCAAGCAGCCCCAGAAGCTCCCGAACGACCTCCTCTGCTTTTCCCTCATACTTTTTCGGGGTTTTAATGATATTTATATCCATCTCACTTGTTTTTGTTGACAATACGGCTCTCGTATTTGCCTGTTTCAAGGTCGATATACCTTGTAAACAGCGAAACCTTGTTGTCGCTGTTGAGATTGCTCCACAAAAGCTCTGTAAAACCGTCAATATCCGTATCGGGAATAACCACGTCTTTCGGCTCGCCCACAAAGCTCGGCAGACGGCGCACGCCGTTTATCTCCGTTTCGTCCCCCGCATAGGTGTGGATAAAGCTTCCCTCGCCCTTTACGGGAGAGCTGTAAGCGTAAGTGAAGCGGCGGGTGGAGGCGGGGTCGCCATTGTCGCTTTTTAAAATGGACATGGCATAATTCACCGTGCCGTTCTCAACATGAATAATACCCGAAATTCTTGGGGTATAGTTGGGTGCGTCGTCCTCATACTCGCGCCCGCGCAGCGACTGCTCAAAGGTCATCTGCTTGTCCATCAATTCAAAAATGGTGTCTGTCTGGTCGCCGTTGGTAACAATAGTCTTGTTGCCCAGAACACGCACGGGAGCGTAAATAATAAGGTGCGGGTCAACCATTTTTGATGGGTCGAACGCTTGTGTGCGGATTCCCTCGCCGTCCTCAATAAACACGCGGTTGCGGCTGTTCTCGCTTCTTCCCATGATAAAATAGCCAGTTACCGCCTTTTTCCCGTCGGGTGAAAGCCCGATAATAATCCCTCTGCCGTGATATGCAAGGGAGTTCAGTTCCTTGTCAAGTGTAACCATAAATCCTCCTAAAATGTCCCTAAATAGCATTTCGCCTTATATTTTACGGTAACCTTACCGTTATGGCTGTGCTTTGAGAAAGCCTGTTTCAGTTCCTCTACAAAAGACTCGTAATCCTTGTCACCTTTTTTCAGTGCGTATGAGCGCGACAGCGTATCTCCGACAAAGCCACCGCAGTCCGCTTCTATATTATTTTCACAGCAAAAATATTCCAAGTTTGAAAAGTACTCATTTCTTAAAAACAAATCGCCCTGTTCGCTTGTTCTTTTTCCAATATGTCCTGTGTGAAACGTTCCGCAGAATTTCATGCAGACCGAATCACGCTCCTTTGAGATCTCACAATCCTCATAGTTACGCTCGTTAAATATTACCGCTGCCTTGCCGCCTTTTATCAGAATACGGCAACATTCCGTCTTAAATTTATCCTCATCAAACCAATGAAATGCCTGCGCCGCCGTTACCAAACCGACAGAATTATCCGCAAGTCCCGTACTCTCCGCCGGAGCGTTCATGACCGTAATGCCGCCTATCTGTTCCAATATTCCGCGCATATCCGCGTTAGGCTCGACTGCAATAACGCTCCACGGTTTTTTGAGCAGACAGCGTGTGAATTTTCCCGTTCCCGCGCCGATATCCGCGACCTTCTCACAATATGCTTTTTCATAAAGAAAATCAATCAGTTTATCAGGGTAATCCGGACGAAACCGTTCATACAAATCTGCCTTGCCGGTAAATTTTTCTTCGTTCATCAACAGTTCCTCGCGTAGTTCCACTTTTTCTTCAGAAGCTTCTCATTCCAGGGGCTTACACCGCGAAACTCCCCCGCATAAACCGCAACGTCGCCATGCAGCGCGATCTCCATTATTTCATCGGGCACAGGGTCGAAGCTCAGCTTCAGGCTGAACGCGGGCGGGCAATCCTCGTCGGTAAGATATCCAAATCGCTCAAACACCAGTCTTTCCGGTGAAAGCACCTTCAACAAGTCGGTTACCGGCGCATTCCCATCATACTCAAAATCGCCGATATCAAAGTCGTCGCCGCGCTCATCCAGCATATCCGTTAAGTATTCCCCAAGCGCCGCGAACAGCTTAATGAGCGCGGGATACTCCGCGAGATTTTCTAAGGTTATCCCTTCAAAATACTCCGCACATCTCAGCGCGTAGGTATCGCCGCAGTTCTTTGCCAGAAATGGTATCTCTCTGCCGAAAAGAGGTGATTCAAGCCGCCCGTCAAGACAGTTGAAATAAGATGTGTTGCTCAGCGAGTAATCTTTCATATTTACTCCTTAACGCCGTTCACAAAATTCCATTCGTCATCGGGGTCAAATTTGCCCCACGCGCCATGACCCTCAAAAGCCCCGAGGTATACCAGCTTATTGTCAAGAATTGTTATCTCCAGACCGTGCTCTGCTTCCCACGAGCAGTTGCATTCGAGATGTAATCCGATTCGTTCGTCCTCCGGCTCGTCTACTATAAGAAAACTCGGATATATCTGTGATTTTATCTCCTCGGCGGGAGTTTCCTCGGTGACCTTTATTGTCATTTCATTGTATTCGTCCCACTCGTCGCCGCAAAGGTCGATAAAATACAGACAATAGCGCTTGGCAGCCTCCCAGATATCCCTTACGGTTTCCTCGGGAAGACTGTTAAGCGCTTCGGCGCACTTCTCCGCGTAGGAGATGTCAACGTTCTCGTCCAGCGATACCGATATCTCCTCATCAAACAGCTCCCAGCGCATTTTGCCCTCCGGACCGTATTCCGTATCATGCAGATCTTTAATCCACATAAGCTTTGCCCTCCCGTATTGTGATTCTGCCCTCGCAGAACAGTGATACCGCTCTGGGCAGCAATTCCCATTCCGCCTGTTCCATAACCCGCTTTTGCAGAGTTTCGGGGGTATCGCTGTTTTCCACGGCGACAGCCTTTTGCAGAATGATCGGTCCGCCGTCGCACACCTCCGTGACAAAATGCACGGTAGCTCCCGTCAGCTTCACGCCGCTTTGCAGCACCGCCTCGTGAACGTGCAGCCCGTAGAATCCCTTTCCGCAGAACGACGGTATAAGCGCGGGGTGAACGTTCATCATTTTATAGGGAAACGCTCTTACAATCTGCTCGTCCAGAATGGTCATAAAGCCCGCGTACACCACTAAGTCCGCCTTTTCCTCCAGAAGCGCCTCGGTGACCGCCTTAGTGTAAAGCGCCGCGTCCGCGTATTCCTTTCGGGGAATGACCCGCGTTTTAACACCAGCCTTTGCAGCACGCTCCAGCGCGAACGCTCCATCCTTTGAAGAAATAACGCAGCTAACCTTGCCGCCCTTTATTTCACCGCGGCTCTGCGCGTCGAGGATAGCCTGCAAATTTGTTCCGCCGCCCGACACCAGCACACAGATGTTCTTCATAGTACCCTCCTACAGGCTCATCATATCGTCCATCCCGCTTTTCAGCGATATCTCTATACCGGTATAGCTTGATTCGTCGCGGGTGGACATATCCTGTTCAAAATCAACATACTCCGCGGTGATGACATAATCCCCGAGATAGACATGCTGCAAGACCTCGCAGTCCTCACCCTCCTTCACCGCGTCAAGCCAGTGCCTGCCATTTATGGTAAGCTTTCCGGTGAATATCTTTTTGGGTGTCTGCGGGTACGTTTCTCCGTGATTAAGCTCTATACCGAAGCAGGTAAGCACCTTTCCGTTCATGGTGTAGCAGTTCAGTCCCAAATCGTCCCAGACATAATTCACACGGTTGGTGACCATACCCTCGCCGTGCATTCCCTCAAGAAATTTTCTGTCCTCTTCCTTGGTCTTGAATTTTATCGAGCGGGGAGTTCCCAACACCTCGATAAGCGGGTCAATGTGCATGGGCACCTCAAAATTTCTCCCGTTAATGGTGATATTGTTTTCGGTTATGTCTATCGTGCAGTTTGAATCGTTCCGCACAACGCCCTTTTTCTTGAAAAGTCCGAACATTACAGCACCACTCCTTCGTCGCCCGAAATCGTTTCTCCTATAATATACGCCTTTTCGCCGTTTTCCGCAAGAATATCCACCGTTTTTTGCGCGTCGGTCTTATCAACGACCAGAGTCATGCCGATACCCATATTGAACGTGTTGTACATATCGTGCTCAGGGATATTGCCCTCACGCTGCATAAGCCCGAATATCGCGGGAACCTCGTAGGAGTTTTTGTCGATCTTCGCGGAAATACCCTCGGGCAGAGCGCGGGGGATATTCTCATAAAATCCGCCGCCCGTAATATGGGATATCCCCTTTACATTCACCTTGGATATAACGTCAAGAACCGCCTTGACGTAAATTCTTGTGGGGGTGAGCAGCGCGTCGCCAAGCGACGTACCCAGTTCGGGGTAGAAAGTCTTCAGGTTCTGATCGTTTACATTGAAAATCTTTCTAACAAGCGAGAAGCCGTTGGAATGCACTCCGCTCGAAGCGATACCGACGATAGCGTCCCCTGCCTTTATTCCAGACGGATCGATTATCTTGTCCCTGTCAACTATACCCGTGCTGTAACCCGCGATGTCGTATTCGTCCTCCGCCATCATTCCGGGGTGCTCCGCGGTCTCGCCGCCCACAAGAGCGCAGCCCGCCTGAACACAGCCCTCCGCAACGCCCTTGACTATCTCCGCGACCTTTTCGGGCACGTTCTTTCCTATCGCGATATAATCCAGGAAAAACAGCGGCTTTGCTCCGCAGCAGATTATATCGTTCACGCACATCGCCACACAGTCTATACCGATGGTATCGTGCCTGTCCATCAGCATGGCGAGTTTGAGCTTTGTTCCAACGCCGTCCGTTCCGCTTACCAGCACGGGATCTTTCATTCCCGTAAGATCGGGAGCAAACAGCCCGCCGAAGCCGCCGATACCCGAAACGCACCCCGCTGTCTCCGTCCTCTTTATATGCTCCTTCATGAGCCGAACCGACTCATACCCCGCGGTAACGTCAACTCCCGCCGCCTTATAACTATCACTGTAACTTTTCATTTAAAACCTCACAAATAAATCCGACAAATAACAGCATATAGCTGACAGTCATCGTATAAACTTCTCCGAAGTCTATACCAAAACCGACGACCGTCAGCTGTATACGTCATCATTCCTCAATTTTCATTTCAAACTTATCCTTGGGCATTTCGTCGGGAACGTCAATCGGGTATTTGCCCGTGAAGCAGCCGCGGCAGAAGCCGCAGCCCGCGTCCTCGGCGATTTTCAGAACCGCGTCGGTGCTCAGGAATCCCAGCGAGTCAACGCCTATTATCTCTGCGATTTCCGAAACGGTGTGCTTGTTGGCTATAAGATTTTCCTTGCTGTCAATATCCGTTCCGAAGTAGCACTCGCTGATAAACATCGGCGCGGAAAATCTCATGTGTATCTCCTTTGCGCCCGCGCTTCTCAGCAGCTTTACAACCTTTGCGGATGTAGTGCCCCTCACCATGGAATCGTCAACTACAACGACGCGCTTGCCGCGCACCGTTTCATCAACGACGTTCAGCTTTATGTTTACAGAGTTTTCTCTCATGCTCTGCGTGGGCTGTATGAACGTTCTTCCGATATAGCGGTTCTTGACGAAGCCCACGCCATAGGGTATACCGCTCTCCTGCGAGAAGCCCAGCGCAGCGTCAAGACCGCTGTCGGGGCAGCCTATGACAACGTCCGCATCGCATGGGTGCTCCTGAGCAAGAAATCTTCCAGCTCTCAGTCGTGCCTTGTGTACGCTGCATCCCTCTATAACGGAATCGGGGCGGGCGAAATAAATAAACTCAAACACGCACAGGGAGCTTTTACCGCCGCAATGTGTCTTTATGCTCTCAACGCCGTTTTCGTCGATAACAACTATCTCCCCTGGTTCAAGGTTGCGGACAAACTTTGCGCCCACGCTGTCAAGGGCGCAGGTTTCGCTTGCCACCACATAGCCCTCCCCGTTGGGAAGCTCGCCAAGACACAGCGGGCGGAAGCCCTGCGGGTCACGGGCGGCTATCAGCTTTTTCGGGGACATAACGCACATGGAATATGCGCCCTTTATGCGCTCCATAGCATGCTCCACCGCCTCCTGGATAGAGCGGCTGGTAAGGCGTGCACGGGTTATCTCATAGGAAATGACCTCCGTATCGCTGGTGCTGTGGAAGATAGCACCGTTAAGCTCAAACTCCCGCCGCAAATCAAGCGCGTTTATGAGATTTCCGTTATGCGCGATGGCAAGCGCGCCCTTCATGTGCCTTACCACCATGGGCTGGCAGTTGGCGGCGTTCACGTTTCCCGTGGTGGAGTAGCGGACGTGCCCGACGGCTATCCGTCCCGCCTCAAATTCGCTCAAAACCCGTTCGGTGAACACCTCGTTCACAAGCCCCACGCCCTTATGAGTTTTGAAAACTCCGCGGTCGTTCACAACTATTCCGCAGCTCTCCTGACCTCTGTGCTGAAGAGCGTACAAGCCAAAATAAGTTAAGGACGCCACATTAGTCGGCTTATTTGTATAAATCCCGAATACGCCGCATTCCTCATGTATACTGTCGAACATGGAAAACCTTTCCTTTCGGTATTATTCTGATAATGTTATCCGAAAATCCTGCGCATCATTTCGTTGTATGCGTCCTCTACGCCGCCCATATCACGGCGGAATCTGTCCTTATCCAGCTTCTCGTGGGTGGTGCTGTCCCAGAAACGGCAGGTATCGGGGGATATCTCGTCCGCAAGCACTATCTGCCCGTGGAAGCGCCCGAACTCGATTTTGAAATCGATAAGGTCAACGTTAATTTCCTTAAAGAATTTCAGCATGAACTCGTTCACCTTGAACGCGTATTCAGATATGGTATCAATTTCTTCTTTTGTTGCAAGGTCAAGTGCCAGCGCGTAGTAATCGTTGATGAACGGGTCGCCGAGGTCGTCGTTCTTGTAGCTGAACTCCAGCGTCGGGCAGGAGAGCTTTCTTCCCTCCTCAATGCCGAGCTTCTTGGAGAAGCTGCCCGCGGCAACGTTTCTTACAATAACCTCAAGTGGAACTATCTCAACTCTTTTAACCAGAGTTTCACGGTCGGAAAGCTCCTCAACATAATGCGTGGGAACGCCCTCCTTTTCCAGCAGCTTGAACATGAAGTTTGTCATCTTGTTGTTGATTACGCCCTTACCGCTGATAGTACCTTTCTTCTCACCGTTGAAAGCGGTCGCGTCGTCCTTGTAATCGACAATTACCATATCGGGGTCGGTGGTCGCGTAGACCTTCTTTGCCTTGCCCTCGTACAGCTGTTCAGTCTTTGTTGCGTTTGCCATTTTAAAATCCTCCGTCATATTTTTTCGGCTGCCGTGAGGGTCGACCCTCCGGCGGCAATTTAGTTTTTAGATGTATTTAATAAACCGGATTTTACGGTTTATAGCTTATCAAACGGGAAAATCTCCCTCATTCGCTTCGCGGAAAGCGGTCAGCTTGCGCCTGAACTCCTCGGGGTATTGCTCGTACAAACAGACCTTTCTGTCCGGAAGCGTGATAAAGTCGCCCTTATGAAAGTGCATATTCAAAATAGGTATCGACAGCTTTTTCGCAATGTCAACGGTATCCAGAACCGTTTCCGTATACGCTGCCGGCGCCCTGTCGTTTATCTCCCATGGGTTTAAAGCTCCCTCAAGATGCAGCGTGTAGTAGATGCCGTATTTTTCGGCGATCTCCGCAAAGCGGTCAACGTTGATGCGCTCCGGCTGATATTCGGGAAAATCCATACTGACCTCGACGAACTGAAGCCCGAGCTGTTGACAATGCGCGGCGCACTCTTCAAGCGTTTTTCCAATAAATGTCGGTATTCCGAAATCCATAATTACCTCCCGTTCTTAAAAGCTTGTTCTCATAGCCCGAAACGTCCGGCGAAGCGAATTTTTCCGCTGACATTGTGAGCTATCCGCCCGCTCTTTCGTTTATGTATTGACATAATGCCGTAAACTGATGAGCGTCTTGAAACTTCTTGTGAGTTTTAGGGGTACTTAACGCTTCATCGGGAACATCGTCATCATAGAATGTAACGCGCTCCCCGTTGGACAGCGTGATAACAAGCTCCACACGAGCGGAAGCGCCGTATTTGCCGTGAGAAAAGCCCACCTGTGACGAAGCAGATTTAATCTCTGAAAAGCAATATGTACGCTTAAGGAACACCACACGAAAAACTACCTTTTCATCATCGGCTGAAAATTCACATTTTCTAAGCAGAAACGGCGGTAGCAACATCGTCGGGACTACTAAAAATACGAGAATAACAGTTCCGATTTCGGGAGATCCGGATCTCACAGCAAGCACAGCTCCACCAATCATTATCGCAGGGAATACAATAAAATAATACGCGTTACAAATTCCGTTTGAAATGTTGTTAAATTTTCCGCTCATATTTTCACCTGCTTTCGTATCGTCCGTACAAATTGCGGTTTGTCGCTCATAGCATTGGTATTAACACAGCTTAACGGCTATCAGCGTATCCATACAGTGCTTGTGCGGCACTCCGCTGCTGTTACAGTCAAAAATTACCTCTTCGCACCGCTCGAACCGCCAGTCGTGATAATGCCCGAAAAGCTCTCCAGACCGCCAGTTTTTGCGAAGCCCTATGTCATGGTCGGGCGGGCGCGGAATAAAGGGCTTTTCCACAAATACGTTCAATGCGTTCACACCGCCCGATGAGGTATGCGCCTGCCAGTTGCCCAGCACTTCGCCGCGCAGCTCCTCGGGCACATAATACAGCACTCCCGAACAGAATATCACGTCAAAATCCTTTTCAAGACGATAATCCATGATATCCGCGCGGAAAAAATCAATATCCACGCCGTGGAGCTCCGCAAGGCGCTTCGCCTTTTCAACTCCCGAATCCGTGATATCAAACGCGCTCACCTTATAGCCGTTCTTTGCAAAGAACACAGCGTCCTTGCCCTCGCCGCAGCCCGCGTCAAGCAGTCTGAGCGGTCGCGTGGGCGGAAGCAGCTTCAACACCTCGAAGCACATAAAGGACGGCTTAACGCCCCAATAGTACTCCTTTTCCCTGTAACGCTCCTCATAGTGAGCCGACGTCCGTTTCTCCGCCGCGTAGCCCAGCAACGCGTCAATGCTTGTGCCGAGCACCGCCGCCAGAGCGGGGAGCAGTGAGATATCGGGAGCGGTAACATCGTTTTCCCATTTGCTCACCGCCTGATAGGATATCCCAAGCTTTCCCGCAAGCTCCTCCTGAGTAAATCCGCCGCGCGTTCTCAGCGCTTTGATGTTCTTGCCGATCGTGTTCATACGATCACTCCTTTCCGTAAAAATCATACCACAAAATACCCTTTGTGACAATAACCTGTTTTTACAGTCCGGGGCAATTTTCAACCTACGGTTTAGTGCGGCTATATCTCCTTAGCCATCTCCTGCATTTTTCTGTCCGCATCGAGATTTTTCTCATTCTGACGCTTCTTGAAATCCGATAGCTTGTCCGCAAGCTCATCGTCCGCGACCGACAAAATCTCGACCGCGAGATAACCCGCGTTTGCCGCGCCGTCAATACCTACTGTTGCTACCGGAACTCCGGGGGGCATCATGACAGAGCTTAACAGCGCGTCAATGCCCTCAAGCGCCTTTGCCTTAACGGGCACGGCGATAACGGGAAGCGTGGTGTTTCCCGCAACCGCGCCCGCGAGATGAGCCGCCATACCCGCCGCCGCTATTATCACTCCGAAGCCGTTATCCCTTGCCGCGCAAGCGAACTCCGCTACCTGCTTGGGCGAACGGTGAGCAGAGAGCACACGCATCTCAAACTCCACGCCGAACTCCTTCAGCACCTCTCCCGCCTTTTTTACAACGGGAAAATCACTGTCGCTGCCCATAAGTATTGCCACTTTTTTTGTCATCTTAACTCCTCCGTTTCGGGAAAAGGGAGACCGCGTTAAATATCTCCCAAATCTAAAAAAGCTGTATGCGCATACACAAGTACAGCGGATACAGCTAATAATACAACTTGATTTTGTGTGCAACTATTCTGTAAAAAAACGACGAACCTCCATGAACAAAGCAACTTATTCCGAACATCATCAAAATCCCCTGTCGGTAATTTTTACATCTCCCGCCGCACACGGCAAATCACTACTCTTATTTTACACCATATTACGCCGAATTGCAAGGGGTTTTTTATTTTTTTAGCAAAAAAGACAAACCCGACACAAAATATGCGCTGTAATTGTTTAAAAAAACACAAAATGACGGGTATTTGCCTATAATATTCTCGCCCCGTTTATTATCAGCCCGAAGGTTACTCCGAGGTATCCCGCCGCGCGCCTGCAAAGATCCATTCTTGACAGAAATATCTCAAAATATTCCATCACCGGACTTATGTTCAAATCGATCGTCAAGTCCAGAATCAGCTCGCTTTTATCCTCGGAGAACTTAAGCTCCGAGCGCTCCGCGGCATAGTTTACCCTGTCATGGATATCTCTTGCCAGATTTTCCGTACTTGGGATAAACGCTCCGTCACGACCGCGAACACGCGAACGCCGCACGTCCGATTTATCCGCTATGATAAGTGCCGCGGCAATAGGCGTCACGGGTACCGCGGTCGACTCGTCGTGATTTCCTATCGCCGACACTATCTGCGCTATCTCGTCCGCGGGCATTCCCAGCCTGTCGAGCAGTCTGAACGCCATTACCGCCCCGCTCTGCGCATGATCTATCCTGTTTACCACATTACCTATATCATGCATATAACCCGCGATCTGAGCCAGCTCGCAGGTTCTCGCATCATATCCCAGCGTGTCCAGTATCATATACGCCGTTGCCGCCGCCCTTTCAACATGCGCGTTGGAGTGCTCCGTATACCCTATCGTATTGAGCGCCGCGTCGGCATAATTGATATAAGTCTGTATATCCTTGTTCCTCCTGATATACTCATAAGTAACATTGCTCATTCTTTTCTCCTTATTTTAAAGAATTTTCCGCTTATTTTAAAGAATTTTCCGCACCACTCCACCCGCCTTCGGCGGGTTCCGTTAGTCTCGATTTGAAAGCTCCGCCCGCTTCGCGGGACTGCGCTTTCAAATCGGCTTGCGGAAAATTCATGCGTGGGCGGTCATCTGCTCTATGCCCTCAGCGGCTTGGCTGCACAATTTTTATGTGGCTTTGAACAACGCAAAATTTCCGCATGAAATTTCAAAAAGTTCGCATTTGCCGTTCGGCAAATGCTGCACGGTTTCCGCTATACATGCGGAGTGAAACGCAGCGAAATGGAGTATGCATAACGGAAATTTTAAAATTTTTTCAAATAATCCGCCTTACATCAGCCCTTATATGCCGCATTCGCTTTCACGGAGGCTTGCGGAAATTTCCTGCATTGGCGATCAGCCACTCTCCCTGTTATTATACCTGAACATGGCGAACGCTGCCGCGATAATGACTGTATAACCCGCCACGCTCAACCAATCGGGAATTTGTCCCATAACAAAAAAGCCAAGAAGCGCGGCGAAAATTATCTGCGAATAATCATATATCGACACCTCTCGGGCGGGAGCAAAGCTATAAGCCGCCGTTATCGTGAACTGCCCACCAGACGCACATATCCCCGCAGCTATAAGGCACAGCCATTGCTCAAGGCTCATTGGCGAATAGCCGAAAACCACAAACGGAAACGCAGCCAGAGTGGAAAACGCCGAGAAGAAAAACACTACATAATATCCTTTCACGCCCTTACGCGTTACCTTTCTCACAAACGTATATGCCGCACCGGCGCATACTCCTCCGAGAAACCCCGCGCATGAAGCCGCAAGCTCGGCGTTGCGGAAACTCGGCTTTATAACCAGCAAAGCGCCAAGAAATGCCGCAGCCACAATGCTCCACTGCACTTTGTCGGCACGCTCACCGAGCAAAATTGCCGAAAATATTATCGCAAAAAACGGTGACATTTTATTCAGCATAGAAGCGTCGGAAACCGTCAGCCTTGACAGCGCATAGAAATTTCCAAGCATTCCCGCAAACCCGAATGCCGCTCTCAACAACAAATCGAGCCGCGCTCCCTTCGGCGGCATTAACGGACATTTGTTCTTTATCATTGCTCCGCTTGCTATTATCAGCGCGAAAAAATTTCTGAAAAACGTCTTTTGTATCGTCGGAACATCGCCCGACAGCGACACAAACATATTCATCAGCGCAAAAAACAGCGCGGACGCGACAATGCACCCAATGGCTTTATAAAGCCGCGGGTTACCCTTTCTTTCCGTCCCCGTCACCCCTTAAATTGATTTATATGTGCTTACGGCTTGGAAATTTCCTCCATATACCCCGACAGCGCCTGCTCGAAATTCACTCCGTATTCTCTCCTGTCCGGGTCGGCGGCGGTCAGTCTTGCGGATTCCGCACAGAAGCTCACTGCGGCTCTCAACGCTCTTTCAAAACCCGTGCCGCGCATAGTCGCTCCCACCAGTGCCGCCGCAAAAAGGTCGCCGGTGCCGGTGCACAAAACGGGCTGCTTTGGAGCGTACTCCTCATAAAAACGCTTTCCGTCATAAGCCGCCGCTCCAGTAAGAGGCACTCCATCTGTCTTAGGCTCAACTCCGGTTATAACGACTGTTCCCGCACCAAGCTTCATCAGCTCATTCAGCATTTCGCCCGTGTCATATTCTCCGTAATCCCGTCCGAGCAGCAGACAAGCCTCCGTAATATTCGGCGTGATGATATCCGCCATTGCGCAAAGCTCTCTCATCTTTTCGGGGTAGTCCGACGTCAGCGCGGAGTACAGCCGTCCGTTGTCCCCCATAACGGGGTCTACGAACACCACCGTGTCCCGCCCGCGGAACTCCGTGATAAACTCCTTGATTATCTCCATCTGTCCCGCGTTCGCGATATAACCCGTATATATGGCGTCAAAACCTGCCCCCAACCGCTTAAGCTGCTCTCCTATCGGCTTTATTTCATCTGTCAGGTCTTTTATGTGACTGCCAGGGAGCCCCGTGTGATTTGACAATACGGCGGTAGGCAACCCGCAGCACTCAACTCCCGCTGCCGATATTACAGGCAGCGCCGCTGTCAGCGAACACCTGCCAAGGCAGGAGAAATCCTGTATAGTTATTACTCTTTTCATGTTTGATCCTTATTTAATCTGAAATATTCTGAACCGCGGCAGCCTGCTTTGCAAACACCCTCTATGCCTTTTTTGCGCCGCCCAAGAACGATGTCAATATCTGCGCCAGTTTGGGAATCTCAATAGGCTTTGCGATATGACCGTTCATGCCGCTATCGATAGAATGTTCAATGTCCTCGATAAACGCATTGGCGGTCATGGCGATTATCGGTATCTCCCTCGCGTCCGCCCTGTTTAGCGCACGTATCTGACAGGTAGCCCCGTAGCCGTCCAGTTCGGGCATCTGGATATCCATAAATATAAGCGAATAATGCCCCTGCTCGGATTCCCCGAACATTCTCACCGCCTCCGCGCCGTTCTCCGCAAACTCTACCTTTACATTAGCCTCGTTAAGAAATTCCGCCGCTATTTCCGCATTGAAGCTCAGGTCCTCTGCCAGAAGCACTGTTTTGCCGCCGAAATCAAAATCCGACATACGAACCCTTTTCTGCTCCTCCATGTTTACTTCGCCAATATACTTCTTATCGCTTTTGTCGCTCCTTTTAAGGCATACCGTTATCTCAAACACCGAGCCTTTGCCGATCTCGCTTTTTACATGAATATCACCGTTCATCATCCGCGCGATATTCTGAGCTATCGGCATTCCCAGACCCGTTCCCTGCACGTTTCCTGTGCGGTGGTTATCAACGCGCGCAAACGGATCGAATATCTTCTCAACAAATTCTTTGGGTATTCCTATTCCGTTATCCTCTACCGTGAATTTATATCTGCATACGTCATGTCTGTCCCGCTCCGATTCGTCAACCGTCAGCTTTATCCTGCCGCCGTTCGGAGTGTATTTTATCGCGTTGCTGAGTACATTTACCAGCAGTTGTCTGAGCTTTGTTACGTCACCCGAAACACTCCCGTTGAATTCGCCGTATTCCGTTTCCACCGTCTGTCCTCGCCGCTCCGCCAAAGGATACACCATTTTAAGGGTATCGTCTAGGAATACCCGCAGATCGAAATCCTCCTGTACCAGCATCGTCTTGCCGCTCTCTATCGCGCTAAGATCAAGAACGTTATTGATGACATCCAGGAGATGCCGTCCGGCAAAGTCGATTTTCTCCATACAATCGTTTACCCTGTTACGGTCGTCGATATGCTCGCGGGCTATAGCCGCCATGCCCAGTATGGAATTAAGCGGAGTTCTTATATCGTGACTCATCTGGGACATAAAAAGCGTTTTGGCGTTATTGGCGTTCTTAGCTTGATAGAAGGCGTCCCTCAGTGCCTGCTCTATGCGCTTGCTTTCATTGCGCTCATGAGTGATATTTCTCACCGTGGTGAGTCCCCATATCTCTCCCGTTTCCAGATCCTTGGTAAGTATCACCGCTTCACGGAAAACACCTTTTCTTCCCGCTACCATGAACTCATACTCGTTATCGAAAGTGTACCGCTTGCTGTTGAACATATCCAACAGGGTCTTGGTATTAAATGTTTTTCGGAAAAAATCAGCCTCCTGCTTGGTGGTGATAAGCTTGCTTTTTCTGTTTACATACTCGTTAAAGGAGCATGGCAGCCCCAGTCCCATTTTCGGCAGAAGCGGTTCCGTGCCCTCCTGCTCGATAATCTCCTCAAACAAAATATCCTTTGTAACATTATAGGTATACACCGCCATGGCAGTGGACAAAATCGCTTTTTTATACTGACGCTCGGAGCGCAGCGCGAACTCAAGCCGCTCCTTTCCTCTCAACTCCTTTTCCTTTTCCTCGTTTATCGGGAGTATGGTGGCGATCGCCATATATGGGCTGCGATCTTCGTCCGCCGCGGACTGGAATGCCTGCACTCTCACCCATTCGTATTCACCGTCACGCTTATGACGCATCTCCGATTCGAGCAGCGTTACCCCGTCCTCAAAATGTCTGAGCATATTTCGGGTAAGAAACTTATTCAGGTTTTCCTCGCGCTGCTCCTCCGTAAGCTCACACTCGTCAAGGTAGCGCTTTATTGTTTCGTCGAAGCTTCCCAGCTCCTTTAGACTGTCGGCGCTCTGACCCGGTTGTGAGCCCAGCGAATAGATCTTGCCGCTCCGCAGATTGATAAGGTCGACCTTTCTGTACGGCAGAGCCAGTCCGTCCAACAGCCGCCTGTGCATGGATTGTCTGAACTCCTCGTCCGCTTCGTTCTTTATGTCAATACATACGATAAACTCACCGAATTGCCCTGCCAGCGGCTTTGAGAACCGCATATATCTCTGACGCATTTTGTGCAGTCCCGTACCGTCGGGAGCCTTGTACCTTATCTCAAACTGGAATTCATTGTCAAACCGGTCAAAATACTCGGGCATTCTCTGTCTGGCGCTCATTCTGCGATACAAATCCGCGTCGTCGCTTACGGTCATTTCGAGAACATTTTCCCGCCACTCGTCATACGTTATACTGTCATGCATATTTGTCCCGAATATATTGTCACTCAGGAAATACAGCCTGTTCGTCCTGATATCCGACAAGGCGCACATTGTAAAGCTTTCGATTATAACATCCATCAGCAGCGTCTTGAACAGAAGAACGTCATTGTCCTCCGCAACACCCTCCATATCCGGCTCGGATATATTCTTGAATATTCCCTTTATTACAATTCTTTCCTCACCGCGCTCAGACAGCATACCCGCGCAGCTGAAATAAACCCTTCCCAGCGTATCGTGCATCCATCCGAATCGCACCTCACGTATAAATCCCTCGGCAACGCCGCGTATAGCCTTCTCAACAGTGTCTTTGTCCTCTGTCCTGACATGAGCCAGCCACTCGCGATACAGTTCCTCGGGTGCAAGATCGGCAGACAGTCCCAGCCGCCCGAGGGCGTCACCGTCCACGCTCAGCCGATAGGGTTTACCCCTCTCGCATGTAAGCGTAAACAATCCGGTCAGATTTACCTCTTTATCAACAGTCACTTTGTTCTCCTTATCTAAAAAATTTCAAAATTTCCGCACTCACGCTCCGCTTCGCTCTGCGCGACTGAGGAAACCGTACACATTCGCCATTCGGCAAATTCGTACTTTTTGAAATTTAATTCGCCGACATTGCGTGTCATATGTGCTTTTTCCACAAGCTGATGCCGCGGAGTTTGTCTGCGGATATTTCAGCCTGTATAATGTTGACCTAAAGCTGTTTATTTAAGGCAACACCGCACAAAGCCCGCGCTTCGCGCTTTGCACGCATCTTGCTTGCATATTTTCCGTCATCTTGCACAAGTTCTCCTTGGCGGGCGTCAGCCCGCCGGCGTCGACCTTGTACAATCTGACGAAAAATCTGACGGCGCAATCTGCGCACAAGCTTTGTGCGGTGTTGCCTTAAAAAATTTCAAAATTTCCACACTTACGCTCCGCTTCGCTCTGCGCGACTGTGGAAACCGTACACATTTGCCATTCGGCAAATTGTACTTTTTGAAATTTAATGCGTGGGCGTTCAGCTGCCAAATACTTTCAGCGCCTTTGTCTCTTAATCTTTACGCCGCCTTAATCCGCTTGATAAAAGCTGACATCTCAGCTATCAAACATACATCAATCTCTCGAATAAAGATCCCTTGTGTAAACCTTATCCGCAATATCCTCTAACTCCTCGGAACGGCGGTTTGCGATTATCACGGAGCAGCTTGACTTGAACTCATCAAGACTGCCGCATATTTCATAGTCCGCAAATCCGCCCTTTAACATCGGCTCATATATAAGCACCCGTATTCCCTTCTTTTTAAGCGACTTCATAATATCCTGCACGGAGCTTTGGCGGAAATTGTCCGAATCCGACTTCATAGTAAGCCTGTATACACCTACAGTATCTCCACCCGCCGCGCGGCACTTTTCGGCTACCCGTCCCGCAATATACTCCTTTCTGGTGGAGTTGGCGGAAACTATCGCCGATATTATATCATTCGGCACGTCCGCGAAATTAGCCAGAAGCTGCTTTGTATCCTTTGGCAGGCAGTATCCCCCGTAACCGAAAGACGGATTGTTGTAGTGCGACCCTATACGCGGGTCAAATCCCACACCGTCTATTATCTGCCGTGTATTAAGCCCCTTAAGTTCCGCATAGGTATCAAGCTCGTTGAAATATGCCACCCTCAGCGCAAGAAACGTATTTGAAAACAGCTTTACAGCCTCTGCTTCGGTGGGCTGCATAAACAGCACCGGAATGTCCTTTTTCTCCGCGCCGCGTTTAAGCAGCTCCGCAAACACTTCCGCGCGCGCAAGCGAATCATCGTCAGACCCCACTATTATTCTTGATGGGTAAAGATTATCGTAAAGTGCTTTACCCTCGCGCAGAAACTCCGGCGAGAAAATTATCCGCCCGCAGTTGTAGCGCTCCTTCACACTTACGGTATACCCTACCGGAACGGTGGATTTTATAACTATTGTCGCGCTGTCGTTCACGCCGAGTATCTCCTCGATAACGCTCTCGACGGCGCTTGTGTCAAAGTAATTCCGTTCCTCGTCGTAGTTTGTCGGCGCGGCTACCACGATAAGCTCCGCAGAGCGGTACGCCTCCGCGCACGCCTTTACCGCGTTGAGCGACAGCGGCTTTTCGGCGAGATACCTTTCAATATACTCGTCGGCGATGGGGCTTTCACGCCTGTTCACCATATCGACCTTTTCGTCGACGATATCCGCCGCCATTACCTCGTTATCCTGTGCCAGAAGCACCGCCATCGACAATCCCACATAGCCCAGCCCCGCAACTGTTATCTTCATATATTTTCTCATTCCTTTCCGTTATGGCAACACCGCGCAAAGCTTGTGCGCATATTGCGCCGTCAGATTTTTCGTCAGATTGTACAAGCTCGACGCCCTCCAAGGAGAACTTGCGCAAGATGACGGAAAATATGCGGGCAATATGCGTACAAAGCGTAAGCCGCGAACTTTGTGTGGTGTTGCCTTATGTTACGCGGTACAATGCTCCGCTATTTAAGCTCCACTACCGTAACGCCCGCTTCACCCTCTCCGTAAGCGCCAAGCCGGTAGCTTTTTACGCTCGGATTTGTTTTAAGAGCCTGATGAACGGCGGCGCGGAGCGCTCCCGTTCCCTTTCCGTGTATAATAACTATCTGTGAAAGCCCCGCCAGCTGTGAGCTGTCAATGAATCGCTCCACCTCAAGCACGCCCTCATCACCCAGCATTCCTCTTATATCCAGTTCCATACCGCCGCGGCGGTTCATGTTGGAGGTTACCTGCTTCTTTACGCTGCTTTTGGGCGGCTCTTTCTTTTTGGTATTCTCAACGAGCCGCAGATTTTTCTGATTGGTCTTTACCCTCATCATTCCTATCTGCACATAGCACACGCCCGACATATTCGGCAGAGTCAGCAGGCTTCCCTCGCGCCGTGTGTCCGCAAGCATAACGCTGTCGCCGACCTTTAACGGTCTTGGCAGCACGTAATCCTCCGTCACCCGCACCACGACGGGATTTGCCGCGTCGTGCATTCTGTTAAGTTCCCCGCTTATTCTGGATTTTTTATCCGCTATGCCCTTGCGAAGTTCCTCTTTATCCTTTGCCTTTTTAAGCTCCTCAAGCTCGTTGAGCAGCATATTAGACTTCGCTCGTGTATCCTCGATTATGCTCAGCGCCCGCTGGCGCGCCTTTTCAAGCTCCTTTTCCTTCTGCTGCTCCAGATCGGACAGCTTCTGCTTAAGCTCACCCTCCGTCATTTTCGCGTTGCGCTCCGACACAGCAAGGCTCTCCTTAAGCGTTTCCAGCTCCTGCCGCGATTTCTCGAGTGCGTCGACCACCTGCTCAAAGCGCTTATCCTCGGTGCTCACCAAGTCCTCCGCCCGCGATATCACAAATTCGGGCATTCCAAGCCGCCGCGTTATCGCGAACGCGTTGGATTTTCCCGGTACTCCCACCACCAATTTATAGGTAGGCTTAAGCGTTTCAACGTCGAACTCACAGCTTGCGTTCTCCACACCCTCCGTCCGCAGCGCAAACATCTTTACCTCCTGATAGTGCGTTGTTGCCAGAACCTTGCAGCTGTAATTCTTGAAGGTGGTAAGTATCGATACCGCCAGCGCCGCACCCTCCACGGGGTCTGTTCCGCTGCCGAGCTCGTCTATCAGTACCAGCGAATCACTGTCGGCTTTCTCCAGAATATTGACGATATTCATCATGTGCGACGAGAACGTAGACAAGCTCTGCTCAATGCTCTGCTCGTCGCCGATATCAACATAGATACCGTTGAACGCGCCGATAACGCTGCCTTCGGCGGCGGGTATCATAAGTCCGCACATAGTCATCAGCGTAAGCAGTCCCACCGTTTTTATCGCGACCGTCTTACCGCCCGTATTCGGTCCCGTGACGATAAGGCAGTCGTACTTCTCGCCTATCTCCACCGATATCGGCACGGCTGTGTCCATATCCAGCAGCGGGTGGCGCGCGTTCTTCAATATCACCTTCGGCTCTGAGGATATTTCGGGAGTGCAGGCTCTCATTTTCGCGCCCAGATTTGCCTTGGCGAAATACAGCTCCAGTATCTCCGCCGCCTTAAAATTATTTCCTATGCTTGCCGCGTTTTCGCCGACCTTTTCGGAAAGCTCACGGGTTATCCTCTCGATCTCCGCCTGCTCCCGCGCTTTGAGTATTCTTATCTCATTGTTGGCCTCTACCACGCTCATGGGCTCTATGAAAAAAGTCTGGCCCGTCGCGGAGGTATCGTGTACCAGACCAGGAACGTCTCCCTTATGTTCGCTCTTAACCGGCAGGACATAACGCCCGTCGCGCATTGTAACTATATTATCCTGTAAAAATTTCTGAGTGGACTTGCTCTTTATCATTCCGTCCAATTGGTCGCGGATATTCTGACCCTGCCTTACTATCCGCTTCCTAATAGACGCAAGCTCCGCGCTTGCCGCGTCGGACATCTCCTCCTCGGACACTATGCTCTCCGAAATACGCTGCTCCAAATCGCGCACAGGGTATAGCTCCCCGAAATACCCATCAAGACTGTTCTCTATTCCCGAACACTGCGCGTACCAGTCGCACAGCGTGGCGGTCTCTCTTAATATCTCCGCGATATCCAGCAGTTCCCGAAAGCTGAGCATACTTCCCGACTCCGCTCTTTTCAGCGACCCCGACAGATCCTTGATCTGCCTGAACCGCGGCGTTCCGAATTTTGCCGACAGCGTGAAAGCGTCGTCCGTCTTTTTAAGCTCCTCGCGTATTTTGTCCACTCCGCTGAGCGGCTCCAGTTTTGCCGCCTTTTCGCGGCAGCCGTCGCTATACGTCTGCTCCGCAAGAAGCTCCAATATCTTATCAAGCTCAAGCTTTTTATAATATTTGTTCATCTTATCTCCTTATTTAAAAGAATTTTCCGCACCGTGTGAGCTGCGCTCACACTACCGCGCAGTGAAAGCTCCGCTTCGCTGTGCTTTCACTGCTTGTTGCGGAAAATTCTCCTGCGTGGACTGAATGTTGACTTATACTTTTTGTCCTTTTGACCGTGCAAGCTGCGCTCGAACTACCGCGCAGTGAAAGCTCCGCTTCGCTGCGCTTTCACTGCTTGTTGCGAAAATTCTCCTGCGTAGACTCAATGTTGACTTATACTTTTTGTCCTTTTGACCGTGCAAGCTGCGCTCGCACTACCGCGCAGTGAAAGCTCCGCTTCGCTGCGCTTTCACTGCTTGTTGCGGAAAATTCTCCTGCGTGGGCTGAATGTTGATTTATGCTTTTTGTCCTTTTGACTGCCCTATTTTTATGATGTCCTTGTGATTTATGTTGATTTACATTAGCCCCTTATAATACTCCAACGCCCCGAAGCTGCGCTCCGTTCTACTTAAAAAATAATCCTCGGTTATCTCCGAAAGCTGAGCTGCAGCCGCGGGAGAAACCCTGAACTTAAAGCACCTTGACAGCTCCGAGTAAATTATATTCCGCATTGCACCTAACGTTTCGGGAAGAAGCTCCGCGCTTCTGCCGCCGTATTCCCTGTTAAAGCAGTCCCCGCAGACGATCTGTCCCCTGTCGGGCAGAAAGTACATTTTCTCCGCCTCGTAGCACCCGCAGTTGAAACACGCCCTCAAATCGGGACGAAACCCGAGCATTCCCGAATACCTAAGCTCAAAGCAGGATTTTACCGCCCCAAGCTCCGCAGATTCCTCCGCCTCGTAAAGCGCTATGGCAAAAAAGCGCACAAGACTGTCCTGCCGCTGCTCCTCGGGAGTGCAGAAGCGCACCGCCTGCGCGAAATAGCTTGCCAGAGCCAGTCTGACGATATCGCCGCCTATCCCGTGAAAGCTGTATTTTGGCCTGGCGCTGTTTATCGTATACCGACCTGATTTTTCATTACAATTAAAGCAGAATGCGGAATAAGCGAACAGCGACGCGGAGGACAGCAGACTGCTGTTAATCTTTTTCGCGTTATGGGCAAGCGCCTCGATTATACCCTGCTCTTCCGTCAGTATATCCAGATAAAGATTACTATCGCCCAGTTCCCGCCTGCCTACCACTATCCCGTCGTATGTTACAAGCATTTTTTTGTCAAAAATTCCTCTCGTTGATAAAGCTCTCACGGTTGCGCCAATCCTCGCGCACCTTCACAAAGGTCTGCAAATTCACCTTTGCCCCGAGCAGCTCCTCAATATCCTTACGCGCCATGCTTCCGATCTGCTTAAGGCGCTCTCCGCCCTTTCCGATTATCATTCCCTTATGGCTGTCCTTTTCGCAGATTATCACCGCGCTTATGTCAACTATCTCGCTTCCGCCCCTGCTGCGCGTTTCAAACCGCTCTATGTCAACCACCGTGCCGTGAGGAATCTCCTGCTGCATTGTCCACAGTATCTTTTCCCTTATTATTTCGCTGCACATAAAACGCTCGGTCCTGTCGGTGGCGATATCGTCGGGGAAAAAATGATCTCCTTCGACCGCATAGCGCTCCAGCACGGGCAGTATCTTATCCGTATTTATGCGCTTTTTAACGCTTACGGGGATTATTTCCGCAAACTCATACAGCTTTGAATATTCGTCAATTATACCAAGCAGTTCGCTCTTGTCCTTTATCAAGTCGACTTTATTCAGCAGCAGCACTACCTCCGTCCCCCGCTTCGCGAAAGACTTTATCAGCTCCTGCTCCACCGAGGACATCTTCTTTGTCACGTCCGCCATAAGTATCGCACAGTCCACGTCGTCGACGCTTGTCCGTATCGCCTTTACCATATGCTCCGAGAGCTTGGTGCGCGGCTTGTGCATTCCGGGGGTATCAATAAACACATACTGCGTGTCACCCTCGGTCAATACGCCGTTTATCCTGTTGCGGGTGGTCTGTGGCTTTTCGCTTACAATGCTAACCTTCTCCCCCACCAACAGATTTGTCAGCGAGGACTTTCCGGCGTTTGCGCGCCCCGTTATTGCTATATATACATTTTTTGTCATATTTATCTCCTGTATTTCATAATACCGTCACCGATATATAAAATCCTTATGTTCATAGGCTATCGGCTTTTTGTTTTTCAGATAAAATTCCGCCGCGGCATCCGCGAGATAATCATATAAATCATCATCGGTGTATGCCAGTTTTATCGGATCGCATTCACTGTCATCTATCTTTCCTTCGGCATATGTTCCTGCATATTCGCCGTTCTCCTTGAGAAAACCGAGAATTTCCCGTATAGCCTTAAGCTCGTCCGGACCGAACATGCCCGAACCCGCAAGGATATCATAAATATTCCCGCAGAACCAAGCGAAATTATCGTCCCAGTTTATATTCCCATTGCTGCACGCTTCATGCCTGAGCTTTTCGATCTCCCGCAAAAGCTCCCCCTGCACGCAGTCAGCCTGACCCTGCTTAGGGACAAATGTTTTCCATATATACCTGCACTCCTCAAAATGCTTCGGCTTATATCCTCTCAGCCCAAGCCTGTCGGCAACTTTAAATTGAGCTTCCCAATCTATCTTATCTTCCAACTTACTTATCTCCCTTTTTCTCCGCAGAATGCTCCTCAACGTACCTTTCATACATATCGGGACGCTTCTCCCGCGTTATTTCAAGCGCCGCGCGTTCCTGCCACTCCCTTACATTCTTATGATTACCCGAAAGCAGCGTTTTGGGGACTTTGCGCCCGCGCCATTCCTCTGGGCGGGTGTACTGTGGGAACTCCAGAAGCCCGTTATAGTGGCTTTCGATGCTGTAAGCGTCCTCGTTGGGGAGCACGCCCTCAATAAGTCTTGAAACCGCGTCCGCGACTATCAGCGCGGGAAGCTCTCCGCCCGTGAGCACATAATCTCCCACCGAAAGTTCCTCGACACCCAGCTCCTCCAGCACCCGATTATCTATTCCCTCGTAATGCCCGCACAGCAATATCAGCCCATCTTCCTCGGAAAGCTCCTTTACCTTGCTCTGCGTAAGCACCTCGCCCTGCGGCGACATATATATTATCCTTGGCTTTACCCTGTGCTGGGCAAGTATCGCCATCACGCAGTCATACACGGGCTGCGCCTGTATTACCATTCCCGTGCCGCCGCCGTACGGCTTGTCGTCCACCCTGCGGTGTTTGTTCTCCGTGTAAAGCCTTATGTCATGTGTTCTTATATCCACCGCCCCACTGCGAATGGCGCGTCCGAGTATACTCGCGCCCAATACGGAATCGCACATTTGGGGAAACAGTGTCGCTATATCTATCCTCATGCCGCTCCTTACTCGTCAGCCGTATCAAACAGCCCTTTGAGCGGTCTGATAAGCATTTCTCCCGCTTCGATATCCGTCTTTATAACCACCTCGTCAATGCAGGGAAACATAAGCTCACTGCCGTCGGGCTGCTTCATGGAATAAACGTCGCTCGCACCATTCTGGTACACCTCGGTTATTTTTCCGTAAACCTTTCCGCTGTCAACATCTTTGACGGTCAGCCCGATGATATCCTGCACAAAATAAAGACCCTCTTCAAGCTCCGCGTCGTTCCTGTCAAGATACAGCATTTTCCCGATCAGCGGCTGAGCCTTTTCGATACTGTCCACTCCCTCAAAGCGCATTATCACCACATTTTTGTGAGGATATGCGCGCTCGACTCTCACCGCAGTCCTGCCCTTGTCAAAATACAGCTCCTCAAACTCGCACAGAACCTCCGCACTGTCGCAGTAATACTGACAGCGCACCTCGCCGCGCAGTCCTTGCGTAGCCACTATTTTCGCTATTTCAAGAAATTGTTTCATCTCTAACTCCTAAATTTAAAACTTTGCCGCATAAAATCTCCCGCTCGATAAACCGAGCGACCCCGTCCTCATCATTAGTCCCCGTGACAAACCGAGCAGCCGCTTTGACCTCGGGCAGAGCGTTGCCCATTGCCACTCCCATGCCGCAATACTCTATCATACCCAGATCGTTCAGATCATCGCCGAACGCTGCGGCGCTCTCCCGCGAAACGCCAAAATGCCCGCAAATATGCTCTATAGCGTTAACCTTTGTGGCAGCTTTACGCGCGAACCGTCGCCAGATTTCTCCCCGAAAGCTTAGTGTTTCACAATCGGGTATTTCCGCGGCAATATCCCGCGCGTCCTGCTCGCGCTCCACCTCGGCGGTAACCTTGTATGCGGGATAGTTGAAATCCCGAAAATCATTGTAGATAACAGCGGCGCGGTTATCTCCCATATAAGACAAGTCCGTATCGGGCTTATAGTTCCAGAAATATCCGTGATCGCTCTCTATAGTTATTTCACAGTTTCCGTCGGACAGTTCAAAACACCTCTTAATAATATGGCGCACGCTTTCGGCTGGGAGCTGACAGTTGAACACCTCGACCCCGCCCGCTTTCGCGAGAGCCCCGCCATTGGAAATCACCGCGTCGGGCTTTACGGCGGATATGTAGGGCAACATAGCCTTTTCGGAGCGTGCCGAGGCAAAGGCTATCTTAATTCCCGCCCGTCTTGCCTGTTCAAGAGCGTCAAGCGTAACGACGGAAACGGTTTTGTCGCTTTTAAGCAACGTTCCGTCAAGGTCAAGCACAATCAACTTTATATTCCGCATAGTCCCCCCCTTATTTTAACATAAAACGGCAATAATTTCAATAGCCAAAACAAAAAAGGCACATTTCATCGGAGCGGCAGAAAAGCCGCCCGAGAAAGCGCCCGAAAACCCGAAAGAATAAAACCGCAAGTCTGCCGAACCTCACGGCTGCCCGCGACAGATCCACGCATACTTAATGCATATATTCGCGCCAGTCCAGATCGCCTCGTTCAAGAGCGTGAATAAGCGCCTCGGCGGTAGCGATGTTGGTCGCGAGAGGAATATTGTGTACGTCACACAGACGAAGGAGATTGGCGTCGTTAGGCTCGTGAGCCTTTGGGTGCAGAGGGTCGCGGAAGAACATCAGCAGGTCGATCTCGTTGCAGCTTATGCTGGAAGCAAGCTGCTGATCCCCGCCCTGTGAACCGCTCAAAAACCGCTGTATCTGAAGCCCCGTGGACTCCGAGACCAGCTTGCCTGTCGTGCCCGTTGCACATATATTATGACGGCTCAGCACACCGCAGTACGCTATGCAGAACTGAACCATCAGCTCCTTCTTTGAATCATGCGCTATAAGTGCAATATTCAATTTTGTTACCCCCTGTCAGTCGATTTTGATGGTAAGAGGAACGTCCTCGCCGAGTATTCTTCTCGCGATAGCGCCGTAAGCCTTAGCGCCGCCGCAGTTCGGAGGAAGCGGCTCGCCCTTTGCGCCGCAGATCTTGATATTCTGGTCCTCGGGAACGACGCCTATAAGCGGGATCCCCACATTGTCCATAACCTCGTCGAGGTCATAGAGAATATCCTCCTCCTTGAAGTTGGGGCTGACCTTATTTATTATCAAACGCTGATTTACGCAGTTTTTCACATACAGGAAGTCCGACAGTATAGCACCGTCACGCACACACACCGTATCGGGAGTGGTTACCATCAAAATAAGCTCCGCCGCCTTGATAACGCTGAATACCGAGCTTCCAACGCCGGCGGTATCCATAATTATGTAATCAAAGTGATTGCGCATTTCCTCGCACACACGCATGATCTTTTCGGGATTTATCTCCATGAACGGGTTGCGGGTCGCGCAGACCAGATAGAGATTGTCAACGCGGTCTACCTTTGTGGTTGCTGTGAGTATATCTATTTTACCCTCCAGATATTCGCCTATATCATGCTTAACCTTATCTTTAATACCCAACATTATATCCTGGCAGCGCAGACCGAAGTCAAGCTCTACCACCAACGTCTTTTTACCCAATGAAGCCAGACCCGTAGCGACGTTTGCGGAGGTTGTGGATTTTCCCGTACCGCCCTTGCCCGCGGTTACTGCAATAATCTGTGACATAATATTTCCCCTCTCCGGCGATCCTTTGAGCCGCCTGAAGCCGGAAGCGTTCCTCATTGAAACAGCCCCGACATATTTACGTTTAATACTACCCTTATTGTACCACAAATTATCCGATATGAAAAGCCTTTTTTTCATATCCTGCAAAACTTTGTGAATTTGAAGTAATTTTGAGGGGTGTTTTTTGTGCATTTTCACAACAAACAATTAAAAAAACAGCTTAAAGAAACAAAGATAAGTTTATTGAGCGCATTCCTTAAAAAGCTTCAGTGCTGTTTTAAAGCCGCCGGCAAACATTTCTTTAGACTCAACAAACATCATCCTTGACATTGACGAAAACAGTTCATCAAGCATTTCTCTTTTTTCTTCGGGGAGCAGCGCTTCGATGTCGTCAATAATTTGTGATATTTTTTCGTAAGCTATCCGATAATCGGGATTTTCGCATACATTATTTTCTTCGGAAAAGACAAAATATAATCTTTCAATAATGTTATCCACTTAAAATCAGACTCCTTTCATGGTTTTATTATAGCTTACGGTCATATTAAAATCAATAGAAAAAAAGCACAAATATAACCTGTGGTTTATGGCGCTTTACACAACCACAAATTATAATATACCGTAAAGGAGTGATTGCAAATGACGATTGGTGATCGATTAACAGCGGCACGAAAAGAATCGGGACTTACTTTGGAAAAGATTTCGGAAATTCTTGATATATCCTACCAGGCATACAGAAAATATGAAAAGGACCTGTGTTATCCAAGCGTAGAGGTGCTTATCAAAATCTCCAAAATGTATGGGATTTCATCCGATTATATTCTGGGATTATCGGAAAAAAAGTGATCCACAGCGGTACCTCCTTTAATCCGGACTCAGATAAAAAAGATGCTGATGATTTTGCACACCATTCCAAGACTAAGAATAGAAGATTTGAGGACAAACGAAGACAGGACACAAAAAAACAGCTGAATTGCTGCAAATGCACCTTACAACATACCGTGAATACGAACAACAGAAACAAAGAATACCCGCTGATTTTATTTTAAGAGCCTGTTTAGTATCTCATCGCACGCATCTTGCTTGCTGATTTTCCGTCATACTTAAGCAAATTTTCTTGAAATACATACAGTATTTCGGCGAAAATTTGCCGTCGTCTGACGAAAAATTCGCTGCGCAATATGCGCACGCCGAGATACTAAACAGGCTCTAAAAACAGTCGAACTTTACAATGTATGCACTGATTATGTACCGGGGCTGACAAACGACAAAAGTAAGTTCCGGTAACAGGACAAAAACGGCTCAAAGCCTATCCACAACGGTAAATCTCCTCAGCCCGAACAAAGATTTTTGGCGCTTACATCTATCTCTTGGCAAAAATGCCAAAAAAATATGTAGAAAAACACAAAAATTAAGATAAATATTACCTTGCGAAGTGAGCAAAATAATGCTATAATATAAGTTGAGATTTTATGTGACAATCATTTGACATATAATTTAACAATTTAATACGGAGGATCAAAAATGTTTGGGATCAACAAGGATATCGGTATCGATTTGGGAACTGCCAATACTTTAGTATATATGAGGGGCAAGGGGATAATTATCCGCGAGCCTTCCGTTGTGGCTGTGGACAAAAAGGCGGGTCAGGTACGTTATGTCGGTCAGGAAGCAAAGGACGTTATCGGCCGCACACCCGGCTCGATAGTGGCTGTAAGACCGCTTAAGGACGGCGTTATCGCCGATTTTGACATGACCTCGATAATGCTTTCGCAGTTTATAAAGAAGGCTCTTAAGGGCAGAACCAAGGCGAGAGTTATTATATGTATTCCCTCGGGAGTTACCGAGGTTGAGCGCCGCGCGGTCAAGGAGGCTGCGGAGCAGGCGGGCGCAAAGCGCGTGTCCATAATCGAGGAGCCTATGGCGGCAGCTATCGGAGCGGGTCTGCCCGTTGCCGAGCCTATGGGAAGCATGATCGTAGATATCGGAGGCGGCACGAGCGAGGTGGCTATAATATCCCTCGGCGGTATCGTTACGGCGCGCTCCGTAAGAGTCGCGGGCGACGAGTTTGATTCCTCAATAATAAACTATATCAAGAAAAAGTATAATCTTCTTATTGGTGAACGCACGGCGGAGAATATCAAGACGGGCATAGGCTCTGCCTACAAAACGGACGACAACGAGCCTGTTATGGATATCAAGGGGCGCAATCTGCTCAACGGGCTTCCCGAAAATATCACCATAACGAGCCAGGAGGTTCGCGAAGCTATTTCCGAGCCGCTTTCCCATGTCATAGACGCGATAAAAACCACGCTTGAAAAGTGTCCTCCCGAGCTTGCGGCGGATATTATCGAAAGCGGGATAATGCTCGCGGGCGGCGGCGCTCTGCTTAAAGGGCTGGACGCGCTTATTCACGCGGAAACGGGTATGCCCGTAAACATTGCGGAGCGCCCTCTGGACTGCGTTGCCGATGGCACGGGCAAGGTTCTGGAGAATATAGATAAGCTGGAGGACGTGCTCAGCGAGGACGAAACCATTTATTAAGGTGTGAAAATCAATCGTTGCGACTTAAATCAACCGCATACCCAAGCAGTCAAAGAACTGTCAGCTTACGGCAATGCATCGCCCGCGCATGAATTTTTCGCAAGCCGCGCGTAAAGTGCAGCGCCGTAGCTTTACAGACGGCTTGCGTCAAGGACACAATTTGTGTTGTTGACAGCGGTGCGAAAAATTTTTCAAATAAGGAGCAGAGATGAAAGAGTTTTTTCACAGTATAAAGTTTAAGATATTGATATGTATAGGCGCTCTGCTGCTGGGATTTATGGCTTATGTGGCGGTATCGGCGGGGATAGAAACCATTCCCGAAAGGATAATCGGGTCGGTTACATATCCGCTTGTGACCGCGTCGAACGCCATTTCGGAGGGTGTTACGGGTTTTATAGACAAGCTGGTTAACGCGGACACTTACAAAAGGCAGAATGAGGAGCTTACCGCGCAGCTTACGGAAATGTATAAGGAGATCGTTGATTACGAGGAGCTTAAGCAGGAGAACGAAAGTCTCCGTGAAATGCTCGAGCTTAAGCAGGAAAACAGCGATTTTGTTTTCAGCGAGCCTTGCGGAATAATCGCGCGCAACTCAAACGATATTTACGGGGGATTTACGATAAACAAAGGCTCCGACCACGGGTTATCCGTAAATGATCCCATTGTAACCACGATAGGGCTTGTAGGAAGAGTTACGGGGATAGCACCCAACTACGCCAAGGTTACTACCCTGCTCAGCCCGCAGGTCAATGTCGGAGTATACACCACCCGCACCAAGGTGACCGGTGTGCTTGAAAACGATTTGACGACCGCGCAGGACGGAATGTGTCTGATGAACGACATTCTCCGCGACGCGGATATCAAAGAGGGCGATATTATTTTTACCTCGGGAAAGAGCGGATTGTTTCCCGAGGATGTTATGGTGGGAACGGTGGTCGGCGTTTTTGACGACTCCAACGGACTGTCAAAGCATGCCGTAATAGAGCCTGCGGAGAATTTTTTCAATATAACAAAGGTATACGCGGTGATAGATTTCGAGGGCAAGGGTCTGGACTTCCCCATCGATGAATAAATACATTTGACGGGGCGGGATTCGGAGCGGTATTCGCACTGCTTGGCATGGAATTCTGTCCCGAAAATACATTTTGAGGATAAAAGATGAGTCGTTTATTCAGCAAACGCTCACGGAGAAGAGCTTTCCGTATATTTACGCGGTGGTTCTTATATGTGGTGCTTCTGCTTTGGTTTTACGCGTGTCAATGCAACCCGATCATACGCGGCTACTGCCCGCTGCTGCTTATCCCACTGGCGACTTCCGTCGCGATGTGGGAGGGCGATCTGTCCTCGGGAATCTTCGGGGTCATATGCGGGATAATGCTGGACACCGCGACGGGGATCAATGTGGTTGGCTTCTCGGCGCTGTGGCTGCTGGTTGCCTGCCCGCTGATATCTCTGCTGACTCGGTTCTGGGTCAAGAAAAATTTTTTGAGCTATTTTATTTTCAACACTGTTACAGCTTCAATAATGGCGGCTATGGATATGCTTTTCCTGCATTGGGTGTGGGAGGGCGCGGACTCGGTCATATCGTTTCAAAAATCGGTGCTTCCCGCCTACGGCGGCGCGATTTTATTCTCTGTGCCTGTTTATTTTCTGGTCAGGCTGATATATATCAAATCTCTGCCCAAGGAAGAACGTAAGCTGGAGGAGTCCGCTCAGAACGCAGAAAATGCGGACGAAGAAAATTGATTTAATATGCCGCTCTCGTCGGACGGATTTAATTTATAACATATCAAGTCAAGGGAATAGTTCTGCAAAAGCAACAGGCGACTAATGTGTTTACTGTCCGTCAACGCAAAGGGGCAAGTTTTTAGGAAGCCAAACGCTTCGCTTTGTATCTTGAATTAAAACGCTTAAAAGATATTCTCCAAATCAATACCGAAATAAAGGCGTTTAAACCGAAAGAAAACCGAACGTTCACACATAAATTTCCCGAAAGCCGCTTGGTGCGCAGTGAATGCGGAGCTTTCAAAGCGGGTTGGCTGCTACCTGCAATGCAGGCAGCAGCGGTTCGGGAAATTCGTTTAAATAAGGAGATCAAAATGTCTAAAATATCGTCGGTTATAAGGTCCGCTATTCTGGCGGGAACGGTCGTTCTGCTGTCGTTTATGTGCGGCATAAGACTGCTTCAGATACAAGTCGCGGACGGGGACAAGTATCTGTCCATGACACAGCAGACCCGCATGGCAAATCAGGAAATAGAGGCTGCCCGTGGGATCATAGTTGATTCAAGCGGAAACGTGCTCAATACAAACAAGATGGTGTATAATGTTAATCTTCAGCGCGCCTCGCTTATCAGCGGCACGGAGAATGAAATAATTTTCCGCATACTTACAATACTTATGAAAAACGGCGAGGAGTGGAACGAAACTCTGCCCATAACAAGAGAACAGCCATATCAATTCAACGGCAGCGAAAGCGCGGTTGAAGCGGTGAAAAAAAATCTGAATATGGGCGGCTACGCAACGGTGGACAATGTTATATTTCAGCTGTACAAGGATTTTGACATTGACGAGAAATACGGAGAGGAAATGCGCAGGTGTATCGCGGGCGTGCGGTACGAAATGAAGATAAAGGATTTTTCACAGGCAAACAAGTTTGTGATGGCTTCCGATATCGGCGAGGAAACGGTTCACGAGCTTAAAGAGCTGAGTTCTATGCTGGAGGGTGTGGATATTACAGAGAGCTGGGAGAGGATCTACCTTGACGGAGAACTCGCGCCGCATATACGGGGTACAGTGGGGGCGATATCCTCTGAAAAGTATAAAGAGCTTAAGGAAGACGGCTACACGCTGAATGATATTATAGGTCTTTCGGGTGTTGAACAGGCGCTTGAAGAGGAGCTTCGCGGCGATCGCGGAGTGCGCAGGATAACGCGCAACAGCAATGGGGTACAGATATCAGACGAGGTTGTGACCGACCCGCGGGCAGGAAACTCCGTCATGCTGACGATAGACAGCAATTATCAGCGCATGGTACAGGAAATAGTACAATATCATATAGACTTTCTCCACTCAACACACTACACCACAGCGCACGACACACAGCACAGGGGTACGGAATGCAACACGGGTGCGGCGGTCGTGCTGGACGTAAAGACGGGCGGTGTTCTTGCCTGCGTAAGCATTCCCGGGTATGATATAAATGATTATATTGACAATTACAGCGAGGTGTTGAACAGGGAGTACTCTCCCGTGTTCAACCGCGCGCTGAACGGCACGTTCCGTCCCGGTTCTACATTTAAGACCATCACCGCGGCGGCGGGGCTTGCGGAAGGGGTTATCGACCCGAATACGCTTATAACCTGCAATCAGGTCTATACCTATTACTCTCCGTGGGAGCCGAAATGCACAGGCTGGCACGGTGCTATACCCGTGGATGAGGGTCTGCATCACTCCTGCAATATCTTTTTCTACGAAACCGCGCGGCGGCTCGGTATTGAGCGTCTGGCGGACTGGGCGGCGAGGTTCGGCGTTGGTTGTGATCTGGGCTTAGAACTGAGCATGGCGACGGGTCAGATGACCTCGATGGAGCTGTACGACGAGCTTGGTCTGGAATGGAACGAGGGTAACGTTATCCAGGCGGGGATAGGGCAGATGGAGACCGCGCTTACGCCAATGCATTTAGCTGTTCAGGCCATGACTATCGCCAACAAAGGTATACGCTACGAGCCACACATTGTAAAGGCAGTATACAACTACGATTTCACCGAGCTTGTTTATGAAAAGCAGCCCGTGATAGCGGAGGATATGTCGGATATGTCGGAAATTTTCGACGTGGTGACACAAGGAATGAAAAAGGTAAGCACCAACGCAAACTTTCTTATCAATGGAAACTGGGTGAATATCTATGACTACAAGGGTATAGGCAAGGAGAACGTCGCGACAAAGACGGGAACTCCCCAGACATCCCTTACGGAATACAACTCGGCGATAATCGGCTTTTATCCTGCTGATAATCCAGAAATAGCTTTCGGGGTGATGATGGAAAAGGCGGAATTTTCCCGCCACGTTGCCTGCAATATAATCGACGCGTATGTAAAGGGCGAGTTCAACCCCGAATACGACGCGGAGGGCAACGCTATGTGGGGAGTGTAGAAAATAGGCAGTTGAGAATGAATCGTTTGGACATTGAGGAGAATCTATTATTGGAAAGAGGAAAAAGGCGGTCATTATACTATTGTCATGCTTATCTGTTGTTATTATCGCAACGGCGTTTTTTGCCGTTTGGGTCTCCGATTCCATCAAGGCGGAAGAGTTTTGACAATCCGTCGACGTTTGGGGCTGGAAAGGTCAGGTGTCCTATTCAATGCTTTCACGGGAGCTTCGCGATATAATTTCCGATAAGAAATTTAACGACGCGTCCCGCGACGATACGTCACCCATGGCTCGTCTGCAAATGTACCAAAAGCTCGATAACCTCGTTCTTGACAACCGACCGAAAGATAAATTTAACGGCAGCACCTCATGGTACAAGGCGTCTTATATGGAGACAATTGAAGATGAGACTTCGCGGTATTTTATTGAATTCGGTATCGACGCTACCTGTACGCTCGGAAAAATCAAGGTTCACAATTTTACCTGTTATATTGATATTGAGGACTTGTGAAAAAAGCGACCATTATAATGGTTGCTGCGAAATAAAAGGTGCTTGGAAAGCTCTC
The DNA here is from genome assembly GCA_910587135.1 of uncultured Oscillospiraceae bacterium. GTDB lineage: Bacteria > Bacillota > Clostridia > Oscillospirales > Ruminococcaceae > CAG-115. The sequence continues at coordinate 52,422 of CAJULF010000002.1, forward strand.
CAAGCACCTTTTACTATTTACTGTACAGAACAAGCTCGTCAGACCCGTCAGGAAGCTTGCACATCCGTGATAAGTAGCCGAACGCGGGATCGTCCTCGCGGAGCTCCAGATATTCGCCGTATTCAAACTCTATGTCGATATGAACGTCAATATCCTTTTCGTCGCTTTCATCGCCGTACTCAAAGATATCCCGATGGTAAACCACCGAATCAACGTCCTCCGCCATCTCACTGTCGGAAAACTCGCTTAGCTCCAGCGCCTTTCTGACATCGTCAATAGAAATTATGTTCCACATCACTCGCCGCAAAGCTCCTTGTAAAGTCCGATATACAGCTTAGCGCTTGCCGCCCAGCTGAAATCGGTCTTCATAGCTCTCTGCATTACCTTGCCCCACTCGGTCTTGTTGTCATATACAGCCTTGGCGCGGCGTATAGCCTCCAGCATATCGTGAGCGTTGTAGCTCTGGAATGTGAAGCCTATGCCGTTATCGCCGTAGTCGATGATGGAGTCCTTAAGACCGCCCGTAGCACGAACTACCGGCACAGTGCCGTAACGCGCCGCTATCATCTGAGCAAGTCCGCACGGCTCGCTCTTTGAGGGCATAAGGAACATATCCGCGCCCGCGTACAGCCGCTTTGCGAGCTGCGGGTTGTAACCGCGGTAGAAGCCCACCTTGTCGGGATAGCGCCAGTGCATTTCCTGGAAGAAATCCTCATACTGCTTCTCGCCCGAGCCTAAAATCATTACCTGCATATCCACGCTGATAATCTCATCAAACACATATCTTACCAAATCAAAGCCCTTATGATCCGCGAAGCGCGAGATCATAACCAGCAGCGGGATATTGTATTCGGGCATACCGAACTCCTCAAACAGAGCGCTCTTGCAGGCAGCCTTTCCCTTACGATTCTTGGCGCTGAACTTTGAGGCTATAGTGTTATCGGTTTCGGGATTATACAGATCCACATCAATACCGTTGAGGAAGCCACAGGTCTTATACTGCTTGTTGCGGAGTATTCTGTCCAGACCGTGGCTGAACCACGGATCAAGAATTTCCTTGGCATAAGTAGGAGATACGGTGGTGACCTTGTCCGCCATCTCGATAGCACCCTTCATAAAGTTTATATCTCTGTCATACTCTATAATGGAAACGTTCTGCGGAGGAATACCAACGATATCCTTTACCAGGTCAAGACCGTACTGACCCTGATAGCCGATATTGTGGATAGTGAACACGTTCTTTATGCCGCCGTAACCCCACTGGTTCTTATAAAACAGATTATAGTATACGGGTACGAGCGCGCACTGCCAGTCGTTGGAATTGATTATCTGCGGCTTGAAGTCGATATATTTCAGCATTTCAAGCACAGCGCGGCTAAAGAAAACATATCTTTCCGCGTCGTCATAATAGCCGTAAAGACCGCTGTTGCGCTTAAAATAATACTCATTATCTATAAAGAAATAAGTAACGCCGTCAACCACCTGTGAGAACAGCCCGCAATACTGGCTTCTCCAACCGACGGGAACATTGAAATTGGTTATAAAATGCATTTGCTCTCGCTGTTCGGGCTTTATGGTGTTAACATAATAGGGCATTACCACACAAGCTTCATGCCCCGCCTGGACAAGAGCCTTGGGCAGTGAGCCCGCAACATCGGCAAGACCGCCGCTTGCCGCGAAAGGGAGCGCCTCGCTCGCCGCATATAAAATTCTCATAGCTTTTTCCTCCGAAATTTAATTCAGCCTTATTTCTTTTTTGCTGTTATATAAACTATACCATATTTTTGTTCAAAATGCAAGGGGATTTTGTAATTTTTATATAAAAAGTATTTTATGAAACATTTTTCTGTCGGTTTATATATAAAATATTTATCAACCCTTAGTAAAGGGCTAAGCTTGTAGAAAAAGCCCATATGCCACGCAATGTCGGCGCATGAAATTTCAAAAAAGCGCAGAGTTTTACGCAACGATAATGCGGTTAACTAAAGCATTATGTCGAAGTTTGCGTAAAACCGCGTTTGCGAACGCAAACGCGCGGTTTCCGCTAAGCATGCCAAGCTTTGCGCAATGTGGAGGTTATGTCTCATGGCATTAGGTTTCAATTTGCGCAAAACTTCCGGTACGAAGTGAAGCGGAGAATGCTTATCGGGAATTATGAAATTTTTTAAATAATCCGCCATTGGTCAGCCTTTATATACAGGCTGATACTAATTCCCGACCGAAAATAAACAATCTTTGCGGTCTGATTTCCGCAATACTGCGTTGTCGTCCCTGCAAGGCATCAGCCTTGCTGCATCCTCCGCCTTGTATTGCAAAAATCTTCCTCGCAAATCTTTATCTATTTTCAATCGGTAATTAGTGTGAATATTTATGTCGAACGGATATGTAAGGCTGCATTTTCTCATTTTTTGACATATTCCAAACGAAGCATATTTGATATGTAATTTAAGCATTTTACAAAATAGCTTTATAATGTTATAATGGAAATGTAAAAAAACATCGTGGAAAATCGGCGGTGTTCGTTGGTTTTTCACAAAAACAACATATTTTAGGAGGATACCGAAATGGCAAGATTTACTTTACCCAGAGATTTGTACCACGGAAAAGGCTCGCTTGAAAACCTTAAGAATCTTAAGGGAAAAAAGGCTGTGATCGTTGTCGGCGGCGGCGCAATGAAGAGAAACGGCTTTTTGCAGAAAGCTGAGGACTATCTTAAAGAGGCAGGCATGGAGGTATCCCTTATTGAGGGCGTAGAACCCGATCCCTCCGTTACCACCGTTATGAACGGTGCGGCTAAAATGCTGGAATTCCAGCCCGACTGGATCGTTGCCATGGGCGGCGGTTCTCCTATCGACGCGGCTAAGGCAATGTGGATAAAGTATGAGTATCCCGACTGCACCTTTGAGGATATGTGCAAGGTTTTCGGTATTCCCGAACTGCGTAAAAAGGCTCATTTCTGCGCTATCCCCTCTACATCCGGCACTGCTACCGAGGTAACCGCGTTCTCCATCATCACCGACTACGATAAGGGCATCAAGTACCCCATCGCCGATTTTGAGATCACTCCCGATGTGGCTATTGTTGATTCCGACCTTGCGGAAACCATGCCTCAGAAGCTGACCGCTCACACCGGTATGGACGCTATCACTCACGCTATCGAAGCGTATGTTTCAACCGCAAACTGCGACTACACAGACCCGCTGGCTATCCATGCCATCGAGATGATAATGGACGACCTTGTTCCCTCCTACAACGGCGATATGGAAGCAAGAGCCAGAATGCACAACGCGCAGTGCCTTGCGGGTATGGCATTCTCCAACGCTCTGCTGGGTATAGTTCACTCTATGGCTCACAAGACGGGCGCTATCTTCCAGGACTACGGCGCGCATATTATCCACGGCGCGGCTAACGCTATGTATCTGCCCAAGGTCATCGCGTTCAACGCGAAAGACCCCACCGCCAAGAAGCGCTACGGCGTAATTGCGGACTACATGCATCTCGGCGGAAACAGCGACGACGAGAAGGTAGAACTGCTGATAAAGTATCTCAGAAAGATGAACGACGATCTTAAGATACCGCACTGCATAAAGAACTACGGCGCGGACAGCTATCCCCGCGAGCAGGGCTTCGTTCCCGAAAACGTATTCCTTGAAAGACTGCCCGATATCGCAAAGAACGCTATTCTGGACGCGTGCACGGGCTCCAATCCACGTCAGCCCTCTCAGGAGGAGATGGAGAAGCTGCTTAAGTGCTGCTACTACGACACCGAGGTAGATTTCTGATTTCTCTTATATCTTAATATATGTACAAAATCCCGCCGGCTTCGGTCTGCGGGATTTTGTATTTCCACAACTTATATCAAGATTTTATTCCCCTGTTTGTGATAGAATATACTCGAAGGGAGGGAACAGCCTTGTACGAATGGAACGAAGCGATACAAAAAATGCTGGACTGGATAGAGGAGAATATCGGCGAAAACCCCACACTGCCGAAAATGTCGGAGCAGATCGGATACTCGCCCTACTACTGCTCGGTTCAGTTCCACAAAGTTTGCGGCATGACGATAAAACGCTATATTTCGGGACGGCGTCTGGCGCTGGCGGCGCTGGAGCTGAGGGACTCAAATGAGCGTATAATTGACATTGCCTTCAAATACGGGTTTTCCTCGCAGGAGGCTCTGACGAGAGCCTTTGTAACGGCGTTCGGGTGCGCACCCGCGGCGTACAGAAGAAATCCCGTGCCCGTTCCGCTGCCGGTACGAAAGGTGGTTTTCTTCCCGGAACACTATTACGAGCTCTATAAAGGAGGAGTTAAAATGAGCGATATTACCGAAGCAAAAGTAAGAGTGGAGTTTATCCCCGCCCACAAGTACATCGGCATATGGGACGACGAAGCAGAGAACTACGGCAGCTTCTGGGAGCGCCACAACTGCGACGAGATATGCGGAACCATCGACAGCATGAGCAACGTCAGCGATCCGATAATCACCTGTCATACTGCTGGCTGGTCGTTAAAAGGTGGTAAGCGCCGCTACTTCTACGGCATGGGCATGCCCGCCGATTACAGCGGCACTGTTCCCGAGGGTTTCGAGATACGCGATATTCCCGCGGGATATTATCTTGTATTCTACCACCCGCCGTATGACTTCCTTAAGGACAACGGCGAGGTAATGGGCAGAGTTGAACGGCTCGCGTGGAATTACGACATAAGCGAGTATGGCGGCGGAAAGTATATCTGGAATGATAACGCCCCCTGCTATCAGCGGCATTACCCTGAGGGTATCGGCTATGAGGTTTTAAGACCCATCAAGCTGAAATAACAAAAGGCGGCGCGTCCCACACGGGGCGTGCCGCAAATTATTATTCAGCCGTAACAGGCATCCCGACAACCTTTCCGTCGGATACGGTCAAGTTATACTCAACCGTAGTGTCATTCCAGAAGTAGAATATAAACTGTATCTCACACTCGCCTGCGGTTTCATTAAAGAAATTGTTGGTGAAGCGAACACCGTCCGTCACCGTCGTAAACTGGTCGCCGTACTGCTTGAAGGTTGTCCAGTTCTGCGAGCCGGGGCTGTTACTGCCGCCGCTGATATACTTCGCTTCAACGGTCTTGAGCTGCGTTCCCTTGAAATCGCACGGGATAGTCAGCGCACCCTTTCTTCCCTCAACCTCGGTAAACTCGGGAGTTGAGGTGTTATACACATACACCGTCCAGTCGGGCCCCGCCGAAAATTCCAGATAGAGAGTTTCCAGACGCCCATACTGCGCGGGGTCGGTTACGAGAGCCGAGATGTAATCCGCCTTAAAGGTCAGGGTATCCTCGGTAAGCGTATAGCTATCTTCGGAAAGCGCACCGCCGCTCTCCGAGCGTATTCCCGCAAGAGTATTCCCGTTTAGCGAGAGCTTAAGCTGCTTATCCTCAACAGCTCCCTCAAAAAGATTGATGAAATCCCGCTCGGCAGTGGAACTTCTCCCCTGCATACTCTGTTTGATTATCGCCATAAGAGAGGGATCAGCCCACTCGTAGCTGTAACGGTTGATATGCTGTCCGTTGTCCCACCACATAGTTGTAAGCCCGTTTTCTCTGACCGCGTTGCAGAAATACTCAAAGAATTTCAGTATCTCGCCGTGCTCCACCGTATCCAGCGCCGTGTCAAAGCCCAGCAGTCCCCACTCGCCGATAATTACGGGGATACCGTTGTCGATAAAGGTGGTCTTTAACCGCGACACAAGCCCGTCAATATCGGTCACGGAGGTTCCCTTGAACTCTGTCTCGCCCGCAATATTCACCGAGAAAGGCCAGTAACCGTAATAATGCACCGTCGCGATAATATTCGGATCGTTGATATCCGTGATAGTCACATAGAGCTGATCAAGGTATTTCTGCTCGCTGTTGGTATCCTTTGTGGGGAGTACTATAAGGCGCTCGGCGTTATTGCCGCCGCTTGCCCTCACTATCTCCACGCACGCCTTATTCATCATATCCAGACACTCCGCGTAGGTGCTTTCCTTGTCGAAGCGCGGCTCGTTTATAGACTCAAAAATGACCGCGCGGGGATAGTCCTTGTAAGCCTCTGCAAGCTGCTCCCATATCGCCCTGAATTTAAGGTAATTCGCGTCGTTCTCGTCGGGAGTTATCGCGTTAAGCCACTGCCATGAGTCATGGTGAATATTCACAAACACCAGCAGATCGGCGTCCAGCGCGTAGTTTATAACTTCTTTGGTGCGTGCGAGATAACTCGCGTCGATGACGTTTTCCTCATTCATCATATGCCCCCAGGTTATGGGTATTCTGATGGAATTGAAACCCTCGTCCTTGATCTTCTGTATAAGCTCGGGGGTAGCCTTGGGGTTTCCCCACGAGGTCTCACCGCCCGTCGCGTCAAGCGTATTACCGAGATTCCACCCGGGCTGCATTGCCGCGGTGAACTCCATCGCGTTCATTGACTCGGCACGATATACAAGGCTGTCTTCCGCATAGCTTTCGAGCGGCTTGATATCACTCGGCGCTCCCGCTTCAACAGTATTGGATATCTCCGAGCCGTCAACGCTCTCCAACGGAGCGGAGCTTTCCTCTCCGCCTCTGCAGCCCGCCGCCGTCACACACAGCGCCGCGGCGGCTATGATCGAGATGATTTTTTTAAAATTCATTTCACCCTCCAAAAATCTATTGCTCTTGTTCCGCGATATAGTTTTCCAGCATATCCGCGGCGAACCTGCACAACTCGGGACAGGGTCTTTTTTTGTAATATTCGGGGGTACGCGCCTCGGGTACGGCGGACTTTTCAGCCTCCTTAAGCCCGAGAAGCTCCCTGCATATGATACTCCCGTTAGCGGCGCGGAAACGGTCGGCAAGCTCCCGTATACGCTCATACAGCTCCGTTTTCGCGGCAAGGTTTTTCGGCTCGGAGTAACCGTAAAGCTGACTTAACACCAACACTACCCCCGAAAATGTCCCGCAGACCTCTCTCATGCGCCCCATGCCGCCGCCGAAACCCGACGAAAGCCGCGCCGCTCTCTCCTCGGAAAGCCCAAGCTCCTCCGCAAACGCCACCGCGACAGCCTGCGTACAGTTATACCCTTTCAGGAAGTTCTCATACGCCAAATCGCCCTTGCGCCCGCTCACTTGCAGAACTCCTCCACCGCGTCGGCTATCGGGTCGGCGGCGGTCGACTCCGTCAGCTCCAGCAAGCCCTTGTCAACCAGACCCGCCGTTTCGGGGTCTATGGGCAGCTTTGCCAGAACCTTCAAGCCGAACTTCTCAGCGGTTTCTTCAATATGGCTTTCGCCGAACACCTTTATCTGCTTTCCGCAGTCGGGGCATACCGCATAGCTCATATTCTCCACAAGCCCGATTATCGGAACATTCATCATCTCTGCCATCTTTACCGCCTTGCCTACTATCATCGACACAAGCTCCTGCGGAGAGGTCACAACGATTATGCCGTCCAGCGGTATCGACTGGAACACCGTAAGCGGCACGTCGCCCGTTCCCGGGGGCATATCCACAAACATATAATCAACATCGTCCCACACTACGTCGGTCCAGAACTGCTTTGCCGTTCCCGCGATTATCGGACCGCGCCAGATAACGGGAGCTGTTTCATCGGGCAGCAGCAGATTTACCGACATAACCTTGATACCCTTTTTGGTGATAACGGGATAGATAGCGGTCTCGTTGCCCTGCGCCTTTTCGGTAAGCCCGAACGCTTTGGGAACAGACGGACCGGTTATATCCGCATCCAGCACGGCTGTTTTAAAACCGCGGCGGTTCATCAGAACAGCCGACAGGCAGGTCACAAGGGACTTGCCTACGCCGCCCTTTCCGCTGACAATTCCAATTACCTTGTTGATCTTGCTAAGCTCATGGGGCTTTTCGATAAGGCTCTCGGGCTGACGCTCGGAGCAATTGGCGGAACAGCTTCCGCAATCATGTGTACATTCACTCATAGTTTACCTCCGTAATTTTTTTATTTTAATGTGAATTTTCTCGCACCGCATACTCAACCGCGTGGCGGTTGAGTATGCTATCTCGCCCGTAAAAGCTCCACTACACTCCGTTGCGCTACGCTTTCACGAGCGGATTGCGGGAAAATTCCTGCGCGGGCTTTACGTTGATCTTTGCTTGCATTGCTTTTAATGCGCGGTTTTTGGGCTGCTCTTGCCCAATTATTTTAACTTATAATTTCCGCAAAAATACTTCGTTTTCTCCTGCGGGTAGTCATAGCCGAGTTCACGGGCGTTCAGCCCGCAGATATCGCCGCTGTCGGCAATGACCGCGGGACGTATCTTTATCTCGCTCATTGTACGCTCCTCTTCGGCGGGATAACCTCTCTTGTCCAGCTATCCAATTCATTCTCAATTTCGGCGCAGCAAAGCAGACCGCTGGCGAAAAGCCACGCCCTGTCACGCTCCGAAAGCTCGTCAAGGGATTTCCAAGCCACTCCCACGAGCTTCCGGTGAGCTTCGTCAATCCCGGGGTCAAAGCCGAGAACGGGCTCCTGCTCCCCCGCATCGATAAGATAGGTGTATGCGCCGTTGCCGTCCGAACGGGCAAAGTATCCCGCAAAGCGCAGCACGCTGCCGTTTATGCCGCATTCCTCTTTAAGCTCGCGCACAGCCGCCTGTTCGGGAGTTTCACCGTCCTCGATACCGCCGCCCGGCAATACCCAATATTCCTCTCCATCAGCTCTGTACTTTACCATTAGCACCCGTTTCCCGCAAACTACAAGAGCATTCGCTCTGCCTTTGTATTGTTCCATATATCCTCTTGATATATTAACATTAAACCGTCATTTGTTATACCATAATTGTCGGCTATATTGCAATATTATCGGATTATCCAAGCAGTGAAAGTACCGTTTTCGCGATATTGTCAAAACCCGCCCTTGTTCCGAGGTTTTCCGCGGCTATCTCATTGCCGTAAATCAGCAGCGGGATATATTCGCGGGTGTGATCCGTGCCGCTGTGGCAGGGGTCGCAGCCGTGGTCGGCGGTTATAATCAGAACATCGTCGGGGCGCATTTTGCCCATGAAACCGCCCAGCCACTCGTCAAACTCATTCAAGGCATTTGCGTAGCCTATCGGATCGCGGCGGTGTCCGTACTGCATATCGAAATCCACAAGATTTGTGAAGCACAAGCCGCTGAAATCCATCTGCTGATATTTTGATGTGATTTTCATATCCTCGTTATTGCCGATTTTGCGGTCGCAGAGCGTTATGCCCTTCCCCGCGAAAATATCGTATATCTTGCCAATACCGATAACATCTTTTCCGCTGCCCGACAGCTTGTCAAGCATGGTGTCACGCGGAGGCAGCAGCGAGAAATCATGCCGCCGTGGTGTTCTTACAAAAGGATATTCACCCTCAAACGGGCGCGCTATAACTCTTCCCACGGCATAATCCCCCGTGAGTATCTCCCGCGCGGTATGGCAGTATTCATAAAGCTTATCGACAGGCACGACGCTTTCATGCGCGGCTATCTGGAACACGCTGTCAGCGGAAGTGTAGACGATAAGCGCTCCCGTCCGCGTATGCTCCTCGCCGTAATCCGCAATGACCTTTGTGCCCGAATAGGGCTTGTTACACAGGACTTTGCGCCCCACTGCTTCCTCAAATTTTCCTATAACTTCTTCGGGAAAACCCTCGGGGAAGGTAGGAAACGGCTTTTCGGAAACCAGCCCCGCTATCTCCCAGTGACCCGTTGTAGTGTCCTTGCCCTTGGAAAGCTCCGAAAGCCTTCCATAAGACCCGCGCGGTGCGGGACATTTCCCGCCTGCCTCCACGCCGTCAATATTGAACAGCCCAAGCCCGCGCATATTCGGGACGTTCAGCACACCCGTTTTAAAGCACGAGCGCAGCGTATTGCTGCCCGCGTCGCCGAAATCCGCCGCATCGGGCATTTCGCCTATCCCGAAGCTGTCCAGGACTATCAAAAAAACTCTTTCAGCCATAATACCTCCGTCATTCCGATGCGCCCTTTATCGCCAGATCAACTATCTCGTCAACGGTAGGTTCGCGGTTTAATCCCGCAAACTCCGCGATAAGCTCCGGATAGTATATCAGATCGCTTCCTCCCGGGTGATCTATGCTTTGCATGAATTTATTTACCAGATCGCAGTGCTCCCGCTCCGAAAGCTGTCTTCCCGTCTTTTTGTCACGCAAGGTCATTATGGATTCCACCAGTTCGACAAGCTCTTCTCTTGTAAGCTTTGACATATTTGCTCCCCCTCGGTCTAATTCATCAGCAACCGTGCCGCGCTTGTTCCGATACGGTCGCAGCCCTCGGCGAGAAAACGTTCCATATCCTCACGGGTGCGAATGCCGCCCGCCGCCTTTATTCTGACATTCTCTCCTATATGCTCCGCGAAAAGCCGTATATCCTCGATTTCCGCACCCGCGCTGCCGAAACCCGTGGAAGTCTTGATGTAGTCCGCGCCGGCTCGGGTCACACAGCCGCAGAGCGCAATTTTCTCCTCCCGCGTGAGATAACAGGTCTCGATTATCACCTTGAGTATTTTATCGCCGCAGGAGCGCTTTACCGATGCTATCTCACTCTCAACAGCGCCGAGATCGCCGTTTTTGACGTCTCCGAGATTTATCACCATATCAATCTCGTCAGCCCCGTTTTTAACTGCGTCCTCTGCTTCAAAGCACTTTTCCGCCGCCGTGGAATAGCCTAACGGAAAGCCTATTACGGTGCAGATATTCAGCTCGGGGAATTTTCCGCGCGCAAACCGTACATAGCTTGCGGGAATACAAACGCTTGCGGTACGGTATATCACAGCTTCCTCGCAAAGACGCGCTATCTGCTCCGCGGAAGCGTCCGCCTTAAGCAGCGTGTGGTCTATATGCGACAGTATTTCCTGATTTGTCATAAAAACTCCTTAATTTAATTTGGCTTGCGCAGACGGAGGGTGTTACGAGCTTATCCTGAAATACCTCAATCCCACTACGCCGCCGCTTGTTATTTTTAAATCAAACGTTCCGCTGAGCGGTTCCGCATCGGCTGTCAGCTTAACAAACTCCGTGTAGCTGTTTGTGGCGGGAACGTCGAACTCCGCAACGGCAGCGCCCGTATCCCCCCGCACTATCATCAGCCTTGTAGCCGAGCCCGGGTTGGATATCTCTATCTCCGCCCGCCTGCCGCCGCTCAATTTGCAGTTCTCGTACCTTAAAAAGCTCTGCCAGTCTTTTATCAGAGCATATTCGCGCTGCTGCCTGTCAGCCTCGAAGGTCACACCTCTATAATCAAAAGAAGCAGCCGCGGGCACTGCCTTGGAAACATCAATTCCCTCATACTCCGCGCCGTTTATCATTATCTCCGCGGTCTGCCGTATATCCTCGCAGGAGGCTCCCGCCTGAAGCTCATAAGCGCCGCTGAACAGCACCTGCAAGCTTGTGTTGATATCCCACATCGACAGCTCGTTTGCGTCAAAGCTAAGCGTGACGCTCAAACGCTCTCCGTGGGGTATAAATACCCGCTTAAAAGCGCAAAGGCGCTTTCGCGGAACTCCGCCCGAAAAACGGGGAGCAGCCGCGTAGAGCTGCACTACCTCTGCGGAATCGCGCATTCCCGCATTCGCCACGTCCAGCGTTACCTCGACAGTATCGCCCGCCGCGAATGAGCTTTTGTTCACCTTAAGCGCCCCGTATCTGAAAACGGTATAGCTCAGTCCGTGTCCGAACGAGAAAAGCGGCGTGCCGTCATAGTACAAATATGTACTGCGCGTGTGTATTATATTATAGTCCTTTATGCCGCAAAGCTCCCTTTCGCTGTCGTACCATGTCATGGGGCAGCGACCCGCGGGAGAAATATCACCAAACAGTGTTTTTGTTACCGCCGTTCCCAGAGCGGGTCCCGCATGGGTAATATGCAGCACCGCCGTAAGCCTGTCGTCATGCATAAGGCACACATCGTCCGCGCGCCGCCCGTCGTCCAGCGCATAAGGGTATCCCGAAACCAGAAACAACGCCGTATTTTCATTGAAGGTCAAGGCGGTATCAAGCAGTTCTATCTGCTTTTCTGGCATGCGCAGATGCTTTCTGTCGCAGCCCTCGCGTGCGTTTATCATAGGATTGTTGCCGCAGAATACCACCGTCTGGTGAGCATCCGTTACCACACGTCTTACACGCTCCGCGCCCGACGAAAAAACTTCCATATTGAAAACGGAGCTTTTCTTCGGCTTAAGGTCGGTCGTGACTGCCAGCTCTCCCTTTTCCGTAACATACAGGAATCTTTCCTGCCAGTTACGCAGGATACAATCCCTGCCGTTCCTCTCAAGTGTGAATTTCTCCTTGACAAACCACCCGTAAGGCTCGTCCGAGGTGCATTTAATGATACCGGCGTCGCACATGAACTTCCCGTTCATTTTGGAACGGAGTGATATCGCGCCGTCGCCCCATTCGTACAGCTCCAGTAGGCATCTTTCGTTGATAATGGCACAGTCCGCCCTTAGTGTGCCCTCCTCGTCAACGGAAAAATAAAATCCGTCGGCGGCATTTCTAAGCGCGATCACATCGTTGCCAGAATCATACACCACGTTCTCACGACCCACCGCGGCGGTTATCGCGTCAAGTATGGTGGAATTTTTGTCAGATGTTCCCGTGTACCAGTCGCGGAAATTCATGTCCGCATGAACTCCCACCACCGCCAGCTTCTCCTTTTTTGAAAACGGCAGTATGCCGCGGCTGTTGCGCAGCAGTATCACCGATTCCTCCGCGGCACGCTCGGTTACGGCGTAGTGCTCAGCGCAGCAAACCATATCATCGGGATAATCGAAGACGTCCTCGGCGTTGTCTATCTCACCCAGCATAAATCTCGCTTTCAACACTCCGAAAAGCGCCCTGTCAATATCCTCTTCCGATATAAGACCGCGCTCCAGCGCTTCCCTTGCCGCCGCGGAAACTATCTCCGAATCGTCCGTCATAATCTCCGCGCCGTGACTCTTGTATATCCGCGCAATTGCTTCCGTATGGTTCGGGTCCGAGCGATGGTACTGCACATTCTGCACAAAATCCCCGCCGTCCGTCACCGCGAAAAGCATTCCCCACTCCTTTTCGCACAGCTCACCCACCTCGGGATTGCAAAGCCCTTCAACTCCGTTGATACAATTATAGGCAGTCATCAGGCTCTTTGCGCCGCCGCTTTTTATCGCGTACTCAAAAGACTTAAGATAATAATCATGCTTAAGACACAGAGGAATCGACGCGTTGTCGCTGCCGCGGTTCTCCTCGTTATTATTCGCGTAAAAGTGCTTCAGGGTAGGTATAAGGCGGGTATAGCGCTCATTGCACCCGATCATACCCTTAGTGTACTCCGTTGACATTTTCCCGATAAGAAAGGGGTCTTCGCCGTATCCCTCCTCCGTTCTGCCCCATCGGGGGTCGCGCTCCGCGTCAACGGTGGGACCCCACACGCACAGCGAAGCCTTTCCCTTTTTGTGATATATCCGCGTTTCAATGCCCGTAACTTCTCCTATGGAGCGCATAAGCTCCTCGTCAAATGTTGCGGCAAGTCCAAACGGTTCGGGAAATACCGTTGACACCTCGTCGCCAAAGCTGCCGCGGCATACCAGACCGCGCGCAACCTCCGTACCTATAACAAATTCCCGCAGCCCAAGCCGCGGAACAGCCCGCTGTCTTGTGGTCAGCAGGGTCAGCTTTTCCTCAAGCGCCAGTTCCTCCAAAAGAGCCTTTACGCGCTCGTCCGTTCCGAGTTCTTTGTTTTGAAACCTGTACATATTCCCTCCTGATTTTAGGGCAACACCGCACAAAGACCGACCTTTGGTCTTTGTACGGTATTGTCTTAATTCGAAATTTCCCAAACCTCAAGTGCTTGTTGGGCAAGCGCTCGATAGCCATTTGTGAAAGCTCCGTTTCGCTTCGCAGCACTTTGCTTTAACAAAGGCTTTCGGAAAATTTTCTGCGTGAGCGGTCAATTGATGTCTGCTTTCAGCGCCTATGACCGCATAGTTTTTGTGTAGCTTTGGATTGAAAATGCTTTGTCAGCCCCAAATTCCCGCGCTTCGCGCGGAGTGCTTTCCGCTTTTTTCTGTAAAATGAAGCGAAAAGCAGGAGCAGCGCCCACATTAGCTTCATACCGCATTTCAGGGCGCTTTTCCGCTATTATATCCCACTTTAGACGCCCGGTTTCACCCTTTTTCTCAGTAAAGACCCGCCGGGCACAACTATATCCGTAACCGCCGTAAGCTTCTCCATAGCGTGCCTTGCCACCTCGATGCGCTCCCCCTGCGAATTGAACAGCTTTTCGGGCGCAAAGCGGATAGGCTCTGTGCCAGGAGCAAGGATCTCCATCTCGTCGGAAAGCGTGAAGTAATTCCGCTGCGTTATGCTCATAATGCCGTTTTCGCACCCATCAACGGTTCCCACAAAATCATACTCACGCATATAGCCGCTGTCCGCAAAGTACTGACCGCCGTTGGTAACCTCTGTCGGATTCTGCGTTCCGCTTCCCTCGCGGGGATCGCCGTAGAAAAACCCCGTGCAGTAGGGTCGGTGACTGATTTTATTGACCTCATCAAGCACCCAGTGCGCGGGGGCTTCTCCCCTTTTCACCGCATCGAGCGCCGCTCTGTAAGCGTTCACCGTAAGCGCCGTGTAGTATGCCGATTTCGCCCTGCCCTCAATTTTAAGGCTTGTGACTCCGGCTTCAAGCAAATCGTCAATGTGCTCAATCATGCACATATCACGCGCGTTAAGGATATAGCTCCCCCGCTCGTCCTCGAAAACCTTGTAAAACTCGTTGGGACGCTTCTCCTCCATAAGATAATACCCCCAGCGGCAGGGCTGGGCGCACTCCCCGCGGTTGGCATTTCTCCCCGTAAGGTACTCCGAAATAAGACACCGTCCCGAAAAGCTGACACACATCGCCCCGTGAACGAACACCTCTATCTCCATATCCTCGGGTATCCTTTCACGGATAGTCCTTATGTCCTTCAGTGCAAGCTCGCGCGCCAGCACCACGCGGCGCACTCCCATTTTATACAGCTCGCACGCGGTGCGGTAGTTTACCACACCCGTCTGGGTAGAAGCGTGTATCGCAAGTTCCGGAGCGTGCTCTCTTATCATTGATATCACACCCAAATCGGCTGCTATCGCAGCGTCAATTCCGGCTTCCGCGGCTTCCCTTATAAATCCGGGAAAGCTGTCCGCCTCGCTGTTGGACGGGATAATGTTTACCGCAAGGTAAACCTTTACCCCCTTTTTATGGGCAGTCTCGACCGCGCTTCGCAAGCCATCCTCATCAAAATTCTTAGCGCCCGCTCTCATGCCATAGCTTCTCCCCGCGAGGTACACCGCGTCCGCGCCGTAATCCAGCGCCGCCCTGAGGCTCTCCTCGTCCCCCGCGGGGGCTAACAGCTCGGTATAATTCGTCATATCATTCTCCCCGAAGCTCCGCGTCAATAATGTTCTGGTTATGCTGCTCCTCCGTCTGAGCATAGTAGAATACTCCGTCCTCGCTGCACAGGAAGTAGAAGTAGTCACTGTCGGCAGGATAAAGCGCCGCGGTTATCGCTTCCACACCCGGGTTGCATACCGCTCCCGCGGGCAGACCCTCACACTTGTAGGTGTCATACGCGTCGGACACCTCCGTCAGCCTCTCTCCGCTGAGAACAGGCTCTATGCAATCCTCAATATAGGTGTATGTGGTGTCGGACTGGAGCATGGGGAAAATTTCGCTGTTATTCATACGATTGTGGAATACGGAGGATATCATCGACATATTCTCCTCGTTGGTACCCTCTTTCTGAATGAGCGAGGCGAGTATGATAGTTTCGTCAATGCTCATTCCAAGCTCTTCCATGCGCTCGAGCATACTTCTGGTGAGCTTGTCCTCAAAGTTGCCGAACATCTTTTCCGCCGCCGATTTAGCGTACTGCTCCGTGTCGAAATCGGGATTTTTCTTCATATCATCGATAACATAAAACTCATAGGTGTCGGGGAACAGGTAGCCCTCCAGTGCATAAAAGCGGTTCGGGTCGGCGTTTATCTGCTCCTCAAAGTCATATTTATCCAGTTTCTCGCGATAGAATTTTTCAAAGTCCTCCGCGCGGCAGACGTAGTTTTCCTCAAGAAGCGCGCCTATCTGCTGCGCGGTGCTTCCCTCGGGAATCATTACCGTAACCGTTTCGGTATATTGCTTGACGGATTTCAATGCCGAAATAAGCGTGCTGTACGACATATTGGAGCTTACCTCGAAGCTGCCGTTCAGAAATCCCTCTTCCTCATCAGAATAATGTATATACGCTTTCATCAACCAAGGCATCTGTATCAGCCCCTCTTCATGAAGCAAATCGACGATATCGTCGGTGTTCATTGAATCGCTGATCTCCACTTCCCTTGTGATTTTCTGTTTTGCCATGCCCGTAATATCGCGTATGGCGGTGATAACCTGCACCGAAAGCGCTATCCCAAGGCAGGTGGCAGCCACCGAAATAAGCACGCCGAGAAACACCTGCGCCATGGTGCGGGTGTGATTTATACGCCTCTTCTTTTTCCTGCGCCGCTTTACGGGATTAGGTGCGGAATAGCGTCCGTCCTCGTAGGGATACTCACCGTCCCCCGTATATGAATCCGTACGGTATTCATCGTCCGATATCGAATCCATGCGCAGTGTTTTGTCCATATCCGCCGAGTTAAGCTCCGTGAACTCACCGCGCGGAGTTATGCCGCGAGATGACGCGCTCCCCTGCTCTATGCTGTCCATCTCCTGGGTTCTGTCCAGATCATTGTAATCCTGTTCGTCCATAATTATGCCCCACTTTTCAGCCCTGCTCGTCTTATTCGGATCTCTGTCCGAAAGATATCCGCCGCGCACAGCCGTTCCTCATATTGTTCCGCTGATAATAGCTTAATGCAACATCGCACAAAGCCCGCGCTTCGCGCTTTTCACGCATCTTGCTTGCATATTTTCCGTCATCATGCACAATATCTTCTTGTCGGGCATCAGCCCGCCGGCATCGAGCGTGTACAATCTGACTAAAAATCTGACAGCGCAAGCTCTGCACACATACTTTGTGCGGTGTTGCCTTAATCGCTTTGTATAGCCGCACGCAGCGATTGTGATTTCTCCTTGCCGCAAAGAACCTCTACCAATCTCAGCCCGAATTCTATCGCGGCGCCCGCACCCGCGGCGGTTGTTATGTTTCCGTCGGTGACAACCTTGCTGTCGGATATCTTAGCTCCCTCAAGGTATTTCTCAAATCCGGGGAAGCATATTGCCTCCCTGCCCTTAAGAAGACCCGCCTTGCCCAATATCGATGGCGCGGCACAGATTGCTCCGATAGGAATGTTCTTCTCCGCACAGTAGCTTATAGCGGATTGAACCGCGGAGTTCTCCTCCAGATTGAGTGTTCCGGGCATTCCCCCGGGCAGCACTATCATCTCCAGACGCTCGTCAAGATGCACCTGCAAATCCGTCATATCGCACAGAACGGGAACTCCGTGCGAGCTGCGTATATCGTCATGCTTTATCCCGACGGTAACGACCTCCTTGCCCGCCCTTCTCAGCATATCAATAGGAGCGATAGCTTCCGTTTCCTCGAAGCCTTCAGCCAAAAAAACATAAATCATAATTATCCTCCTGTATCCTAAATATTTCAACCTATAAAGGCTGATCCGTAATGTAAATTAAGGTTGACTTAGAGTGGATTTTTTGAAAAATTTTCAAAATTTTCGCTAAGCATACTCCGCTTCACTCCGCTAACGTTCCGTTGCGCTTCGCATGATTAGCGGAAACCGCGCAGCTTTTGCATTCGCAAACGTGCGCTTTTTGAAATTTCATGCGGCGACATCGCGCTGCCGGTAGGCTTTTTATATAGACTGATTTAACCTATAATGTTGACTTAATTTTATTACAGCACAGCTACATTGCTTATTACCACTTGCCTTTAACAACTTATCTCAACAAAATATTTATCTTCCAGAAACACGGGGTGGTATGACAGCTTTGCTTTACGAAGATTTTCCGCGCCCGTATCCTCTTCCCTGTTGATATATTTGTATCTGCCGTCAAGCGACTTCACGAACTCGCGGTTTATAGCGGTGTACGCCCCCTGATAATCTTTCAGAGCCTTTTCCACATGAACCACAAAGCAATCTTCCGAGGAAGGCTCTCCGAACGTGAACGCCTGAACCTTGCCGTCCACGCGGAGCACCCCGCCGATATACCCAAGTTCGTTGAAATATTTGAAGCTGCACAGCACGATACACTGCTCGTCCATCTTGCTGCTCCGGTCGGCATCGGAAATGACTTCGCAGTCTATATTCTCGCCGCACCACCGCTCGTTCATCTCCATACATTCCGCCATGTTGTCCGCCGTAAGCGGCTCAAAGCTCCAATCGTTCTCATAAAAGCGATTAAGATGGTTGCGCTTGGAATGGTATTTTTTCCCTTTAAGCTCCGCGAGATCTTCGGCAAGATAAATATAATCGCTTGTGTCGCGGCTGTATTCCGCTTTTGAATCGGGATAAAGCTCCAGAAGCTGCCGCGTTACTTCGCCGTTGGCTGAAATAACGAGCTTTGTCCCCTTTTCACGGCAGTATTCCCCAAGAAGCTCCACCGCCCTTTTCATACTGCCGTCCGCTGACGAGCACCGCCCTGCGGGATAGCTGAATTTAACATCGTTCTCCCTGCCAAACTTGCAGAAATAAAAGCCCTCCTCAAAAGCTATCTCCACATTATAAAAGTTCCGCCAAACGAAGTTGTTTCCGAAAGTATACTCGCACCCGCGGAATCCCGAATGCGCAAGCAGCTCAACCACCCGCGCCCTGTCAGTTATCTCTATTCTTTTAAAATCCATTCAGAAATAAAACGCGGTCTGTAAAGTCACGTACCAAGCGTTTTTCCGACCAACGGAAGCCGCGTTTGTTTCCTCCTTTTGTTATTTATCCATACTCAGCCGAAAACGCTTATATCCGCGCGGATATCATGCTTCTCCGTGGGTATCTCTCGGCGAAGCGCACTGTAAGAAATAACCACGCTTAACCCATTGAAGCCCGACAGAAATCTGTCGTAATACCCACCGCCGTAGCCCAGTCTGAAACCGTTCTCGTCAGCGCTCAGCGCAGGGACGATACATATGGAGCTTTCATCGGAAACCGCCTCATTATCTTGATTTACCGGCTCTAAAATATTGAATCCTCCTACTGCCAACCCGTTCCAGCCGCTGATAAAATAAAATTTCATCTCATTGTCGCCGCTGACGGGAGCGGCAACGGGTATTCCATTATCAAAACAGTAATCGATAATCCGGCGCGTATCTGTTTCAAACGGAGCGGATACATAAGTGAAAACCGCTCCCGCTTTATCCAGCATAGGTTTGAGCATCGCGAATATCCTGTCATCCGCCGCACATCTATCCTTTGCGGGCAGCGCTTTTCTCAGCGCGATAAGCTCCCGCCTTAAAGCCCGTTTTTCGTCTGCCGTATGCCCTGCACATTTCATAACGCTTCTCCCGCCTGCCGAAGCGGCTCATAAATGCCGCACCGCTATTCGTTATCAATTATTCTTATTATTTCCTCATGTATCTCTCGAATATCCCTCGGCGCTCCCCCGTTTGCACAGGAAATTATTTTCCAACCCAGAAGCTTTGCGGCATACAACGCGCTTTTTCGGCACTCTTCCAGAAATATCCGATCACGTTCATGGATATCCTTTTTGCTCTCGTCGCCCTCATAGCGCTTTGACAGCAGCTTCTGAGATACCTCGGACGGCATATCGAGAAAAAGCACAATATCGGGCTTCGGAAGTCCGAGCTTATTATACTCGTAATCAGTCAGCCAATTCAGAAAAACATCGCGGTTTTCAGCCTTTGTCATTTGATATATGATATTAGATGAGGTATAGCGCCCGGAAAGAATGACTGCTCCGCGCTCATAGTCCCTTTTCCAATCTTTCACAAAGCTTATATATCTGTCAATTGCATAAAAGGAAGATGCCGCATAAGCGCCGATCTCACCCTCGCAGGGAATATCCCCCCCCAAGTATCCTGAAATAATCCGTCCGCTATCTGAACCGTATTCGGGAAAGCTGATCATTCGGCAATCCGTTCCTCGCACGATAAGACAGTCCGCCGCAAGCTCAAGCTGTGTGCTCTTTCCGCAGCCGTCCAACCCCTCGAGAACTATTATCCTGCCCTTTCCCATATAGGTTCACCCCGCAATTCTATATTCCCGTATATTGTACCATATTTTACCCATTAAGTCAAGGGCTTTTTCGCATAACCGTTGTGACGGAATGTTTGCTAATACATTTCAGACCATCATCGCTGAAAACGACTCGGAATTTGCCGATTA
Organism: uncultured Oscillospiraceae bacterium; assembly: GCA_910587135.1. Classification (GTDB taxonomy): domain Bacteria; phylum Bacillota; class Clostridia; order Oscillospirales; family Ruminococcaceae; genus CAG-115. Next base: position 72,744 of record CAJULF010000002.1, read on the forward strand.
TTCGGGAATGGAGCGCTCCATCGGCGGCGAAAAACGAAATAAGATCTACACTGCCACCCGTATATTAGCTTTGCGCGCGGTAGTAATGAGAATCTCAAAAAAATGATACGGCAACGGTCTCCGAATGGAGTCGGCTTCGCGAATGCCTCAGACGCGGACATAGCCATAGTTGAAAACCGGATAAATAACTATTTGAGAGATATTTTTTGTTACGATGCCTCCGCCCAAAATTACCGACATGAAATAAAGCGCATCAACGGATAGACAATACCCCAACCTCTTCCCCGTTCTTCACCACATCACCTCATAAATAATCCGCGCGAAGCTGTCCGCAGGCAGCCTTAACATCCGCTCCGAACTCTCTGCGCCTGGTAACTACAACACCGTTCCTCTTAAGGATATCATAAAATACTGCAATATCAAAGGGAGTGCTCTTTTCAAAGCAGTTATCGGTAGGATTATAGGGAATAAGATTAACGTAAAAACTCCGGCTGCCGATAAGACCCGCGAGCTGCTCCGCGTGCTCGGGGCGATCGTTTACACCGCCCAGCATAACGTACTCCAGCGTAACGCGGCGTCCCGTCTTTTCCGAAAAATGCTCCGCAGCCGCAAGCACCTCTGTCAGCGGGTATGCTTTGTTTATCGGCATTATTCTGCTTCGCAAATCGTCGTTTGGAGCATGAAGACTTATAGCCAGATTATAGCTGCTCGGAAGCGCGGCATACTCATATATTTTGGGAACTATCCCGCAGGTGGAAACCGTGATATGCCTTCGCCCCACTGCAAGACCCTTATCAGCGGAAACAATCCCGCAGAAGTCTTTCACAGCTCCGAAATTATCAAACGGCTCACCGATACCCATAACCGAAACACCGCCGACCGCCGATCCTGTTTTCTGCTTTACCGCCATTACCTGCCCAACTATCTCTCCCGCGGACAGATCGCGCCGCTTTTTCAGCCGCCCGCTCTGACAAAAAGCGCAGCCCATATTGCAGCCCACCTGTGTGGATACGCACAGCACGTTGCCAAACTTTTGACGCATCAGCACCGTTTCGGCATACTCCCCGTCCTTAAGGCGGAGCAGCAGCTTCGCGGCGTCCCCACTATCCAACAATTCCGCGACCTCGGGCAGTTCAAATTCAAAATCCCGCTCAAGTTGTTTTGTTATCCGATCCGCAAACCCAAACTCCGAAAAAGCTCCGATACCCCTCTTAAATATCCCGTCATACACCAGCCCCGCCTTGAACGGATTCTCCCCTATTTCCTCAAAATACCGCTTTAGCGCGGACTGCGTCATTCCGTAAATGTTCATTCCGACTCCTTATTTATAAGAATTTTCCGCACCGCGCAAACGCCTTACGTGAAGTATTGCGCAAAATGCCGCGCTATGCCGCTGTTTTTGAACATAGTTCTGCCGTTCGGACTGTTCACCGCCATTCTGCACATTGATTTTGTTGCTTGTTTGAATTTGCTCTACTGATTATTGGTTGGGTGGAGCTCGGTTTCCCAAAGTTCAAAAGGCGACTCGACCATATAGCCCGTATCACAGCAGCTTCTAATGTACTGCGCTTCCCTGCTTGTACGTTTCAAGATTAGAACCTGTCCACATAGATGCTTTTCCTCACGCAGAAAATCAAGATAATCTATCCCCTCAAGCAGGGGGTAGCCCGCTGTTCCGTGCGCAAATCAATACACGGACTGCCGTACCGCTCCGCTTACATATTTGCTTACCCTCATAGTCCTGCGATTCCATCCAACAGGCTTGCCGCAAAATGCTTTACCTCAATCCTGTCCGCTATTTCCCACAGCCGCGAGGTGCACACCACAGCGCCGCCGACTCTGTACAGAAGAGCAAGCCGCTCCGCGCGCTGAGGATTATCTATCACCCATACATCGGGAACAATATCCCGCGGCAGCCTTGCACAGTGACTGTGTGTAACTATCCCGTACCATTGCGGCGTTGTGTGCTTTTCGCACGGAAAGCCGCGCAGCAGTCCGCTCTCCTTATCTATAAGCAGCCCGAGAGTTCCTGTAGGTACGGGCTTTCCCATACTCTCCGAAATGCTCCTGAACATTCCGTAGCACCAGAAATCCGTGCAGTATTCCCCGCGCAGACTGCCCTCTTCCGCATCGGGTATATACAGCGCATTTTTGTTTTCATCTGGAGCAGCGTCCATATCGGGCAGTCCCCTCACTATCGGCAGAGTCCTTCCGTTATGGGTTATGCCGCTCTCGGTAATTTTTACGTCTATCTCGGGATATATGTACAGCTTGTAGGAATTGGTTATACCGCTTCCGTCGACCCGAAGCGACAGCTCCGCCGTGCATGATTCGCCGCAGTCAACCGAAAACCCGATATTATCCGCGCGGAATATTCTCCCCTCAGCGGCTCCGAGAGCACTCGCGCCCGAGGCAACTGTTTTTGCCTCAACCGTGACCGCCCAGTTTATCTTCGCGCCCGAAAAGCACGGATCGGTGCTTGAAACCAGCAATCCGCATTCTATCCGCTCTCCCGCAGTATAGACAAACTTTTTAAGTTCCGCCAGAACCACCGTTTTTCCACAGAATCTGCGCCAGTCGCTTGGCTCTATTATGCCCTTGCTGTCCATAAACGGGTCGAGTATGCCCACCGTAGCTATTCCCTGTCCGGGAAAATCCTGCAGGTCCAGCAGCTGAAAGCCCGACATCAGCCCCGAGCGAAGCGCCGTTTCTATCTCGTCACGGTAACAGGCGGCAGCCAGCGACCCCGAAGCTCTGAAAAAATCCTCCGCATAAGGCAGAAGCCCCCGCTCCCCCGCCGCTTCTCTGTACTCCTCATATGTATAATGCCGCAGAGAACCGCTGTATTTGGAAATCTCTTTGTAATTGGGATATATATAATACTGTCCCACCTCGTGAGAGATAACGGGCAGATTCGGGACTATCTCCCCGCTGTCGGACGCGCTTACTTTCTTCATCTCGGTGCCGTACTGTATCATTATCTCTCCGCCCTGTGCGGAACTTTCCGTCTGTGACTGCTCCTTGGGGATTATCATGGTATCGTAATTATGCGCGCTGTTCGGCTCGTCCGTCTGGATATGACCGAACGGAGCGTCACATGACGCATAGCTGCCGCGGATAAGCCGCTCCCTCGCAAATCTCACCCCGCTGAAAACATCGTCGTTCTCAAGAACGCACGGAACAAACTGGAAATTATTTGACCCCTGCACATACAGCTTATCGGGACAAACCGCACGATAGCCCGCCAGAAGCTCATTAAGACGCTCTTTGCTGCCCCAAAGCTCGTTTCCCATAGACATCATCACAAACGACGGGTGATGACCGAATTCGCGCAGTATACGAAAGCCCTCTTCACGCAGGAATTTATGCTCCTCCGTCAGTTCATCGGGAATAGTGCCCCAGAACGGCAGCTCGGGTTCGAGATAGATACCCATAAAGTCCGCCGCCTCAAAAGCCGCTTTCGGCGGACAGCAGGTGTGGAAACGATAGTGATTTATGCCATAACGCTTTGCGGTTTCAAAAACCTTTATCCAGCTTGCGGTATCGGTAGGGGCAAATCCCGTTTTCGGGAACACCAGCCCGTCATGCTTGCCGCGCAGGAATGTTTCACAGCCGTTTATCTTCAGCTTAAGCTCATCTGCTTTGAGCTGTCGGAAGCCTACCGCAAAGCGGCTTATCTCGCCGCTGTCGCCGAAAGATATCTCTAAACGCAGCAGCGCGGGAGAATGCTCGCTCCATGTCGGCGTGTTATCAGACAGCTTCAGTGTACATTTTACTGACTTTCCCGCCGTATACGCCGCCTCTGCCGCGCCGTATTCTCCGTTCTCGTCCAACACCCTGATATGCGCCGTACCCGCGCCTTGCCCCGCAGTCTGCACGGTTACTGTCATGCTCCTTTCCGCAATATCCGAACAAACCGAAACGCTCTCCGCGTAAGCCGAGCTTTCATTATAGTCTATCAGACCTATCCTGCCCGTTATTCCGTTCCAATTTGTCTGCGTGTCCTGCGAGGTAAGATGTCCGCCAGCGGTGGGATAGTCCGTATTATCCACGCATACTATCAACTCGTGTTCTCCCGCGGTCAGCCTGCCGAGCTTATACCTGTGCGGAGAGCAGAGCGAGCAGAACTCCCCCGCGCTGACTCCGTCCAGATACACCGCGGTTTTTCTTGTCCGCTCCAGAAAAAGCGTAAGTTCACGCTTTGACTGCTCCTCCGTAACGCTTACCGTCCGTCTGAACCACGCATATCCCTCAAACGCGTATATATCCGTCAGGCAGCCGTATTTTTTCTCACTGTTCACCTTACCCAGCCCCGCATGAGAGGTGGTATCGGGAAGACATATTTCCATGTTATACTCTGCGGGAAGCTCCGCGCGCTTTTCCTTGTCAAGGTATACCTGCCATTTTCCGCATAAATCCGTAAACATCTTTTTCTCCTTATCAAAATTTCCCGCACGAACTTTACGCTGCTGATTTTTCACGGCTATGCCGCGCGGACATTGCATTGCTCTGTCTGATTTGACAACCTATGTCTATTTTATCCTTTAAAAGCCAAATAGTCAAGCACTTTTTTAAAATTGTATTGACTTTTTTCGCGAATAGGTTTACAATAATATCAGTTTGCGGAAAATGCTTATATGCTGCGCAATATCGGCGCATGAAATTTCAAAAAGCCGTGCGTTTGCGTTCGCAAAGCGCGCGGTTTCCACTAAGCATGCGAAGTGAAGTGCAGCGAAACGGAGTATGCTTAGCGGAAATTTTGAAATTTTTAAACAATCAGCTTTAGGTTAGCCTTTATATACAGACACCTGCGCGAATTATTGCCGCATAAATTTCAATTTGTACATCTTGCGCACACCTCACGGAAATTCTGAAACTTAAGGAGAAAATATGAAAATAGAACATGCCGCTCTTTATGTAACGGATCTTGAAGCCGCACGGGATTTCTTTGTGAAATATTTCGGCGCGGCTGCGGGTGGGAAATACCGCAACACCGCCACTGGGTTTACATCCTACTTTCTTTCATTCGGCGAGGGAGCGCGGCTTGAAATTATGAACCGTCCCGATCTGCGCGAAAGCCCTTCGCTATCTTTGGGATACTCACACATTGCCTTTTCCGTCGGCGGAAAAAGCCGCGTTGACGCGCTTGCGGAACGTCTTGCGGCTGACGGATTCCAAGTTTCTCCGCCGCGCACAACAGGGGACGGCTATTATGAGGCGGTCGTCACGTTTGACGGAAGCTGCGTTGAAATAACCGAATAAAGGAGCCGACATGAACCGTTTTATATACTCTGACGACAACAAGCGTTATCATACGCTTTATTACCACAACCTGCACACCTATGGCGGGAGGGTGTTCAAAGCCGCCATTGACGCGGGCTTTAGTTGCCCCAATATCGACGGGAGCAAAGGGCGCGGCGGCTGCGTATTCTGCGCGGGAGGCAGCGGATATTTCACAGACGGCGCACTGCCTGTTGCGGAGCAGTTCCGCCGTGAGGAGAAGCGTATCCGTGTAAAATATCCAACCGCGAAAATAATTGCCTATCTTCAGGCACACACAAACACTTACGCGCCACTTTCGGAACTTGAAAGGGTATATACCGAGATTATAAACGCCGGCGCGGCAGGACTTGCCGTCGCCACAAGAGCGGACTGTATCAGCGTGGAAACGGTGCGGCTGCTTGCTTCCCTGCGTGTTCCGGTTACGGTGGAGCTTGGATTGCAGACTGTCCACAATTCCACCGCCGAAAAAATAAACCGATGTCACAGCTATGAGGATTTTCTCGCGGGATATTCGCTTCTGCACGGACAAGTCAGGGTATGCGTGCATATCATCAACGGACTTCCCGACGAAAATTCGGAAATGATGCTTGAAACAGCCCGGCAGCTTGGCGGGCTTCGTCCCGACGGAATAAAAATACATCTGCTTCATGTCATACGCGGCACGCCGCTCCATAAAATTTACGAGAGCGGCGGGTATACTCCCATGACAAAGGAGCAATACATCGACACCGTTGTGCGGCAGCTGGAGCTTATTCCCGCGAAAACGGTTATAGAACGCATTACGGGCGACGGGGACAGAGCCTCCCTTGCCGCCCCGCTGTGGAGCACCGATAAAATTTCCGTGCTGGGCGGTATAGACAAGCGTCAGCGCGAGCTTGAAACATGGCAGGGAAAATATTATGATCGAGATAAACAGAGAACTTAAAATCAGCTTATATGAGCAGATTTACGAAAGCATAAAGCGCGATATACTCTCGGGACGGTTATGCACGGGTGAAAAGCTGATGTCAAAGCGCAGGCTTTCGGAGCAGTTGGGAGTAAGCCTTATTACTGTGGAAAACGCCTATGCTCAGCTTATTGCCGAGGGATATGTCAGATCAGCGGAAAAAAGTGGGTATTTTGTGCAGTATAACGGTGAGATAATACCGCTGTCACGGCTTGAAGGCAGTATTTGCCATGAAAGTGTCACCCGATTTGGGGGCGACACTTGTATTGAGGGCGACTCTCGCCTTGGGGGCGACTTTCGCCTTGGGGGCGACTCTCGCCTTGGGGGCAACTCTCGCCTTGGGGAAAAGGGTGATGAAAAAAAGGAAATTGACGCTCAGAATCCGACGGAGTCTGCCGAATGCTTTCCGTTCACGGTGTGGGCAAGACTTATGAGATCGGTGCTGCTGGAAAAGGGGACGGCACTTTTGCAGCCCGTCCCTAACGGCGGTGCGGAAGAGCTTTGCGCCGCTGTTTCCGAATACCTCTATCGCGTACGCGGATTTTATGTGCCGGGCAAGCGTATCATAATCGGCTCGGGAACGGAATATCTCTATAACCTGCTTATACAGCTTCTGGGACGGGAGCACAGCTACGGCACGGAAAACCCCGGGTACCGCAAGCCCGCGATGATCTATCGTCTGAACGGCGTAAGATGTGAGCTTATAAGCATGGACAGCTGCGGAATGGATGTTAACGCTCTGGAGAAAAGCGGCGTTTCCGTGGCGCACATCTCCCCCGCCCACCACTTTCCTACGGGAACGGTTATGCCCATCTCCCGCCGCCGCGAAATAATGGCATGGGCTAAAAACGGACAAGAGGAGCGCTTTATAATCGAGGACGATTACGACAGCGAATTCCGCTGGAGCGGGCGTCCCCTGCCCGCCATGTTCGGAATGGAGGACGGCGGACGCGTGATTTACGTCAACACTTTCTCCCAAACGATCGCGCCCTCCGTAAGAATAAGCTATATGTGCCTTCCCGAGGGACTTTACAAACGCTGGCAGGAGCGAATGGGCTTCTATTCCTGCTCCGTTCCCGCATTTGAGCAGTACACTCTGGCTCGTTTTATTTCCGAGGGATACTTCGAGCGCCACATCAACCGCTCCAAAAAGCGCTACCGCCGCATAAGGGAGCTTGTTCTGAAGCTTATGGAGAGCTTTGGTGATTCCGTAACCGTCAACGAGGAAAACGCGGGACTTCACTTCACAATAAGTACCAAAAACCCAGAAGTCACCCCGAAATGCGCCCTATGCGGCATATCCGTAAGACCCCTGCATGACTACTACGGAAAGGATACCGCCCCCGCCGATGATGAAAACGTCTGCGTTGTAAACTACTCCAACGCCAGCGAAAAACAGCTTATGTCAATCGTTAATTTACAATGAAAAACTTATAACCGCGGCGCACTGCCCACAGCACACCGCGGTTATTTGTTATCCTGCCGATTTTTAATCCATATATCCATTTTTGCGAAAATCCCTCACATATTTTTTGGGTAAATCTCCTTGGCACACAGTACACCGTCAATTTTCCTCATACTTTGTACGGTCTTCACGCAAAATTTTTTTCTCCAATCACAAATCAGAGCCTGTTCACATTACCCGAAACGTTCGGATTGCGAAGTGGATTTTTCGCAGAACGAGTCGAAAATCCGCGTATATATTGTATCTATCAGCTCGATACAGTCAGCCTGCCGAGAATTTTCAGCGAAGTTATGCGAGAAATCCGCCGCAATACGGGCGTTGAGTGTTAATGTGAACACGCTCCTTATATCAATTATTTATGTTGCATACCCGCCGAACTTACGCAGAACCTTAGTCCTGACAATAACCTGAATAAGCGCCACGCCCACTATCGCACCGAAAGCGCCCTGAACCGCGTTTCCGCCCACGCTCAACCAAGCTCCCGCAAAGCCCTTTCCGAGGAACGTGGCTGCATAAAGATAGTAACCGGCTATCATCCATATCTCCGAAACAGCGCCGCCTACCGCGTAGCCCGCAAGCTTGAATTTCTCTCCGCGCTTAATAAAGGCATGAACGATAAGCGCCGCCATTACCGCGATAAGTCCCTTAATGACAAACGTTCCCGGAATATAATGCGCATATCCCGTGAAAGCGTCAGCCAGCGCCGAACCGATGCCGCCTGCCGCAAATCCGTAGACAGGTCCGAGCACCCATGCCGCCACAAGTATAAAGCAGTCGCCGAAATTTACATAGCCACCCAACGGCGAGGGGATCTGAATAACCATAGTAGCAACGCATATAAGCGCGGCAAACATTGCCGTCATGCAGATCATAAGCAGCTTATTGTCCGAATTGATCTTGTTTTGTTTCATAGTTTCGTCTCCTTAGTATGTCTTGGGTTTTACCCTATGTTTATATTATAATCTTTTTTGGTAGTATCTCAATATCCAATTTACTGTTATTTGATAATGCCAGTTTTAATATTCTATAGTTTTTTCCGACGGGTATTGACATATTGTTGGGAATATGGTAAAATAATGTTTCGGCATAACCGAATATCTGCCGATGCCTTCAATAAAGCAAAAAACTGAAAACTTGTTCTGACATTTTGTCGCTGTCGACGGCGCTCATTGTTAAGAACAACGCAAAAAATTCAAGCGGCAAAGACAATGAAAGTATACAAAAACATAAAGCCCACGCGGGAATTATCCGCAAATCGCCGTGCTGTCAACACGTAAATAAGCGGAGATTTAACAGCACGGGAGCTATCGGCAACAACGATTTGCGTTGCTGCCGCGCGGAAAATTCATATTCAAATAAGGAGAAATCATGAAAGATACACATATTTTCAGGCGCGCACTGTCGCTTGCTGTGCCTATGATGATACAGAACGGCATAACAAATGCGGTCAGCCTTGTGGACAATATTATGGTGGGAAAGCTCGGAACAGAGGCTATCACAGCTGTATCCATAGCGGGTCAGCTGATTTTTGTGTTCAATCTGGCGGTGTTCGGCGGACTTTCGGGACCGGGGATATACGGTGCGCAGTACTTTGGGCAGAAAAACAAAGAGGGATTTCAAAGCACAGTCCGCATAAAGCATATAATAGGTCTGGGAGTGCTTGTCCTTGGGCTTTGTGCGTTTATTTTCGGCGGAGAATTTCTGATAAACCTTTATCTTCAGGGAGAAAGCAAAGATATCGACCCTGTGCTGACTATGGAGCTTGCGAAAAGCTATCTCGGAATAATGCTGTGGGGGCTTCCCGCTTTTGTTCTGACTCAGATATACGCGGGAAGTCTGCGGGAAACGGGGGCTTCACTCATGCCGATGGCGGCGGGAGTGGTTTCGGTTGTGGCGGATATACTTGGGAATTATCTGCTTATCTACGGAAAATGCGGTTTTCCGCAGATGGGAGTAAAGGGAGCGGCACTCGCTACGGTCATATCCAGAATAGCGGAAATGCTGATAGTGGTAACTGTCACGTTTGTCACACGGAAAAAGCACGACTTTATTATCGGGCTTTACAAGACGATGCGCGTTCCGCGAGAGATAGCTCCCAAAATAATCAAAAAAAGCCTGCCGATATTCTTTAATGAGTTTATGTGGGCGGGCGGAATGGCGGCGCTCACGCAGTGTTACTCGATACGAGGACTGGATATCGTGGCGGGGCTGAATATTTCCAACGCGCTGTGCAATCTCCTTAACGTAGTGTTTATCGCGCTCGGAAACGCGGTGGGAATACTTATCGGACAAACGCTTGGCGCTTCGCGCTACAAGGACGCAAAGGACGAGGCGTTCCGCATGATGTGGTTCACAGGCGGAATTTCCTTTATTCTTACGGTTATCTTGATATCCATCGCGGGAATTTTCCCGAGCTTTTACGACACCACGGAAACGGTGCGTAACTACGCGACTTTCTTTATTGTCATAACCGCGCTTTTCTTCCCGCTTCAGGGATTCCTCAACGCTCTGTACTTCACCCTGCGCAGCGGCGGAAAAACGCTTGTGACATTCCTGTTTGACAGCGTTTTCTCATGGGTGGTTTCCGTGCCCGCGGCGGCTATGCTGTGCAATCTGACGTCTTTACCCATTCTCGCGATTTTCGCCATAATCCAATCCGCGGACTTCATCAAGGTAACGATAGGATATATTCTTATCAAAAAGGGCGTTTGGATCAGCAACCTTGTTGAGGAAAACGGATAGCGCACCCGAACACAATATGCTAAAACACCCCCGGGAAAATCCCCGGGGGTGCTTATTTTAAAATCAAACAGGCTCAAATTACTTAAGCTCGATCTTAGCGCCTGCCTCTTCCAGCTTAGCCTTGAGTTCCTCAGCCTCAGCCTTAGCAACGCCTTCCTTGATAGCCTTAGGAGCAGCCTCAACCAGCTCCTTAGCCTCCTTCAGACCAAGACCGCAGATATCCTTGACAGCCTTGATAACAGCCATCTTAGCATCGCCAAAGGAAGTGAGAACAACATCAAAGTCGCTCTTCTCCTCAGCAGCAGGAGCAGCAGCGCCCGCAGCGGGAGCAGCAGCAACAGCGGCAGCGGATACGCCGAACTCTTCCTCAAGTGCCTTTACCAGCTCGTTAAGCTCCAGAACAGACAGAGTCTTAACTTCTTCAATCATAGCTAAAATTTTCTCAGAAGCCATTTTAATTTCCTCCATATAATATGTTATTTCCTGCCCGCGTCGGGCAGCCTGTTTCGCGGTCTATGCCGCGCCGCGGTCACGCCGCGTTTGCCTTAAGCGGTAGCCTCGCCCTCGGACTGCTTCTTCTCGATCTCGCTGATGGCGATAGCCAGGCGCTGGATCGGAGACTGAAGCATGAATACAAGCTGAGAAAGCAGGGTCTCCTTGCTCGGCAGCTTCGCGTAAGCCTCGACCTCTTCCTTGCTGATAGCCTTGCCGTCAACAAAGCCGAGCTTGATAGAGAACTTGCCCTCGGACTTTTCAGCCTTTTTGAACAGCAGCTTGGGGGCGATTATGATATCCTCCGCGGAGAGCGCGATGGCGGTAGTGCCGCTGAAAGCGCTTTCCAGACCCTCAATGCCTGCCGCTTCGCAAGCGCGCTTGAGCAGTGTGTTCTTAACAACAAAGTAATCCACGCCGTTTTCACGCAGCTCCTTACGAAGCTGAGTGTCCTCCTCAACGGAGATACCCTTGTAGTCAACCAGAACGCCGCCTGCGGCATTCTTGAGCTTTTCAGCTAAATCCGCGACAAACTGCTGCTTCTGAGCGAGTATGCTTTGACTTGGCATTAAATTCACTCCTTATTCAGAATTTTTGCTGTTTCAAAGCGGGGAAATAAAAATCCCTTTCCGTTTTGCGGAAAGGGCACGAAAATTCCATATTGCGAATACTTCGATATCCCATTCCTCGGCAGGCGCAAAACGCATTATAGCCTTACGGCAACCTGCTGTCTTTAGAACAGCATATAAATTATACCACACTAAAATCCATTTGTCAAGGGGTTTTTCAAATTTTTACGAATTTTGCAATGTGACGGAAAATATGCAAGCAAGATTCATGCGAAGCGCAAAACACGAGCTTTGTGCGGTGCTGCCTTAAGAGAACATCGCCGTGGAAAGGTATCTTTCACCCGTATCGGGCAGAAGCACCACGATATTCCTGCCCTTGTTTTCGGGACGCCTGGCAAGCTGCAAAGCCGCACACAATGCCGCTCCCGAAGATATGCCCACAAGAACGCCCTCGGTTCTCGCGATAAGCCGACCTGTCTCAAAAGCGTCCTCGTTTTTAACGGTGATAACCTCGTCATAAATACCGGTATTCAGCGTATCGGGGACAAATCCCGCTCCTATGCCCTGTATCTTATGCGCGCCTGCCGTTCCGCGCGAGAGCACGGGGGAATCCTCCGGCTCGACCGCCGCTATTTTTATATCGGGATTTTTCGATTTCAGCAGCTTTCCCGTGCCGCTTATCGTTCCGCCCGTTCCCACGCCCGCGACGAAAATATCCACCGCGCCGCCAGTGTCCTCCCATATCTCAATACCCGTCGTCAGCTCATGGGTCATGGGATTAACGGGATTTACAAACTGCCCCGGGATAAAGCTGTCGGGTATCTCCTTTGAAAGCTCCTCAGCCTTTGCGATAGCCCCTTTCATTCCCTTAGCGCCGTCCGTCAGAATTAACTCCGCGCCGTATGCCTTCATAAGATTTCTGCGCTCCACACTCATAGTTTCGGGCATGGTTATGATTATGCGATAGCCTTTCGCAGCAGCTATCGCCGCAAGACCTATCCCCGTGTTCCCACTTGTCGGCTCGATTATCACGCTGCCCTCTTTGAGTTCTCCGCGCTTCTCCGCGTCCTCGATCATAGCCTTGGCTATCCTGTCCTTAATGCTGCCGCCGGGATTGAAAAGCTCCAGTTTGGCGAAAACTTTCGCTTCCAGTTTCTCGCTCTCCTCGATTCTTGTAAGCTCCATGAGCGGAGTTTTGCCCACCAGCTCTGTTACAGATTTGTAAATGTTCATGCTTCCTCCTGATTTCAAATAAATTTATAGTTCACGCCGATTTTGCGCACACTGCGGCAAAAAGCTGTCGGAAACACCATATTATACTGCGTAAAACCGTTTATGTTCCATTTTGAATATGTACGGAATATTTCTGTCAATTTTTAGCTTTATGCTCTCGTTTTTTAGGGAGAACGGTTTGCATTGGTAATCCTATTCAAATTATAGCACTTTAACCCTACAATGTCAATAGGTTTTTGGTATATTAAAAAGTTTTTGCGGCTCATATAAAAATATTACCCCGCAGACAGCTGCAAAATCGCGCATTAAAACTGATTTAATGCAGTTTCCGGCACTCCGCGCGCACGGCAAAATCTCAGGACACTTTTTTACACAATAAATTCTTTAAAATAGACAAAATAATATAATAACTTGGCAAGATTTTGCACGAAAATGTCATAAAATCCTCTTGAAAAAAAAGCATTTATATGATATAGTTATAGATAATGAGTATTCCCGAAACGGGATACAATTGAAAATGAAAGGAAATGAAACCCATGAATAATGTTCCCGAAATCAAGGTCGGCATAGTTGCCGTTTCGCGCGACTGCTTCCCCGAAAGCCTCTCGGTAAACAGAAGAAAGGCGCTCGTCAAAGCGTATGCCGACAAGTACGGCGCTGCCGACATCTACGAATGTCCCATATGTATAGTTGAAAGCGAGATCCATATGGTGCAGGCGCTGGAGGATATCACCAAGGCGGGCTGCAACGCGCTTTGCGTTTATCTCGGAAACTTCGGTCCCGAGATATCCGAAACGCTGCTTGCAAAGCACTTTGACGGTCCCGTTATGTTCGCTGCGGCTGCCGAGGAGGACAGCAACACCTCCCTTATTCAGGGACGCGGCGACGCGTACTGCGGTATGCTGAACGCTTCCTATAACCTTAAGCTGCGCAACATCAACGCATATATCCCCGAGTACCCTGTAGGTACGGCGGAGGAAGTCGCGGATATGATAAACGAGTTTCTGCCCGTCGCAAGGACTATCGTAGGTTTGTCACAGCTCAAGATCATTTCCTTCGGTCCGCGTCCGCTCAACTTCCTGGCATGCAACGCTCCCATCAAGCAGCTCTACAATCTGGGCGTGGAGATCGAGGAGAACTCGGAGCTTGACCTGTTCGAGGCGTTCAACAAGCACGCGGGCGATCCCAGAATCGCCGAGGTAGCCGCGGATATGGCTAAGGAGCTTGGCGAGGGCAACAAGATGCCCGACATACTCCCCAAGCTCGCACAGTATGAGATAACTCTGCTTGACTGGATAGAGCAGCACAAGGGCTACAGGAAGTACGTTGCCATTGCAGGCAAGTGCTGGCCCGCTTTCCAGACCCAGTTCGGCTTTGTTCCCTGCTTTGTCAACTCCCGCCTGACGGGGCGCGGGATACCCGTTTCCTGCGAAGTGGATATTTACGGAGCGCTCTCCGAGTTTATCGGCACCTGCGTAACTCAGGACGCGGTAACTCTGCTTGACATCAACAACTCCGTTCCCGCAGATATGTACAACGATTCTATTAAGGGCAAGTTCGACTACAAGCACACCGACACCTTTATGGGCTTCCACTGCGGCAACACCTGCAGCAGCAAGCTGTCCAAGTGCAGCATGAAGAACCAGATGATAATGGCGAGAAGCCTGCCCGAAGAGGTTACAATGGGTACGCTGGAGGGCGATATTATTCCCGGTGATATCACATTCTTCCGTTTGCAGTCCACCGCTGACGCTCAGATAAGAGCGTATGTGGCTCAGGGTGAGGTTCTCCCCGTTGCTACAAAGAGCTTCGGCTCTATCGGCGTGTTCGCTATTCCCGAAATGGGACGCTTCTACCGCCATGTTCTGATTGAGAAGAACTATCCCCACCACGGCGCTGTCGCTTTCGGACATTGCGGCAAGGCTCTGTTCAATGTGTTCAGATATCTTGGCGTTACCGATATAGGATTCAATCAGCCCGCGGGCATGATGTATCCCTCCGAGAATCCTTTCTGCTGATTTAATATTTAATATCATCAAAGCCCGAAGAATGTACGTGTTCTTCGGGCTTTGATATATTGACCAAGATCGGATAATTAAAAAAATCAAAAATTTCCGTTAGGAATACTCCGTTTCACTGTGCTTCGCCTGCATCGATTTTGAGCGCCGTATCCTTATGAGCGCCTTGCAGGCAGCGCGACAGCTCCTGCTCCGTGCATATATCGACGCGGTTTCTGCCCTCCTCGTCAAGCTCCCGATATTTTTCCGAATGAAGCCTTTCATCATTGGAGGCTGTGCTTTTGTACAGACCGCCGAACAGGTCGTTCGGCTCACAGTTCAAAACCTCAAACAGCTTATACAGAATATCCTCGCGCGGATGACTAACGTCCCGCTCATAGTTTCCTATGGCGGCAGACGTTATTCCGATTTTCTCCGCGAGAGTTTCCTGGGTGTATCCCAGCCGTTCCCTAAGCGCTCTCAGATTTTTTCCGATTCCCATAATGATTCTCCTTGCAGACATTCTTTAACCAACTTGATATACGTCAAATATTTTCCATGCTCCAATTTTAGCAGTACCGCTGCAACAAGCTCAGACTGCCTTGCCGCGCTCCGTTACAACATCACAGCCGCTTTTGCTGCTTTTCGGGCTTGCACTGTGCAAAGCGGCTCTCTCAGCCGAAGCGCCGTAGAGCTTCTCAAGACGGTTCATGGCGCTTTTCCTCAGCAGAAATACCCTGCGCTCCGACATGGAGAGATCTATGGCGATTTTCGCCCAATCCTTGCCCAGAAAAAAATAGCTTTCCATAACCGCCCGCTCCTCGCCGCTGAGTGAGCTTAAATATACCAGCGCGCCGCGCTTGGCGTCTACCGTTCTGTCTATTTGCTCGTTAAGCTCCCTTTCCAGTGCAGCCAGCTTCTCCGCAACGCTGCCCGCATACTCCGCCGACCTGCCTGTTGCCCTTTCGGCTATCCTGTGCAGCCGCTCTATATGCTCAAGCTGAACGCCTATCTCCAGTTCGCAGGCTCTTGCCCGCTTTAATTTCTCGTAAAAATCCGCCATACCGCACCTCCTTGTTATATGGCATTTTATTTCAACACACCTATTGTTCACAAGTTCATTTATCTATGAACAATTATAACACAAGCAACATACTATTGTCAAGAGGTTTTGTAAATTTTTTTGAGCCGTCATATTTTTTTGAGCGGACAATATATATTAACAAGAGCCTGTTCGGAAGTATTATAACGGAGAAATATGTATGATAATTGCGCTTGCGGGAAATCCAAACTGCGGAAAAACCACTCTTTTTAATCTGCTTACGGGGAGCCGTCAGCACGTCGGGAACTTCCCCGGGGTCACGGTGGAACAGAAAAGCGGTCTGGTAAGGGGATTTTCCGATGTCACTGCGGTGGATCTGCCGGGTATCTACTCGCTTTACCCCTACTCTCCCGAGGAGATTACCGCGCGTGACTATCTTCTCGGCGAGCGCCCCGACGTTATCATCGATATTATCGACGCGGGCGCTCCCGAGCGCGGGCTTTATCTCACCCTACAGCTTGCGGAGCTTGGAATCCCCATGATAGCGGCTTTCAATATGATGGACGAGCTGAGTTCCGACGGCGGCAGCGTTAATTTTGAGCAAATGTCCGCGCGGCTGGGTATCCCAAGCCTGCCCATATCCGCCTCCAAAAACGAGGGAATAGACAGTCTTATGAAGCTCGCGGCAGCTATGGCGGGAAAAAAGCCTCCGAAAATAAGCTACCCCGAAAGCGCTCCGTCGGTTATTCTTGATGAAATAGAGAATATTGCTGCGCGAATTACATTTCTTCCGCCGCGGTACGCCGCTATTCTTCTTACAGACGGAAATCTCAGTGAAACAGCGCACTCTGTCGGATTGACCGACAGCGAAACGGAGCGGGTGCGGCGGCTGAGAGAGGACATGGAGCTGCTTTGCGGCGACTGCGCGGAAGCGGTCGCGGATATGAGATACGGCTTTATAGAGCAGCTCTGCGCGGCGTGTATTATTAAGGGTCAGGGCAAGTCTAAGCTCCGCTCGGAGCGTATTGACAGGCTGCTGACCCACAGGGTATGGGGAATACCGATTTTTATCGGGATTATGCTGCTGATTTTTAGGCTTACTTTTTCCGTTATAGGCGCTCCGCTGCAAGCACTTGCAGAACAGCTTTTCGGCTGCGGCAGGGACGCTCTGGGAGAACTGCTGGAGCAAACGGGAACAGTCCCATGGCTTAAAGGGCTGATAACCGAGGGTATCTGCGCGGGGGTTGGCAGCGTACTGTCATTTTTGCCCACCATAACCGTGCTTTTCTTCTTTCTGTCGCTGCTGGAGGACAGCGGGTATATGGCGCGGGCGGCGTTTATCCTGGATGCTCCGCTGCGGAAGATCGGGCTTTCGGGGCGCTCCTTTGTTCCGCTGCTGATAGGCTTCGGGTGCAGTGTTCCCGCGATAATGTCCGCCAAAACCATTCCCGATAAGCGAATGCGGTGGATCACCGTACTTGTGACCCCTTTTATATCCTGCGGAGCAAGACTGCCCGTTTACGCGGTTATCACCGCCGCGGTGTTTCCGAAGTACGGCGGAGCGGTGATCGCGGGGCTGTACCTGTTGGGAATAGGCGCGGCGGCGCTCACCGGACTTATAATGAAAAAGGAGTCAGGCGGCTTTATAATGGAGCTTCCCACCTACCGTATGCCTACTGCCCGGAGCGTTCTGCTGCTGATGTGGGAGAAAGCAAAGGATTTCGCAGCGCGTGCATTCACCGTAATTCTGCTTTCAAGCGTTCTGATATGGCTTCTGGAGAGCTTTGATCTGCGCTTTGGACTTGTTTCGGACAGCGGGGAGAGTATTCTTGCGGCGCTTGGCTCACTTGCCGCGCCGATATTCGCTCCGCTGGGCTTTGGAGATTGGCGCGTCTGTGCCGCGCTAATAACGGGAATCACCGCAAAGGAATCAGTTGTCAGCACACTGACTGTGCTTGGCGCAGATATCGGAAAAATGTTCACCCCTCTCTCCGCGATATCCTTTCTGGTGTTTATCCTGCTGTATATGCCCTGCGCCGCAGCGTTTGCCGCCATGAAAAAAGAGCTTGGACTGAAGCGTGCTATACTTGCGGTCGGATATGAAACCGCGGTAGCTTATATTGCCGCGCTGACAGTGTTTCAGATCGGAAAGCTGCTTTTCTGACACAAAGCGGCGGAAAAAACAAACCCGCGGTTACGCGGGTTTCAGACTGTATATAAGGGTTGACCTGAATTGGATTATTTAAAAAATTTTCAAAATTTCCGCTAAGCATACTCCGCTTCACTTCGTTCAGCTCCGCATGCTTAGCGGAAACCGCGTGCGTTTGCGAACGCAAACGCACGCGGTTTTATTGCAGATTACAATCCATATATCTTATTATAACAAACCCTAGTTCTTCATTTTTTCAAGAGAACGGTCAATTGAAATCTCAAGCTCATCCTCAACATGATAGTATATCGCAAGCTGCATTAGAGCGCTTACCGCCTGTTTTATCTCATCCGCCATATGCTGCTTTGAGGGTTCGCCATGCTTCTGCGCCTTGATACCGCTTTTCTCAAAATGATTTACTTCACTGGCGACCTCACCGCACTCCTCAAGAATCCTCGCGGTAATCTGATATGGCTCGTTTCCGTTCGGGAAACGGTTTGTATAGCCAGCTGCCAATTGATACAGCTTATCTATAGATAATCCCCCGTCTTCATTTCATAATTTACAGTCCTTTACTTACAAGGAGCTGTTCAAACTTCTTCTCCGACAATATTTCATGCGTTACAAACTCACCGTCATAAAAAAGGGAGAATGTTGTAAAAGGCGTGGGTGCGTTTTGCGCTTGCTCCCTGTTTTGAATATGTACGGCTTGAAAAGCAGCGTTTCGTGCTCTCGCCATATCCTCGAGCAGAGGTACATACTTAGCCGTAAAAGGGCATTGGCTTGTGTAATATAACACAAATCCTTTCGGCATATTTTCATGCTCACGCACCGTGTTCCCGAAGCGGGGTTTATCCGCGCCTTTGTCAAAAGGCAGATACATCAGCTCAAAGTAAGGTGCTGCGGTATCGACCGTTTCAAAGCCTTTATATCTCAAATACTTAGGATCGGAAAGAAATCCCATTTTCTTTTTTGAGGACAAGATAACAAGCCCCTTTCTTCCTTTCTCCTTGCTGTCCTCAATACACGCGTTCAACAGGAGATTGGAATACCCATGCCCTTTAAACTGTCCTGATATCCATAGGCAATCAATATACATATAGCCATTTGCTTCAATAGGTATCCAAGCATATTCGGCAGGAATATACTCAATAAAGCACTTTCCGCGAACATCGCACTTTAAGAATACAAGCCCCTCGTCTAGCCTTTCTTTCAGCCAGTTCTTTTTTGACACTACCTGAATGTCTTTATTGTTCGATATGGCACAACAGATATGCTCCTGTTCTATATTTTCGCGCGTTAATTTAACAAGCTCCACTGTACTTTACCTCCGTAAATTACGCTTTACCGCTCCGATTTCACCGTCGTATTGATTCAATTAAACAGGTAAACGGGTCAACGCGTTAATATTGCCACAGCAAGCGCGCCCCACTCCCTCACCCACTGGTTCGGGAACAGACGCAGTGCGGTGTGCGCCGAATGATGCCCTACTCTCAGCCCCGCACGGCGGGCATAAATATCGGCACGGTATTGATGATACTCATTGGTGACAACGACTATGCTGCCGTTGAATCCGCGCTCCGCAAGCAGCTTCGCTGAAAAACGCAGGTTTTCCTCGGTCGAGGTGGAGCTCGGTTCGGGAATGATACGCTCGTCCGCGATTCCGCGCTCGTTTAGATAGCGCCGCATTGCCTCCGCTTCGGAGATATGCTCCTGCGGTCCCTGACCTCCGCTTACCACACAGATAGCCTCGGGATTGCTCTCCAGCAGCTCCAGCGCCGCGTTCATTCTGTCACACAGCATGGGCGTGGGAGTTTCTCCCCTGACCTGACAGCCAAGCACTATCACGCAGTCAGCGCTGTCGCAATCCCGTTCGGCGTAAACAGCCATATTTACCGAAAAGAACACGCACAGCCCAAGCCCCGCCGCAAATATCCCACCTAAAACAATAATAAGGATACGCCCCGAAGTTCTTTTCCACAGACCTGCGATGCGCCGCCACAGCAGCGTCATCGCGATTATGCCGCCGAAAAGCAGTGTTCCCAGCAGGCTGCCCGCGTTGGGCTTAAGCACAAGATTTACCCACACAAGACCCACCATCGCAACGGCGGCAATTATTATCTGCGGCAGGCGGAGCTTTTTACTGCTCATAGCTCTGTCCCATCTCAATAGCTTTCAGATTGGACTCGATAAGATTTGCTTTTTTCGGGGGGATTATCTTTTCCAAAGCGTGCCTTATGGTTTCGGCAGAGGCTATGCCCGTTTCCTTTACGAGCTTTCCCACAAGAATGATGTTTGCCATGCCCGTGATGCCGTTCTCCGCTGCCATTGGCGTGGCGGGAACATAAAAGCACTTTATATCGTTCCGCTGACATCTGTCCTCTATAAGAAAGCTGTCTATTATAGCGATGCCTCCTGGCTTTACGGTGTCGATAAACTTATCATAGGATGGCTTGTTCATGGCTATCAGTATATCCGGCTCGGTGACCAGCGGAGAACATATCGGCGAATCGCTCACGCAAACAGAGCAGTTAGCCGTGCCGCCGCGCATTTCCGGACCGTAAGAGGGCAGCCATGAAACCTCGCGTCCGTCCATAAGCCCGAAATAAGCCAACATTTTTCCAGCGAACAGAATACCCTGTCCGCCGAAACCCGCAAGAATCATTTCCTCTGTCATCTTATCGCGCCCTCCTTATATACACCAAGCGGGAAATAAGGGATCATATTCTCCTTAAGCCACTCCAGCGACTCCACTGGGGATTTTCCCCAGTTTGTGGGACAGGTGGAAAGCACCTCAATAAGTGAGAAGCCCTGTTTGTTCTTCTGGAACTCAAAGCCCTTGCGTATCGCGGCTTTCGCCTTGCGCACATTGGCGGGATCGGTAACTGTGACTCTCTCCGCCAGCGCCACGCCGCTTACCTGCGATAAAATCTCGCAAACCTTTACGGGGAAACCCTCCGTATCGGTGTTTCTTCCGTAGGGAGTGGTCTGCGTGACCTGCCCCGGCAGAGTTGTGGGCGCCATCTGACCGCCCGTCATTCCGTAGGTGGTGTTGTTTATAAATATCACGGTTATGTTCTCGCCGCGCGTAGCCGCATGAACGGTCTCCGCCGTTCCGATCGCGGCAAGGTCGCCGTCGCCCTGATAGGTAAACACGAACTTGTCGGGGTTAGCCCTCTTTACGCCCGTAGCTACCGCGGGAGCGCGTCCGTGAGCCGCCTCTATCATATCACAGTTAAAATAATCATACGCCATAACTGAACAGCCTACGGGGCATATTCCTATCGTATCCCCCTCTATTCCCATTTCGTCTATAACCTCCGCCACAAGCCTGTGCACTATTCCGTGAGTACAGCCGGGGCAGTAATGCAGGGGAACATCTGTCAGCGCATGGGGTTTATTAAAATCGGGCATTTCACTCCGCTCCTTTCATTTCCTTGATTCTGGCGAGTATTTCCGAGGGCTTGGGAACTACTCCGCCCGTTCTTCCGAAGAATTCCACGGGAAGGCGGCATTCCAACGCCAGCTTCACATCGTCCACCATCTGCCCCATGGACATCTCGGTCACCAACACTTTCTTCGCCGTTTTGCACGCTTCCTTAAGCTCCTTATCGGGGTATGGATACAACGTTATCGGACGCGCAAGCCCCGCCTTTATACCCTCGGCGCGAGCCTGCTCCACAGCCGCCTTTGCAAGGCGTGCCACTGAGCCGTAAGCCGCTACTACTATTTCCGCGTCATCGCAAAGGTAGCTCTCCAGCTCGGGCAGTTCTTCCTTGACCCTCTCATAGCGCTTGAAGCGCTCCACGTTGTACTGCTCCAGCTCGTCCGCCTGAAGATACAGGGAATTCACTATATTATGAGGACGCTTGTTGCCGTGACCGTTTGTCGCCCACGGTTTTCCCGAAGCGTCAGACATTTTTATCTCCTTATCCTCAAACACAACGGGCTCCATCATCTGACCCAGCAGACCGTCCGCGAGGATAAGCGCGGGCATTCTGAACTTGTCCGCCATATCGAAAGCCTTGCCCATATAGTCCGCCATCTCCTGCACGCTTGACGGCGCGTAGACGATTATCTGAAAATCTCCGTGACCCAGCGCCCTCGTTGCCTGCCAATAATCCGACTGGCTGGGCTGTATGCCGCCGAGCCCCGGTCCGCCGCGCATTACGTTTACAATTACCGCCGGCAGATCCGACCCCGCTATATAGCTCACGCCCTCGCTTTTAAGCGATATCCCCGGCGAAGATGAACTGGTCATGCAGCGTATTCCCGAGCTTGCGCAGCCGTAAACCATATTTATCGCCGCGACCTCGCTCTCCGCCTGCAAAAACACTCCGCCAACCTTTGGCATTCTTTTCGCCATATAAGCGGAAATCTCCGTCTGGGGCGTGATGGGATAACCGAAAAAGCACTTGCAGCCCGCTCTGATAGCCGCTTCCGCCAGAGCCTCATTGCCTTTCATCAGCATACGTTCCATTACTTTTCCCCTCCTCTGATGATTATAGCGCACTCGGGACACATCATCGCGCACATCGTACAGGCGATACATGCGTCCTCGTCTATACACACCGCGGTGTAGTAACCTTTCTTGTTCAGCTTTTCATGCTGTATCTCCACGATTTTCTTCGGACATGCGGTAGCGCACAGCCCGCACCCTTTGCAGGTGTCAAATTCCACGATCATCTTACCCATATTGAATCTCCTTATTTAAAACATTTTTTCGCACCGCGAAGGCTTCCCTTGCATTGCCGCGCCGTGAAAGTCCTGCTGCGCTCCGCTTTCACAGCTTGCTGCGAAAGTTTCCTGCGTGTGCGAAACGTTGATCTCTGCTTTCGGTGTTCCGACTGCTCAAATTATGTGCTGCTCTATGCTTTAAACTTCTTTTTTAGAGGACTTTTTCACAATCTCCGACGCTGTTTATCCCACGGAAAACGCTGTCTTAAACATATCCCCTTATGTAAATCATTCCGTCCGTTATATCGTATTCGATATCATTCTTCCGAAGCCCGTCACACACCTCTTTGGTATAATCCTCCGAGGGCGTTTCTCCCTCCTGCGACACGGGATTTATCACGATATACTCAATCAGCGGCATCAGAAAGTCGGGCAGCTTTTCATAGCTCCAGTCGTAGCTCCAGTCAATTTCATACTTCTCATTCTCGCTCTTGTCAAGCCACTTAACTCCGTAGGCGAGGAAGCCCGTGGGTATTTCCTCCCCCATAAAGCCGATAAGCTCATGCCACTTTTCGTTGCTCATTCTTCCCGTAAGCCCGCGCTCACGCACAAGCGCCGCCGCCCTTTCTCTGTGGGACTTCTGCCTGTCATAAGCGCCCTGGGATATCCTTTCGGAAACCTGAGAAAGCTCCGCCACAAAGCTGTCGAAATATATCTCTCCGATTTTCTTCGCGTTCCTGAAAAAACGATGATACAGCACCGAGTTGTCCTTCTGCACCGAAACATGCATGGTGTCGCCTATCTCATACGCCGTAAGCCGTACGTCGCCGTCCCACTTAAGGCGGAACAGTATCCCCATGTTGATATCCTCCTCGGACAGCTCGACAAGCTCCCCGTCATGATCATCAAACTCATATCCGCAAATTTTCATGACCAGTCTCCTTATAATAAAAAATTTTCGCACCGCATAAAACGGCGCTGTGCGACGTTTTACGCCGACCACACGGTGAATACTACGCCGCGCTTCGTTTCGCTCCGCATTCGCAGCGGCTTGCGAAAAACCCATGCGCGGGCGGAATGCTGCCATAGGCTTTAAGTGCCTTTGCTCAGCGATTTTTGCATTGTGTAAATTTGATTTACGTCAGACTATTGCTAATTATCATGGTTCTCCTCCCAGAAAGGTCTTACATAGACCTCCACGGGATAGACGTTCTCCATATCCAACTCTCGTTTTGCCGCGGTAAATACCACGGGAACTCCCGCTGCTGCCGCGCATTGTCCCGCAAAATCGCGCGAGCTTTCCACGTCCTCGGCAGTGGTGCTCTCCCCAAGATTGGAGCAGTTGATTATCCCGGTCGCCTTAAGCCCCGAAGCCTGCTCTATATCCCGCAGAAGCTCCACAGCCTCTTCGGGAGTATGGGTAAGAAAACGATATTTATTCACCACATAAAGCATATCGCAGCCCCGTGCAGAAAGCAAGGCGGCATACTGCCCGAGAGCCAAAGCCCCCGAGTCGTCGCCGCCCACATCAAGAATTACTTTATAATTGTCCAACAATGCCTCCATGTCGATGCACAGCGACGGAATATCCAGATTTGTATTGGCAAACCGCGGTGCAGCAAGACGAATATCGCGGCTCTTGAAAAGTTCCTCAAAATCCGCGGTGCGGAAATAAGGATTTACTATATCCAAATCGACAACGCAGACGCGCTCGCCCTTTCCCGCAAGATCCAACGCAAGATTAACCGCAATATTTGTCTTTCCCGAGCCGTAATGACCCGTTATGACTATCGCCCTGCCAAAATCAAACATTTCACATCTCCGAAATCAATAATAGTAGTAATAATCCATTATCTCGCTCATGCCCAGACCCAGACAGCCCACACAGGACAGTCCGATAACCATGCCTGCCGCGAAAAGAATTACCATTGCCAAAAGCATACCCCTCGCATAGTTCTTCTTGGGCTGAGGGGTATCGCCGAACGCCCATACAAGCAGAAAAATAATGCCTATCAATCCAAGCGATGACAGAATGATTGTTCCCACCCACTGACCTACTGTCATATTCTCCGTCCGCTCCGTGTTCACGTTTGCGGTCTGAGGATAATTCGGCATGGGCGCGTAATTGGCGTTATTGTTGTATGTAGACTGAGAATAGCCCGCGGGCTGCGAACCTCCCATAGGCTGCGACGGATTCGCGGCAGGCATTACGTCCTCTTGCTTATTGAGATTTACCGCGCTCTCCATCGGCGCTCCGCACTGAGGGCAAAAGCTGCCGCTTACAAGGCTGCCGCATTTACTGCAAAATCTTTCCATATTATTACCTCACATTATAAATTTATACCTGCTCACTTGTACAATTGGCGGCTTGCCTCCAAAGTACATAATCTTGTCATAGTAATATCATAACATACTTTTGAAATTTTGTCAATATGCATAACAAAAAAACAAATGCACTTGTCAAAAATGTTTATTTCGTCATTTGGTGAGCCACTGACTCATTCCCGCGCCCAGTAGCTCATTTGGGCGGGTTTTGAAACCGAATTGCTTATAAAACGGCTCTTTCCCCGTTGCCGACATCAGGTAAAGGGCTATCATTTCGCCCTCGCATAGTGTGGATCGCATAAATTCCACGGTGCGCCGCATCAGCTCCGTGCCTATGCCGCGGTGCTGATATTCCGGGATAACTATCACATCGGTTATAAAATTTGCATAGCTTCCGTCGGAAAGCACCCTTATCATTCCGACCGCTTTCCCGCCGTCGCGCACTACCGTTATATGAAAAGCGTTGTTAAGCGCATTTGCGGCTATTCTGTCGGATAAGGTCATGAAATTAACCGCACGCCGCATTTCCTTATATTCCTCCAAAGCAGGAGCTTTATCTATGTATTCCAGCATTTTTCCTTCCTTTTGCAAAATCAGCCGCCCGTCTGAAGGGCGGCTGACCGAAATTATCAATTATCGTTATTGTCTTCGGAATTTTCCGCGGACTCCTCAGTCTTTTCGGGCGCGGCCTCGGACTGAGCGGACTGTTCGCCGCTATCCGACAAAGCTCCGCACTTAGGACAGAAGCTGTCACCGTCACTCAAAGGTTCGCCGCATTTTTCACACTTCTTCTCAATAAGCCCGTCGGACATTATTTCGTTTCCGTCAGTGTCTATTTCATTCGCCATCAGCTTATAGAAATCCGCACCGTCGATCTTCTCGTGCTTCATAAGATATTGTGCGCAGCGCTCCAGCATATCGCCGTGAATGGTGAGTATATCCTTTGCCTTTTCATAGCCCGTTTCTATAAGCTCACGAACCTCCGCGTCTATCTCGCTTGCCACGTTTTCGGAGTAGTTGCGTCCCTGCGAGTAATCTCTGCCGAGGAACACCTCCTGATTTTCGCTGCCGTAAAGAATCGGTCCGAGCTTTTCCGAGAAGCCGTAGCGCGTAACCATATTCCTTGCTACGGAGGTAGCTCGTTCAATATCGTTGGAAGCGCCTGTTGAGATATCGTCAAGAATGAGCTTTTCAGCCACGCGTCCGCCAAGTAGTACGATTATCTCCTCCTCCATTCGGGTCTTGGTGACAAAGCTTATATCCTTTTCGGGAAGATGCATGGTAAAGCCGCCCATACCGCCGCGCGGAACGATGGACACCTGATGCACCTTGTCCTGTGAGGGGCAGAAATATGTGGTGACGGCATGACCCGCCTCATGATACGCAGTAAGGCGCTTCTCTTCGGGAGTGATCACCCTGCTCTTCTTTTCGGGACCCGCCACTACCTTAATGGTAGCTTCCTCAATGTCCTTTTTGATGACCGCCTTGCGGTTTTCACGCGCCGCAAGCAGCGCCGCCTCGTTTACAAGGTTCTCCAGATCCGCGCCGGTAAAGCCCGCTGTGGTAGCCGCGATGGTCTTAAGGTCAACATCGGGACCAATATTCTTATTGCGCGTGTGAACCTTGAGTATTTCCTCTCTTCCCTTGATATCGGGATAGTTTACCACTATCTGTCTGTCAAAGCGTCCGGGACGCATCAATGCGGGGTCGAGTATATCACGGCGGTTGGTCGCCGCCATAACGATTATATTTTCGTTTTCGGTGAAGCCGTCCATCTCGACCAGCAGCTGGTTCAAAGTCTGCTCACGCTCATCGTGACCGCCGCCGAGACCCGCGCCGCGCTGTCTGCCCACCGCGTCGATCTCATCTATAAAGATTATCGAGGGGGTATGCTTTTTAGCCTGATCGAACAGGTCGCGCACTCTCGAAGCGCCCACGCCGACGAACATTTCAACAAAGTCCGAGCCGCTTATAGAGAAGAACGGCGCACCCGCTTCCCCTGCGACTGCCTTTGCGAGCAGCGTCTTACCCGTTCCGGGAGGTCCCACAAGCAGAACGCCCTTGGGTACTCTCGCGCCTATTTCGCGGTATTTTGCGGGGTTTTTAAGATAATCCACTATCTCAACAAGCTCCTGCTTCTCCTCGTCCGCTCCCGCAACGTCGTCGAATGTGACCTTTTTGCCGGACTGCTGACGGACATTCGCCTTGGAGAAAGTATTCATCTTGCCGCCGCCCGTTGCCTGCCGCATTACAATGACCGTAAAAACGACCATCACACCGACCAGCAGCAGATACGGCAGAATGCTTGTAAGGAAGGTGTTGTCCGAAATCGGTACATAATCCTCAATCAGCGGCTTTTCGTTGACCTCGTTGTAGCGCTGACGGTAGTAAGCGATGTGACCGTCCTCGCCATAGCCCGTATTTATATCATTTATAAAAATGCTGACGTTCGGCACGGAATAGGTCTTTACCTCGTCGCTGTCCTTGGTGATGTAAACCAACTTGCCGCTGCCCAGATCCAGCTTGAACTCCGAAACGTTCAGATTGTCGAACTCCGCAATAACATCGGAATAGGTAGGCGCTCCCTGCGCGGCACTGCTCCCCGCGAGGTTAAGAACCCACACCAATCCGAATATCAGCAAAAGAATGATAACCAGATAGATAATTATACCCTTAAATTTATTTGACTGCATTACAACCGCCTTTCCGGAAGGAATTTTTCCTTAATGTATTCGGACCGCGATACGGTCTTTAAAAGCCTTAAGGCATTTCTATGTACAATATGTCCCCTGCTGCCTCAATATTCCGATATAGGGAAGATTGCGGAATTTTTCCCCGCAGTCCAACCCGTAGCCCACCACGAACAAATCATCTATGGCAAACCCCTCGTAATCCGCGGAAAAGCCGCTGACGACACGCCTTGACGGCTTGTCCAGCAGTGTGACTATCTTAAGCGACGCCGGCTCACGCTTCAGAAGCTCATTTTTCAGCGCAAAAAGCGTCCGCGCGGTATCCATAATATCCTCAACGATAACGACGTGCCGCCCGCGCATATCGATATTCGAACCCACAGAAAGATGTACGCTCCCGCTTGACACCGTTCCGCTGCCGTAGCTGGACGCGCGCAGGAAATCAATCTCCAGCGGACATTTCATTTCCCTGACAAGGTCGGCAAAAAATACCACCGAGCCTTTAAGCACACAGACAAACAGCGGATTTTTTCCGGCGTATTCCCGCGTCAGCAGCGCTCCCAGTTCGGAGACCTTCGCCTTTATTTCCTCCTCGGAAAGGAGAACCCCTTCAATTTCCTCGGGACAATACATCACAACACCCCCGAAGTTAAGAATTTTAATGTAAGAGGTCTGCAAAAAACATTATTCCTCTTACATCTAAATATTATAACACAAAAAACTTGAAATTGCAAACCGTTTAGGTGAATTTTTTCTGAAATTTTTCGCGCGAAAAAATCACAAGCTTTTGTCAAGTTTTCTGTAATGCTGCTCGACCCTCTCCACAAAGCAGATTCCCTTGCGGATAGTGAAAAATCGGTTGCGGCAGGGATTGAAGCGTGCAGAGCGCTTATTTAAAAGCGAAATAGCGGTATTTATCCGCAGTGCGCTCGGCTCTACCCCGCCGTCGGAAAGTATTTTCCGCACAGCGCGGCTTTTTATCGGATTAGGCAGCCCTGCAAGCTCCTCGGCGCGATAGCCCCTGCCGAAAGCGGAATCCGCCAGCGCGCTTGCCGCCAGTTCCTCCAGATAATCGCTGTCCTCCCGCAGAAGCTCGGTCATGCGGGAAATAACATCGGGCAGAGCGGGGTTTATTTTCAGCATTTCGGGGATAATTCTATGCCGCACCTTGTTTCTGGTGTAATCATCAGACAGATTAGTGCTGTCGGTAACATAGGAAAGCCCTTTCACGCGGCAGTATTCCTCCACCTCGGCGCGGGAACGGCGTATCAGCGGGCGGATAATGTTCCCGCGCTTCGGCGGGATACCGCACAACCCCTTCAAGCCCGTTCCCCTCATAAGATTGAGCAATACCGTTTCCGCGTTGTCATTGAGATTATGGGCGGTAGCCAGCTTATCTCCGCCAACGACCTCGGAAAAGGCTTCGTATCGGGCTTTTCTGGCACATTCCTCAAGGCTTTCGTGCTTCTCCTTTGCCGCCGCCAAGTCCAGCCTGCGAACCTCAAGAGCTATCCCAAGCTCTCCGCAAAGCTGCTCGCAGAACCGCATATCCCTCTCGCTTTCCTCACCGCGCAGACCGTGATTGATATGCACCGCCCGCACCCCGAAACCAAGCTCGCCGCCGAGCCGTTTCAGCGCGGTGAGCAGCGAAACGCTGTCCGCGCCGCCGGAAAGCCCTACGCATACCGTTTCGCCCTCGGAGATCATCTCATAGAGCAAAACGGTTTCCTTTATTTTTTCAACAAATTCATTTTCTGTCATTTTATACCGGCTTATTCATCAAGCCATAAATCAATCGTCAATTATCAGTTACCCTCGGGAGTCATTCTGACCTCTACGTTGCTGTACTTTGTAAACTCGCCGTTCCAGCCCAGATATGCCGTTCCCGTTTCGCCGTGACGGTTTTTCGCCACAATGCACTCTGCCACGTTGGGATTCGGGTCGGTTTTATCATAATAGGCGTTGCGGTAGAGGAACATTACTATATCCGCGTCCTGCTCTATCGAACCCGAATCGCGCAGATCCGACAGCATGGGGCGCTTGTCGGGACGCTGCTCAGGACCTCTGGCAAGCTGCGAAAGCGCGATTACCGGCACGTTCAGTTCCTTTGCCATTACCTTCAGGTTACGGGTTATCTCCGATATCTCCACAACGCGGTTTCCGTGGTAATTATTCACAGACGTCATCAGCTGAAGATAGTCGATAATCACCACGCCGAGGTTCTTTCTCCGCCTGAGCTTGGATTTCATACCCACCACGTTGCAGCCGGGTGTATCGTCAATGTATATAGGCAGCTGCGACAGTATATCCGCGGACAGCATTATATCGTCCCACTTGTTCGGCGGGACTCTGCCCGTTTTCAGCGCCTCGGAGGGCAGCATGGCTTCCGAGCTTAACATTCTCGAAACTATCTGCTCCTTGGACATTTCCAGATTGAATACGCAAACGTCCTTATCGCGGTATTTTTTCGCGACGTTTGTCGCTATATTCATGGCAAACGAAGTTTTTCCCATACCGGGACGCCCCGCGATGATTATCAGGTCCGACTTATTAAGTCCGAAAATTCGTCTGTCCAGCTCCTTGAACATTGTTTCAAGTCCGGTCATAACAGGGTTTCCGTTATTTGCCGCCGCGGCTTTCGCCATCTGGTTAAGCTCGTTTACCCTGTCGAAAACTATCCCGCTAATATGAGTAAGCTCGCTTCTGTCCTGCCCGCTTCGGATATCGAATATCTTCTGCTCCGCGAAATCCACCAGTGTTTCCGCGTCCTCCGCGCCCTCGTTTGCCGCGTCGATTATCTCTTTGGCGGCAAAAATAAGGCTTCGCAGAAGGTACTTTTCGGTGACAATCTTCGCGTACTTTCCCACCGAGGAAATGCTCGGGACAGCGGTCATAAGCCGCGTCAGATACTCTTTCGCCTGCTCGGCGGTCTCAAAAACGCCCTGCCGCATACAAGCATCCAGCACCGTTACAACGTCTATCTGGGCGCTGCTCAGCCCCATCTGTATCAGCACCTCGTAGATCTGTCTGTTGAGCGTAATGTGGAAATGCTCAGGCTGGAGCGCGTCGCTGACCTCACTGAGTGCGTTGGAATCCATCAATATCGCTCCGAGGACGGACTGCTCCGCATCAAGGCTGTAAGGCAGATTTATCCCCGAAAGGTCATACTCCGCCATTTCAGCCCTCCGTTACGGTCACCGTAAACTTAGCGGAAACACCCGCATACAGTCTTGCTTCCGCGGAGAAATCCCCGAAGCCCTCGATTTTCACTGCCAGCGTTATCCTTTTCTTATCCACGTCACAGCCAAGCGACTGCTTGATAGCCGCGGAAACCTCCTTTGAAGTGACTGTGCCGAAAAGCCGTCCGTTCTGACCCGCCTTAGCGGTCACAACCACCTTTTTCCCCTCCAGCTTTTCCGCGATAGCCTTGGCATTGGCGATATCAACGTCGATTTTGTGCTGAGCGTGATCCTTCTGCCCCTGGAGGATATTCATATTTTTCGCGTTAGCTTCCTGCGCCAGACCCTTTCTGATAAGGCAGTTGATGGCGTAGCCGTCCTTTACTTCCTTGACCTCTCCTTTTTTTCCCGTACCTTGTACGTCCTGCAATAAAATAACCTTCATGATGTCCTCCTGATTTGGATTTGAATTTTCCGCACCACTCCACCCGCCGAAGGCGGGTTCCGTTAGCCTCGATTTAAAAGCTCCGCCCGACTTGCGGGCTGCGCTTTTAAATCGGCTTGCGGAAAATTCATGCGTGGGCGGTCAGTTGACGGCTGTTTTCAGCGCCTTTGACCGCTGAATTTTTGTGTTGTTTCGGATAAAATTGCTTTGATATACCGGCATTCCGCCGCCATTTATAATTTTACTCGCTCTGTTCATCAGTCTTTGCGGGAGCGAAATACTCATCTATAGCCTCGTGCAGCTTCTGCTCCGCCTCGTCGCGGGATACGCCCCAAAGCTGAGCGCCTGCCATGGTCTGGTGTCCGCCGCCGTCGTCTTTCTTGTTTCCCAAACTCTCCATGATGACCTGCACGTTGACCTTGCCCAAAGAGCGCGCGCTTACGCTCCAGCCGCCCTCTATCGGATACAGTGTAAAGGAAGCGTCCACATTCTTTATATAAAGCATTTCGTCCGCCGCCTGCGAACAGATGACGCGCAGCCCCGGGAAGTTCTCCTCGACCACCGCCACGGCGCACTTGTTATATATCTTAGCCGATGCGATTATTGCAGAGCGCCGCATTTTGCTCTCGATGGAAGTATCAAAAAGCTTCTTTACCGAGATGGTATCCGCGCCCAACTTTTTCAGATATGCCGCCGCCTCAAACGTTGAAACGCCCGAACGCATTACGAAATCCCGCGTGTCAAGCATTATTCCCGCCAACAGCGCCTCCGCTTCAAGGGGTGTAAGAAGTGCGTCGCTGCTGAAATACTGCACAAGCTCCGTGACAAGCTCGGAGGCGCTCGACGCGCTGCTCTCATGCAGCTTCACGGCAGGATCGGTTATAGCGCCCGCGCTTAAGCGGTGATGATCGATCACCACCAGATGGCTCTTGTCAGCCATCTCAAAAAGCTCCTGATCCTCGACCCGCTTTATAATATGAGTGTCCACGATTATAAGCACGGATTTGTCATGGTAAAAGAAATTCCGCGCCTCTTCGGGCTCTATCACCACGGGGGGATTGTATTCCCTGAACCTGTCAAAAAGCGATTTCGCGTTGGTCTTGCTCTCATCTCTGAATCTCGCCACGGTATACACCGATTTGAATCCCATCCGCCTTAATGCGCAGGTAAGACCTATCGCCGCCCCCGCGCTGTCAAAATCACCGTAGCTGTGTCCCATTATGTACACAGAATCAGCGGTGCTCAAAAGCCGTTTAATATTCTCCGCCGCAAGGCGTATCTTTACCTTGCCCGTACGCTCGCGCCCCGACGTGGTTGCTCCGAACGCGGTAAATCCGTTGTCAGTCTTTACCAGAGCCTGATCGCCGCCGCGCTCCAGAGCCTTGTCCAACATATCCGTAGCGAAACGCTCGCTCTCCGCAAGAGTTTCCGCCATATCGCCCACACCTATGGAGAGCGTCACCGCCGTCCTCTCTTTTACCATTATCTCATGCGCCTTGTTGATGATAGCCATCTTCTCGTCCATCATCTGCCGCAGGTACTGCCGCTCAAGCACTATCAGGAATTTATCCCCAGATATTTTCCGCATGACTGCGTTTTTCTCCGCGAAATATTCCTCAACCAGCCTGTCGACCTGTATCTGAACGCTTGCGCGCTCGCTCTCCTTAGCGCCGCTGAGAAGCTCCTCGTAATTGTCGACCATAACTATCATCGCAACGGGCTTGGACTGTTCGTATTTGGTGAATAGCTGACGGAAATCGGTGATATCCTTGAAAATCAGCATGGTGATCTTCTCTTTGTGCTCCGCTCCCTCATCATCGGCGGCTCGCCCCTCAGGCAAAAAGCTCTTTACGGAGCTTCTGTGCTCATCAAAAAAGAAACGATGCTCGTGCGAATACACACGATAGTAACGCCCGCTGTACTCTATTTCCCTGCCCTCGGTGCCGAAAAGCTCAAGCGGTTCTTCCGTAACAAGGTCAATGGAGCTTTCGTCCTTTGTGGGAGCATAAAAGGACTCGTCAAAACGCTTGTTGCTCCAGATAACGCACCTGTCCCTGTCGACGATGGCTACCGGCAGCGGAAAGCTTATCAGCGACATGCTGTCCGAACCCTTTATTTCATTGGTGAGCTGCTCGAAATACCAGTTTTCGCTGTTTCTTATCTGCACCAGTTTGCCTATTGCCAGACCCGACACCAACAGCAATACCGGAAGCGAGCTCCAGAACAGCATGGCATTCTCCCTGAACATATACACGTCCAAGCATATCAGAAACATTACCAGCGCGATCACAGCACCAAACAGCACATTGCTCTTGTAAAAATTTCTCAAAACAAACCACCTATTTAAAAATTTCAGAATTTCGGCTGATCATACTCCGCTCACTGCGTTCGCTGGATATAATTGACCGAAACCGTGCCGCATTTGCCGTACGCGGAGTTTTGCGCAAAATATTACATAAAATCAAACAGACTGCGCAATTGACGCGAAAAAACTCGGCACTTTTTGAAATTTCATGCGACAACATTGCAACGCAATATATTTGCCTCAATACAAACGTTAAAAGGTTTACAAACGCCCTTTAGCTTATACTTCCATTATTATCGGTAAAATCATCGGGCTGCGCTTGGTTTTCTGATAAATATAATCGCTGAGCGCGTCGCGCATTGCGGATTTGATATTGCCCCATTCGCGTACATTACGCTCACAGCAGTCGTCCATGACCTTTTTCATAAGCTGCTTTGCCTCGTCTAAAAGCTCTTCGCTCTCCCTGACGTACACAAATCCCCTCGAAACTATGTCCGGACCCGCCAGCACCCTGCCGCTCTCCCTCTCTATGGTGGCGACTATGACCATCATGCCGTCCTCCGCGAGGTGACGTCTGTCCCTGAGTACCACCGATCCCACATCGCCCACGCCGAATCCGTCTACCATGACTTTGCCTGCGGGAACCGAGCCCGTGAACTTCATATCCACTCCGTCGGTTTCCAGCACCTCTCCCAGGTCGCTTATAAAAATGTTTTCCTCCGGTATGCCCATACCCACCGCAAGCTGACCGTGCTTTCTCATATGCTTGAACTCACCGTGAATAGGCACGAAAAATTTCGGCTTCGTCAGCGAGATCATCATCTTAAGCTCCTCCTGGCAGGCGTGACCGGAAACGTGCACCTCATACATACTTTCGTAGATGACCTCCGCGCCCTGCTTCATCAGCTCGTTTACCACCTTGTTAACAAGCTTCTCGTTGCCGGGAATGGGGTTTGCGGATATGATTATAAAGTCGTTGGGGGTGATGGTTACCTGTCTGTGGTCGCCCGAGGACATTCTCGACAGCGCCGACAGCGGCTCTCCCTGACTTCCCGTTGTGGCTATGACAAGCTCTTCGGGGTCGTACTTGTTCACGTCCTCGATATCTATCAGCGTACCATCGGGCACTTTGATGTAATTCATCTCTTCAGCCTTGGCGATAACGTTCACCATGCTTCTGCCCGACACCGCCACGCGCCTATTGTGCTTTACAGCCTCGTCGATTATCTGCTGTATTCTGTGGATATTGCTGGAAAACGTGGCAATGATTATCCGCTTGCCCTCCGCGTCGGTAAACAGCTTTTTAAAGCTGTCGCCCACGCTGCGCTCGCTTTTGGTATATCCCGGACGCTCAACGTTTGTGCTTTCGCTCATAAGCGCCAGCACTCCCCTGTTTCCAAGCTCACCGAAGCGCGCCAGATCTATTATCCCCCCCTCGATAGGGGTATAATCCACCTTGAAATCTCCCGTATGGATAATCACACCCGCGGGAGTATGGATAGCGAGTGCGCAGGAGTCGGGTATGGAGTGGTTCACGCGGATAAACTCGACCGACATACAGCCCATACGCACGTTCTGACGCGGCTCTACAACGTTAAGCGACGCCTGGGACAGAAGCCCGTGCTCCTTCAGCTTTCCCTCTACCAGACCCAGCGTCAGACGCGTCCCGTAAATCGGAACGTTCACCTTTTTCAGCAGGTAGGGCAGCGCGCCTATATGATCCTCGTGTCCGTGGGTTATGATTATCCCTCGGAAATGCTCCTTGTTCTTCTCAAGATAGGTGAAATCGGGAACCACAAGGTCCACGCCCGGCATTTCCGCGTCGGGAAAGGTAAGACCGCAGTCCACAATAAACATATCGTTGCTGCACTCGTAAACGTACAGATTCTTTCCAATCTCGTTAAGCCCGCCCAGCGGTATAAATCTTACGGGAGTGGAGCGCACCTCTCTCGGCTTTTTTGCGGTTGTTTTCTGCACCGAACGGCTGTCCGTCAGCACTCTCTGCTCCCTTACGGCAGAGCGCTGCGCCGACACGCTGCGGCGGTATTTCTTTACCGGCACGTTGGGTGCGGCGCCCGTTTTGGCAGCGGCATTCACCGAGGGGGCGGCGTTTACTTTTGATTTTTGCGCGGGAACGCTGTCCTTTCGCGCTATGCTTTCCGTTTCTGTCAGCAGCTTGTTGTTGGTTAATAATCCCATCAAAAATTTCCTTTCCTTTTTGCGCGGTTTCTGGATACACTATTATACGGCCGCGGCGTTCAGTAAAAATTCAACAAAATTTGCAGCACTACCGACCGATACGCAGATAAACGGGCTTACGCATATACGGTCAGATCCGCATACGCGCGTACTCGTATCGGGGGACGGAAAAACTCGTCCCCGCGGATATCCGCGAACGGCTCAATACAAATATTTTTTGACGCTGCGACGAGGGCTGAATGAAGCCCGACAGTCATTTATGAAATATCAACGCGGCTTTTATGTAAGGCTTATCTTTGCGGAATATAGCCGAAAAGCGCGTATTGGGGTATGATTTTCCGCGTCAAACCCGCCTGCCCCGCAAATGAAACGGGACAAAGATCGGTATTGCGGCAAAGACGCTTTTACCGTAAGCAGCTTTGCCGAATCAGGTATATGTTACAAAAAATATTTCCGATAATAATCAGCCCGCATACAACGCTCGTCCCGAAGATGACGATTTTACCTCACACGGATAAAAGCGGGCATCGGTCATGGCATTTCAATAAATAATATCCGCACACGACCCCATTATATAAAATACATATTTTAATTATAACCTTTTTTTTCCTAAATGTCAATAGGGTAAAAAAATAAATCTCTGAGAGAGCATGTTTCCATACGCGTATCTTTCCCGTTATCCATATCAGATGCGTTCAGCCGCGATATGCGGCGGTTCGCGGAAATTTCCGAAAAAAGTAACGAAGTTTTCAATAAAAATACTTTACCGTCTTAATGTTACCGTTTGTATTTTCCTATGATATTAACCGCAAAATCCGCAAATATTAAACTCGTTGAAAAAAATGAAAGGCACAGGTAACATGGAAAAAACAGCTAAATTTATCTCAAGGGCATTCTGCGCGGCGATAGCTCTGACGGCAATGCTTATAAGCTATTACTATGCCGCCCTGCCCGTTAATATAAGTATGGATATTTCCGACGAGTTTCCGGACGGAGGCTTCTCGGCGGCGGTTCTGCGCCCTCTTGACAATGGAACGGGGTATTATGTGGGTGCGGTTCCCATAAAATCCGCCAAAACCGAGAGCGTAGTCCGCCCCCGGCTTGTACCATGCGGCACGCCATTCGGCATCAAAATGAAATCGGATGGGATAATTGTGGCATCTGTGGCAGAAAGTTCCCCTGCTGAGGGCTGCGGGCTGAAGCAGGGGGACATAATTTCCGAGGTGAACGGCGTAGCGGTTCGCACCAACGCCGAATTAGCCGATGCGATAGCACTCAGCCCCGAAAGCTGTGAAATTCTCCTCGACCGCGACAGCAGCGAGCTTTCACTGAGCTGTATTCCCGTCATGGAGGATGGTGTGCCGCGTATCGGCGCATGGGTTCGCGACAGCGCTGCGGGAATAGGCACACTTACCTTTTACGATCCGGAAAGCGGGCGCTTCGGAGGTCTGGGTCATGCCGTAAGCGACGTTTCAACGGGTGAGCCTGTCCCGCTTTATTCGGGAGAGATCACGGGCGCGGACATCTACGACGTTATCAAGGGCGAATGCGGCGCGGCGGGAGAACTGTGCGGCATACTGCTGCCAAACTCCTCCGAGGGAACTATTTATGCCAATACCCGTGTGGGAGTTTTCGGCACTCTTGAATCGGCAATCGAAGGAGAAGCTGTACCGATAGCGTTCAGGCAGGAGGTGGAGTGCGGCGACGCGGTTATACTTGCTACCGTAAACGGGCGCGTTCCGCAGGAATACTCAATTAAAATAGAACGTGTGAATCTGCTCGATTTAAACGGACCCAAGGGAATGGTAATAAAAATCACCGACGAGAGGCTTCTGGACGCGGCAGGCGGTATCGTCTGCGGCATGAGCGGAAGTCCCATAATACAAAACGGTATGCTGGTGGGCGCGGTGACTCATGTTCTGATAAACGACCCCACAAAGGGCTACGCGGTTTTCGCTGAAAGTATGACCGAAATGATGGAGAAGGAGCTTTCGGAAAACTCCTCCGCAACGGCGGCTTAAGGCAGCACCGCCAGCACTCTCACATCAAAGCCCGATTTGTCCGCGAAAACCTCTGCGCGGCATTTGTCGGGAATATCCCCCGAAATAATCCTCGCCGAAAGCATATCCTCGATCTCCGAGGTGATCTTCCTGCGGAGCGGACGCGCGCCCATATCCTCCCCGCGAACGCTTTCACAAAGCCGCGCGGCGATTTCGGGACTGAATGAAAGCTCTATGCCGCGGGCGGCAGTTCTGCTTACAAGGTTTTCCAGCATAATTTCGCATATCTTTTTCATCTCCTCCGCACCGAGCCGATTGAACACGACCACATTGTCTATCCTGTTCAGCAGCTCGGGGCGGAATTGTTTTTTTAGGGCGCTGAGCACGCTGTCCGCTCCCCCGCTTCCTCCGCCGAAGCCCAGAGAGCGTTTGTTAAGCTCCTCCGCGCCGATATTTCCCGTCATGATAACTATCGCACTGCGGAAATCGGCTGTCCTGCCGTCCGAGCCTGTAAGCGACCCGTCCTCCAATATCTGAAGCAGCAGATTCAGCACGTCGGGGTGAGCCTTCTCCACCTCGTCAAAAAGCACCACCGAATAGGGCGCGCTGCGAACCCGTTTTATAAGCTGCCCCTCTTCCTCGTATCCTACATACCCCGGAGGCGAGCCAATCAGCTTGGACACGGAATGCTTTTCCATAAATTCCGACATATCGAAACGGATAAGCCGCTTTTTGTCACCGAAAACACATTCCGCCAGCGCCCG
The DNA here is from genome assembly GCA_910587135.1 of uncultured Oscillospiraceae bacterium. GTDB lineage: Bacteria > Bacillota > Clostridia > Oscillospirales > Ruminococcaceae > CAG-115. The sequence continues at coordinate 111,246 of CAJULF010000002.1, forward strand.
CGACATCTCTGTCTTTCCAACGCCCGTCTGACCGAGGAACAGGAACGATCCAACCGGACGGTTGGGGTCTTTCAAGCCCGCCCTGCCGCGAAGAACCGCTCCCGCGACAAGCTCCGCCGCCCTGTCCTGACCTATTACCCTGTCCTTAAGCCGCCGCTCCAGCTCCGATAGCCGCAGTCCCTCGTCCTCTGTGAGCCGCGCGGCGGGTATTCCCGTTACCGCCGCTACCGTCAGCGCAACGTCCTCCTCGTCAACTATTGTCTGCGCCCGCACGTGCTGTCCCGTACTGCCTTTTTCGGCGAATTCCCCCGGTATCGCCCCCGCGTACTGCCGAGAACGTGCACGCGCGGCTGCCTCATCGATAAGGTCTATGGCTTTGTCGGGGAGATTTCTATCGGAAATATACCGCTGCGACAGCCGCACCGCCGCGGACAGCGCATTGTCCGTTATAACCGCCCGATGATGCTGCTCCAGCTTTTCCCTCAGACCCGTTAATATCTCCAACGCGGCGCTCTCGTCGGGCTGCTCCACCCTTACGGGCTGGAAGCGGCGCTCCAGCGCGCTGTCCTTTTCAATGAATTTACGGTATTCCTCTGTTGTTGTCGCGCCGACAAGACAGATATTACCACGCGCCAGCGGCGGCTTCAGTATGCTTGCCGCGTCAATAGCGCCCTCCGCAGCGCCCGTGCCCACTATCATGTGTATCTCGTCGATAAACAGTATTATCTCCTTGTGGCTCTGCGCTTCCTCAAGAACGCTTTTAAGGCGCTCCTCAAAATCACCGCGGTATTTAGCTCCCGCAAGCATGGCGGATAGGTCCAGAGCAAATATACGCTTTTCGGAAAGCTCCTCAGGAACGTTTCCCTCCGCTATGCGCCGCGCCAGACCCTCCGCGACGGCGGTCTTCCCCACTCCTGCCTCGCCGATAAGGCAGGGATTGTTTTTGCTGCGCCGCAGCAGTATCTGAACCATGCGGTCGATCTCGTTTTCCCGACCGATAACGGGATCGAGCCGCCCCTCCCTCGCGGCGGCGGTAAGCTCTGTTCCGTATCGGGAGAGCGCGGGGAGGTCGCTGTCCCTTCTGCTCTTAATATCGGGCTTTGCTATGGAGCGTTGGTCGGGATCCGAACCGCGTCCCGCGGCTGCTTCGGCGTACAGCTTGGCGGGAATGCCCGCTCCGTACTCCGAAATAAGGGAAAACGCGGTGCAGTCCCTGTCGGTCAATATCGACATAAGAAGGTGTACGGTGGTTACCTTGCCCTCGCCTCTCGCTGCGGAAATATTCCGCGCTCCCGCAAGCAGCTTTCTCAGCCGCGGGGAAAAATCCCCGTCGGACAGCTTTACGCTTCTGCCTATACCCAGTCTGCTCTTAAGCCGCAGCAGCAGATCACGGTAGGTTATCCGCTGCTTTGAAAGCAGCGCCGCGGATGGATAGGCGGGTTCTTTGCACAGCCCGCACAGCATATGCTCGCTGCCCACATAGGTATGCCCCATGCACTCCGCAATGTTCAGCGCCGTGTCCAGCGCGGCGGACGCCTCTCTTGAAAATCCCGAAATACCGCTGAATGAGTTCATCTTCAACACCTCTTGGTAAATTTTGATAATCCTATTATAGGCATATATTGGGAGATTATTCAGAGTATTTTGGGAAAAGAATAACGGGGCGCTTGTTGTCTGACACGCAAAACGCGAAAATTTGACACTCAAAACACAAAAAACAAG
>CAJULF010000003.1:0-92402 GCA_910587135.1 uncultured Oscillospiraceae bacterium
GCGGTTGAGCCATTTAAAAGCTCCTAAAAAGCTCTGAAAAGGTTTTTGAAAAATTCTTGACAAATAGCCGATTAAGCATAAAAAAACAAAAAAAGCCCGAAAAGTTTTTGACAACCCCTCGGGCACACTTTTATTTTATTCCACTGTTTCAAGTCTAAAAAACGGCTCTATAAAGCCACTTTTGGCGCGTTTCCGCATTTTTCAAGCCTTTTTTAGGCTTTTTTATTTTCTGCATTCTACCTGTCAAATAACAGCGCTTCTGCGCTCCGCAAGATTATATATTAAATTGTATATAAAGGTTGACCTATATTGGATTATTTTAAAAAATTTCAAAATTTCCACTGGGCATACTCCGCTTCGCTCCGCATGTCCAGTGGAAACCGCGCTGCATTTGCCATACGGCAAATGTGCACTTTTTGAAATTTAATGCGTCGACATTGCGAGGCATATAGGCTTTTTCTATAGATTGAAGGGGCGATGCACCCCGCTTATTCTGGATTTATTGGTTAAACTAAAGCTGATTATTTAAAAAAATTTCAAAATTTCCGCAATCACGCGCCGTTCGCTAAGCTCACTCCGCGCGATTGCGGAAACCGGTCATAATTTGCCTCGCAAATTATGACACTTTTTGAAATTTGATGCGTGGGCGTTCAGCTAATCTATGCTTTCAGTGCCCCTATTTCACAAATACCGTTTTAAACTGTCTGTCCAGACACTTCCGCGATAACCTCCGCGAACAGAACAGCGTCCTTAAGAAGCTCCTCAACGGTGATAAACTCATTGTCGCCATGCATATGGTAATCCGTATCGCCGCGCTCCGCACCGAATGCCACTCCGCCCTCGATATTATGAACATAAGTTCCGCCGCCGATGGCGATACAGCGCCCTTTTTCGCCCTCGATCCGCTCATATACCCGAAGAAGGGTCTGCACAAATTTGCTGTTCTCGGGAACGACGTGCGGTTCCTCTCCGAGAAGCACCCTGCACTTTAAGCCGATATCCCCCAAAGCCGAAGTCAGCCTGCCCCTGACAAATTCCAGATTTGTACAGGTCGGAAAGCGGATATCCACCACACCGTTTATAGCGCCCTGTTCCGTTGATATTTTGCTTAAAACGCAGGTCAGTGCTCCGCTTTCGTCCGCGCACTTTATGCCGAGAGCCGCTCCGTCCGTTTCACCGAACGGGAACAATTCACCCAATCCGCGCAGAACCGGCTCGTCCGTCACGCGGTTCAGCAGCGCGATAAGCGCCGTAAGCGCGTTCACGCCCGCTTCGGGAGTAGACGCGTGCGCCGACTTTCCGCCGCAGCCTATCTCAACATGACCGTATCTATCACCAACGGAAAAATCCGCACCCGCAATGCTGCCGACCTCGCGCTCAACATCGCCAAGCGATATCGAAAGCAGTCTTGCCCGCGCGTGATTCGGCACGGCGTTGGGGACGCTGCCGCCCTCGAACATTACCAACTCGCCGCTTTGAAATTCTCCGTTAAAAAGCAGACGCAGCATTCCCTTTTCAATATTTATAACTGGAAAGCTGCCGTCGGGAGTGAACACATTCGTAGGGAATCGGTCATATTTTTTGTATATCTCCAAGTCCTCAGAGCCGTTTTCCTCATCTGTGCCGAATATCAGCCGAACGCCCTTTTTCAGCGGTATTCCCAGCTCCTTTACACAGTTGAGCGCCCATAGAGCCGCTACCGCTGGTCCTTTGTCGTCGATAGCTCCCCGCCCGTACAGCACACCGCCCTTTTCGGTAAGCTGAAACGGATCTGTTGCCCAGTTACCCCGATTTTCGTCATGTACGGGAACTACATCAAGATGAGCCAGAATGCCCAGCTCGGGTTCTTCTCCCCAATCCGCGCAGAGAACGGCATTCTCGTAAACGGTGGTTTTAAAGCCCATTCCGTCGCATATATTCTTCATTTTATAAAGCGCTTCTTTTGTGCTTGCTCCAAAAGGAGCGCCGTCCTCGGGGCTGCCCTTATAGCTTGGGATAGCCACAAGCTCCGTCAGATTTTTCACCAATTCATCTTGGTGTGAATATATAAAATCCTTTATTTTTCCATGAATATCGCTCATTTTTCCGCTCCGTTCAGTATTTCGATCAGCATATCCGCGACCTTGTAAACATCTCCGCAGCCCGTAGTTATCACAAGATCGCCCGCCGCGAGATTTTCAGCCGCGTAACGCACGACTTCCTCAAAGGTGGGAAACCATACGCAGCCGTCAATTTTCGCCGCAAGGTCTTTGGAATAAATATTATAGGTATTCTTCTCGCGGCTGCCCATTATCTCGGTCAGCACTGCCCTGTCCGCTATGGACAGCGCCTCGGCAAACTCGTCAAGCAGCATTGCGGTGCGCGAATATGTGAAAGGCTGATGTATCACCCACACTCTTTTGAAGCTCATTTCCTTGGCGGTTTTCAGCGTTGCGGCTATCTCCGCGGGGTGATGCCCGTAATCGTCCACAATGGTTATGCCGTTTATTTCCGCTCTGCGTTCAAAGCGGCGCATTGCTCCGCCGAACTGCTCCAGTCCCTCGCGTATCGCCGAAACGGGTATTCCCGCCGAATAAGCCGCCGCGCAGGCTGCAACCGCGTTGTAAACGTTATGAATTCCCGGAACGTTTATCCCTATCCTGCACAGCTCGCTGCCTTTATGCATAAGAGAGAATTCCCGCCTAAAATCCGAAATAAGACGGATATCCTCAGGGTAAAAATCGTTGTCGGCGCTTTTCCCGAACGTGACAAATTTACCATTGAAAACGCAGGCGCTCATTACCTCACGGACATTCTCATCGTCACCGTTTGCCACCACGGTGTCGCTCGTTTGCTCGCAGAACCGGCGGAAAGAGTTCTTGAGATTATCCATGTTTTTAAAGTAATCCATATGATCTCTGTCGATATTGAGAACTACGGAATACCTCGGAAACAGCTTCAGAAACGTATCTTTGAACTCACACGCCTCGCACACCATATAGTCGCTGTTGCCCGCGCGTCCGCTGCCGCCGATAGCCCTCAGCTTGCCGCCTATCACCGCGGAAGCGTCGATACCCGCCGCAAGCAGCATCATGGTGAGCATTGAGGTGACGGTGGTCTTTCCGTGAGTTCCCGAAACACAGAAATTGCTTTTGTACTGCGACGTTACAAGACCCAGAAGGTCGCTTCTCTCTTTGAGCGTTACGCCGTTCTTCTCCGCCTCCCGCGCCGCGACAAGTTCCGGATTATCCTCCATTATGGCGGCGGAATACACTATCAGATCCGCACCCTTGATATTTTCGGCGCGCTGACCCATCATCACGGGGATACCCATGCTTCTCACCGCTTTGAGCGTAGTGGTTTCATTATTGTCAGACCCCGTAAGGCAATAACCCTGCGTATGCAGTATCTGCGCCAGCGGATACATTCCGCTGCCGCCTATACCTATAAAATGCACGTGCTTTTTTCCTTTAAGAAAATTCTCCAAAATCAGCAGCTCCTATCTGAAAGAATTTCAAAATTTCCGTTAGTTCTGTGATCATTGCGGCAAAAAGCCATAAGAATTACCCCTTATTTAACAAAATTATTGCGCAAAACCCCGGCACTTTTGAAATTGCCCGCGTCGGCGTTACATAACCGTTAACTTTCTGCGCTTTTGTTGCATGGTTCTATATGCCACAAGCTTTCGGCGCTCCTGATTTCCAAATCGGTTTACCGCCTTTTGCTGTCCGCTTATGCTCCGCCGCAAAAATTATATGCTTTTTTGCCTGTTTTTATGAATATTCCGCCGCAAAATTCCCACAATAACTTTTGCAAATAACATCAAGCGCAATGCTTAACCGGAGGGAAAACTATGGAAATCAGCGATATCAAAATCAGAAAAACAATGCATGAGGGCAGGCTTCGCGCCGTAGTGTCCATCACTATCGACAATGCCATCGCTATCCACGACATCAAGCTGGTGCAGGGCGACGAGCGAATGTTCGTGGCAATGCCCAGCCGCCGCGAGGACAGCGGTATCTTCCGCGACATTATTCACCCCATCTCGGCGAACGTCCGCGAAAAAATCGAGGAGCAGATACTCGACGCTTACCGTGAATATGTTCAATAGCGGCTCGGAGCGGCTGCTACGCCCGCTCCGAATCCAGCTTCAGCCGCGTTTTCAAAACGGCTATCTGTGTCTTGGAATCCTCTATCTCATTATTCATAATCATTTCTACCGCTCTGTCCAGCGGTATTTTTTCTATATCCAGAAATTCACCCGAATCCAGCTTCTGCTCTCCGTAATGCAGACCGCGCGCCAGATACATATGAATTACCTCCCCGCAGTACGCGGGCGTGGGGATAAGGCTTCCCAGATACTCGTACCTGTCGCAGGTGCAGCCCGTTTCTTCCTTAAGCTCACGTATTCCGCACTCCGAAGGATTTTCGCCGTACTCCAACTTCCCCGCAGGTATCTCAAGCAGCACCTTTTTGTGCGGATATCTGAACTGCCTTACAAACAGCACATTTCCCTCCTCGTCCAGCGGCAGCACACACACTCCCCCGGGGTGCTTTATAACCTCGCGGAAGCTCTTCTTGCCGTCCTCCAGCTCTACGGAATCCACATACAACTTTACTATCTTCCCGTCAAACTTCTGCTCGCTCGAAAGCGTCTTCTCTTCAAGATGCATATCATTTCTCCTTATTCAAAAGAATTTTTCGCACCGCTCCATACGGCGCGTTGCGCCGTATTACGCTATCCTCGCCGACAAAACTCCGCTTCACTTCGTTCCGCTGCGCTTTGTCAGCGGATTGCGGAAAATTCATGCGCGGGCGGTACGCTGACCTCTGTTTTCACTGCTTTGTACTGCACAACTGTAAAGCGATTATTCATAGCTTCAGGCTGTATATAAAGGTTGACATAAAGCTGATTATTAAAAAAATTTCAAAATTTCCGCACTCACGCTCCATTTCGCTCTGCGTGACTGCGGAAACCGTACACATTTGCCTTTCGGCAAATGTGTACTTTTTGAAATTTCATGCGCCGACATTACGTTGTCAATAAGCTTTTTCTACTGGCTGAAGCGATTATTCATCGCTTACCATTTGTCATCCTTCTTCTCGTCAAGCTCCTTAAGCACATTGAACGCCTCGTCTTCCTCGGTTATATGCGAGGTGCGGTTCTTAGGCTTCAGCTTGCTGAAATCATAACGACCGGTATCCATAAAGTCCTTTTCCACTTCGGGCCAGGTAAGCTCCTTATCCTCATCGTCTTCCCGAGCAACGGCCTTTTCGGCACAGTCTTTGATCTGCCTTGTAAGCTGCGATATATAAGTGCTGTGCGCCTTCACGCCCTCAACCTGATCCTGCGGATACAAATGCGCATAGGGGCGCGGCTTGTGGCGGCTGAACCTCACAAAATACACAATATACGCCGCGATCAGCACCGCCCCGACAATTGTGAAAATAATTCCCATCGTAAGCCCCGGGGTACGGTAAGTGAACACTACCTCATGATATCCAGCAGGTACTTTCACTGCCATAAAGCCGCCGTTTACCCTCTCTATCTCCGCCGCCTCGCCGTCGATATCCGCGCTCCATCCGCTGTCAAACGGCACGCTGAACATAACCAGCTTATCCGTTTCAAAATCGCTTATTGCCGAGAAGCCGCTGTTGTCAATGCTGAACCGCGAAACGCCCTGCTCTATGCGCCGTGCCGCGTCCTCCTTAAACCGCTCCAGCGTGGTAATTTTAATCTGTTCCCCGTCAAGCGGCGCAAGAATGTCCGAATACTTCTGCGCCTGTTCCTCAGACAGGATTACCGCCCTAATCATCAGCTTGTCCACCGAGCCGCTGCTGCCGCAGTTGTTATCCGTGACGTATTCGTCATATGCAAAGCCCATTGGCAAAGCATACTCCGTGGAATATATTTCATAGCCGCTCATCGTGTCCATATACTCATATATCGCCAGCTTCTCCAGAAGGCTGTCACGGTTTTCCTTATCCTCTGGTATCATGACATATTTTACACGTGTGAGAGCGCGCAGCGCATAACGATTCTCTTCGGGCGCGGAGTTTACCGAACGCTCTATATCCAGCATTTCATACAAATCAAATGTGGAGCTTGGAATTATGCTTGTAAAGCTCTTTAATGAACTCATATTCCACAGCATATTGACATTGTTTATTTCGCCTATTCCCTCCATGCGGTAGAAATCCGCATCGTTTATGCGTATATCCGCCGAAACCGTCTTATTATAGTCACGGATATAGGGACCGAGTATCCTGCCGTAGCCCACAAAATAATACCCCAGCATCATGCAGCAGAATATCGTTACCGCCGTAAGTCTGCGGGTGAACGCCTCGGAGCGGAGTTTCTTCCGCTGTACCATAATAAAATACAATATAATCAGAAATCCCGCGGCAAGCCCTATCGAAACAAACACCGCATACTTGAAATCCCCGAAAACATGGGGAACAATATCGGTGACTTCCTCCTCGATTCCGTCCTCCGTTTTTATCTTTTCGGTGATTTTAAAGGGAGCAAGCGTTACAAGAAGCGTCATAACCGCCACCACCCCCGCGCAGGCTCTGAATCCGAGCTTCAGATCAAACTCCCCATGCTCCAGCGTATAGACCGTGGCAAGGCAGCATATAAGCTCCGGCATATAGAACCAACGCGTGTAAAAGCTGCTGTTGAACAGTACAAACGACGCGTTAAGCCCCGGCACAAACGCCATAAGCAGACATATCCCCAACAGCGCTCTTGCCCAGTGACCCTTTGCGCCTTTCATAAAGGCGATAACTCCCGCCATTGAGAACAGCGGCAGATACAGCGCCACACTCGACCATTTTGCATTAGCCTCGGTGAACATATTGGTACGCGCCGCCACCTCGGGCGGAAAAAACATTGATTCCAGTATAAGCCCGTAGCGCTGCACGCTGCCGTAAAACAGGAAATTCCAGCCTGTGAGCAGCGACGTGGAGCGCGGAACGTCAAGCACCTGGTAAATAGAGGGCACAAACAGCATTCCCGCCAGCATTACACCCGCAACGCTCTCAAAAGCGAGGCACAGAAAATCCATCAGCTTAAGGCGGAAATTCTTATCCATCGCCATTCTTATTACAAAATAAATTACCAGAAAAATGCATTCTCCGATAAAGAAGAAGTAATTTACAAAAGCATTAAGCGCCACAGTAAGCGCAAACAGACCGCGCCGCCTGTTCACCACAGCCTCCTCCAGACCTATAAGCAGCAGCGGAAAGAACACTATTGCTTCGTGAAAGTGGTTGAAGAAGATGTTTTGCATCGAATATCCCGAAAAGGCATAAAGCAGCCCGCCGATGAGAGCGGTCTGCGGCTTTGTCACAAATCGTCTGATATAAATAAAGGCAAAAAGCGACGAAAGCGCGAGCTTAAGCGCCATAAGCGGTGCCATTAGGTATTGGGATATTCCCGCGGGAAACAGAGCAGCCAGCCAGAAAAACGGACTGCCCAGCGTATAGAAGCTGTACGAACCGATAAAATTGACTCCGAGGTCGGTCTGCCAGTTCCAGCCGAAGCTGCCGTTCTGCACCGCGTTGATACAGGTTTTGTAAAACGGTATCTGCTGCGCGTTGTAGTCGCCGTAGAATATAAAATACCCTCCGTCTATCACCACAAACGGAAGCAGCAGAACCGCCCCCATTATCAGCGCTATCAGAAATGCCTTAAGATAATACTTTTTTTCAACTTTATACATTGTTTTAAGCTGCTCCCCCGCGTTGATGATTTAATAGATTTCCCGCGAATGATTTATATTTGAAAGTTTCCGCGACCCGCCTCAAAGGGGGTTGAAACGCCCTATAATACTCAGCACTCCGCTGTACTCCGTATTGCGCACCAAAGCTCTCGCGAAAATTCCCCGAGTAGGCTTTACGCTGCCCTTTGCTGCATAGACGGAGCGGTTCTTATGGCTTTTACATCTTTTCGGGAGCGTCCACCTTAAGCAGTGCCAGAACATTGCGCAGAACCGTTCTGACCGCTTCGCAAAGCGCCAGCCGCGACAGCTTCACGGGCTGCTCCGCATCCTTTATGGTGCAGCTGTCATAGAACTTGTGATAGCTCTGCGCCAGCTCAAAAGCGTATCTCGTCAGCGCGGAGGGATTGTACTCCTTTGCCGCGTCGTTGATCATTTCGGGCATTTCCGCTATCTTACGCACCAGCGCAAGCTCCGCCGGCTCTGCATAGGATACCTCACCGCCGCTGTATGCCGCGCCGTCCTCCGCCATTTTTTCGATAACCCGGCAGATACGCGCGTGAGCGTACTGCACATAATAAACGGGATTCTTGCTGCTCTCCTCAACGGCTAAGTCAAGGTCAAACTCAAGGTGAGTGTCGGAATTGCGCAGATTGAAGAAAAATCTCGCCGCATCAAGCGGTACTTCATCAAGCAGTGTGGTAAGCGTTATCGCCTTTCCAGAACGCTTTGACAGCTTTACCGCTTCACCGCCGCGCACAAGCATTACCATCTGCATTATTACCACGTCAAGCCTGCTGTCGTCTATTCCCATAGCCGACAGGCATATGCGCATTCTCTGCACATAACCGTGGTGATCCGCGCCCAGCACGTTTATCGCCTTGTCGTAGCCGCGGGTTATCAGCTTATTATAATGATACGCGATATCGGGCACAATATAAGTAGGGAATCCGTTGGAGCGCACCAGCACGAAATCCTTGTAGCCGCCGAAATCGGTGGCTCTCAGCCACAGTGCGCCGTCCTGCTCGTAGGTATGACCGCCCGCTTTGAGCTTCTCGATAACCTCCGCGACCGCGCCGCTTTGGTGCAGACTGCTCTCCTTGAACCAGTTGTCATATTTGATACGATATTTCAGCAGATCCTGCTCCAGACGCTCTATGTTAAGCGGCAGCGCGTATTCCGTAAGAGCCTTTCTGCGCTCCTCCTCGGATACCTCCGCAAGCTTGTCACCGTTTAAATCATAGTAATTCTTTGCATGCTCTATGATATCCTGTCCTAAGTACACGTCCTCGGGCATGGGGAATTCGGGGGAATTTCCGTCCTCGCCGTATATAGCCTTTGTGAAGCTCTCCATGTCCTTGTTTTCCGCGGCGGCGCGCCGTCCCGCCTCGCTGCAAACCTGCATATACCGCAGCGACAGCGATTTCCCGAATTTTTCGACCTGGTTTCCCGCGTCGTTTATATAAAACTCGCGGCTGACCTCGTAGCCCGCTTCCGACAGCAGCGACGACAGACAATCGCCGATAGCGCCGCCCCTCGCGTTTCCGATATGCATGGGACCCGTCGGGTTAGCTGACACAAATTCCACCAACACCCGCTTTCCCTTTCCGAGATCGGTCTTGCCGTATTCACCGCCAAGCTTAACCGTGTTCCTTACCACGTCCGCGAACCACACGTTTCCCACAAAAAAATTGAGAAATCCGGGTCCCGCGACCTCCACCTTATCGAACGCCGTGCCCGCAAGCTCCGCCGTTTCCGCTATCATCTGTGCGATAGCACGGGGATTGCTTTTAAGCGCCTTTGCGGACACCAGCGCCACGTTTGCCGAAAAATCTCCGTGCGACGAATCCGCGGGGATAGTTACCTGAAACGGCGGCAGCGGCTCCGCGGGAATCTTCCCCGCGCCGGTAAGCCGCCCGAGCGCCTCCATAATTACCTCGCTGACCTGTTTTTTTGCTTCATTGACTGCGTTATACATCCTCTAATCTCCTGATTGTAAAAATTTCCCGCGCCACGCAAACGCAAAGCGTTTGCCCTCCGTGAAAGCTCCGCATTCGCTGCGCTTTCACGGAGGCTTGCGGGAAATTTCCTGCGTGGGCGTTCAGTTTACGTCTGCTTTCAATGCTTTTTATCTCTTGATTTTGTGCGGCTTCTCGCCGAACAGTCTTGAGCGCGATATTGCCGCGCTCACATCTTAACGCTGACGGTTATCTCGTTGGTAGCCATAAGCCCCGCATTCACGTCAATAGTATACTTAACATATATCTCCCCGCCGTTCTCGTCAAGCTTATTCTTCATATCGGTGGTTGAAATGCCTATCATACAATCCCCGTATTCCGTGCCGTACTGACAGTAATGCCGTTTTCCGTTCTCGAAAATAAGGCTGGAAAAGACCGCGCCCGTGCGCGTCATGGTCATAAGCCCATTGTCGATTTTGAGCTGCACATGACTGCCCTCATAGCCCGTGGCTTCGCTCTCGTCATAATCTATAAAATAGCTCCCCCCATGTTCGCGGAACTCTCCCTTTGTGAACAGCTCGGAGCTGTCCGTTCCCGCGTCAGTGGTCTGCTTAAGGTTAAACGTAATATTTACCATGTTATAAATCTCCTGATTTTAAAAAATTGCAAAATTTCCGAACTCACGCTCCGCTCTGCGCGACTGCGGAAAACAGCTATAATTTGCTTATATCGCCTCAGTTTGTACATAAAGGTGGACCTAAAGCTTATTAAAAAAAATTTCAAAATTTCCGCTAAGCATACTCCGCTTCACTTCGTTCCGCTCCGTATGCTTAGCGGAAACCGCGTGCGTTTGCGTTCGCAAACGCACGACTTTTTGAAATTTCATGCACCGACATTGCGCGGCAAATAGGCTTTTTCTACAAGGTGCGGCGATAAATTTCTTAGTATAATTATCGCCTTTGTGAAATTTCCAAAGCGGACGAAATGTCGCTGTAAGCTTTCAGTGCCTTTGATTTCACGGCTTACAAGCCGCCGTAACTTTTCGGCAGCCCAGCCGCAAAGTCAATCGCCGCAGCGCTCCAGCGCAAGCTCTATCAGTCTGTCTATAAGCTCATCATACGGTATCCCCATATTTTCCATTAGCTTCGGATACATACTGATCGACGTAAACCCGGGAATAGTATTTATCTCATTAAGTATTATTCCCTCGTCTGTCACAAAAAAATCCACGCGCGCCATACCGTTGCAGCCCACTGCGCGGTAAGCCTTTTTGGCAATCTCGCGCAGCTCCTCCGTTTCCTCGGGGGTGATTTTCGCTGGGATATCCAGCACCGCTTTGCTCTCGCTGCCGTATTTCCCGTCATAATCGTAAAAACCAGACTCCGAGGTTATCTGTCCGGGTATCGAAGCTATCAGACTCTCCGCTGCGTTTAACCCCTGTGAGTTGCCCAGAACCGCGCACTCGACTTCCTTGCCGCGTATTTCCTTTTCGATAAGCACCTTTACACCGTGGGCAAACGCTACCATAATTCCGCTTTTCAGAGCCTCGCGGTTCGCCGCGCGGGAAACTCCCACAGACGACCCCGCGGAAGCGGGCTTGACAAACATAGGATAACCGCCCAGTCTGCTTTCAATCATGTCGCACATGCCCTCAATATCCGACAGCGCATCCTTAGTGATGTGGCAGTAAGGCGCGGTGCGTATCCCCGCCGTATCGAGAATGGCGTGCGTTATAGTCTTGTCCATACAGGCGGCACTGCCTGTCATGTCACTGCCGACGCAGGGAAGCCCCGCAAGAGCGCATAGCCCCTGAATAGTTCCGTCCTCGCCGTTCGCGCCGTGAAGCACGGGGAAAACCGCGTCCACCTTGTGTATATAGGAGGCTTCCCCCATAAGTATTATCCCCTTGTTAAGCGCGTCGGGACTGATTACCGCGGTGCAGCAGTCGGGATTATTCTCCCACTCACCCGTGCGGATATACTCGTATTCCCCGGGGTAATACAGCCAGTGCCCCTTTTTGGTTATGCCTATGCACATAACGTTGTATTTGTTTTTGGGGATATTTGTAAGTACATTGTAGGCGGACAAAAGTGATATCTCGTGTTCGCTTGAAGCGCCGCCGAACAGCACCGCAATCTTTTTCCTCGCCATATACCATCACCACCGCGAACTCCTGCGCCTTTGCGGACAATCGCCAAAAGCATCAGTCTGAAGCGTTCCGTACTTGTGTATGGTCAGCTTCTTAAAATCGCGTCCTTTCATATTTGTTGCCAATATTTTATGATAAATTCAGCGTAATAATGACCTTTGTGCGGGGTTTTAAGACTTGCGTCCTCAAACCGCATAATAACTCAAATTATATTATATCACAAAAAGGAAACATTTTCAAGGGGATAAAAGAATTTTTTGGAAACAAAAAAACCGAAAAAGCGCAAAAATTTACCCCGCCGAGCTTTCGGCGGGGTAACCGATATCAAATTACAGCCCACACCACTGTCGCAGCGATAACGCCGAGTGCGCTTACCGCGGACAGCACGTCAAATAATGACACGGGAGTGGATTTTCTGATTTCGGGGTAGCTTTTCAGCGATTCCAAAGCGCTTTTTGAAAGATTGGCTGTTCGCCTTGCCATGCGGCGGAAGCTGAAACGCCTGCGCTTTCCTTTACGCGGAAACTTCTTTGATTTGTGCATTATTACGTAGTAGGAGTAGATGATGTAGTTCCACTAACCAACGGAATAGCAGGAGCAGTGCCTACGATATAACCTTTCGGAGAAACGCCCGCTGTTTTTTCGTCCCATTTACAAGTTGAATCAAATGCCATTGCTCCGGAAGTTCCTGTTTCATTAAGAATTTTAGGATATTCCGTGTTTGCAAAATCCGTTGCATTATTTGCATCAGCCGTATACGCAACACCGGTGCACTTTCCGCCGTTTAGAAGAACAATTATTGCGGCGTTTTTAACTTCAGGGAATAAGTTGGCAAGTTCAATTGCAAGTAAATCCTCCGCGGACTTTGCTTCCGACTTTTTGTCATCTTTTGTTTTACTTGCAGCGGCAGTCCCCCATTTTATGGTAGAACCTGATTTAAAATTCTCTTTGGTAGCTGCGGTTATGCTCCATTTTGCACTATCAACCGTAATCACAAGCTTTTGATTGACTGTTGAACCCAGCAGCATACCATAACCTTGAGTATCAGCCGTAGTCAAAAAGCCATCAATATTGTTCTTGATTGATGCCGCCGTAGTGTTTGCCGATGTTACTCTCGAAGAAGTAACGTAGCCAAGCATGGTGGGCACAAGGATAGCCGCCAGAACAGCGATGATAGCGATAACAACTATCAGCTCGACCAGCGTAAAGCCTTTTTTGGCTTTAAGGGATTGCAGTTTCTTTAACATAGTAAAGACCTCCTGAAAAAAGTTTTTCTGCCCCGCGCTCCGTTCAGCGCCGCGGCGAGGTGAAAATTCACGCGGTCTTTGGTTTTCACCCGTAAAAAAAGAATATGTACCGCGTTGTTTTGCCCGCCGAGCCGCTTTTTGTATGCGCTCGGGTGTGTTTTATATGTAACCCGCAAGGGGGTCGCATACCCGATAACCGCCGATTTAACGGCGTTTACAACATAATGTTGATTATGTTGTAAATTATCGGTGCGGGACAGGTCTTTGCTTTTAAAAGATTACATTTATGTATTTTTATGGCATATCAAATGTGTGAATTGCGCCCGCGCTTTATGTAAAAATTTTGCAAAACTGAACTTTTTGAAAATTTTCAACAAGTTTTCTAAGCGCAGGTGGAATTTTTTTGTGTTTTTTTGAAAAAGTGTTGACAAGCGAAAAAAGTTGTGATATAATGTGAAGTGTAAACAATCGGCAAAGTTAATTCTTGTACAACATAATCAACATTATGTTGTATTGAGGACTAACCCAAGCCGATTTATTTGTTTTTGATGGATTTTTCCGCTCTCCATGGTGTATATCCTTGTGGTGTTCACCGCGGAATGACCGAGTATGTCCGCAAGCCGCGACAGATCCTTTTCTATCGAATAATAAGTCCTCGCGAACAGATGGCGCAGATTATGCGGGAACACCTTATCCTCCGCTACACCCGCCGTTTCGCAAAGCCGCTTCATCTCCCGCCAGATGTTGGAGCGGTCGGGCGGATTGCCACGCGAGGTCACGAAAACCGCTCCGATGAGAATACCCCTTTTTTTAAGGTATTTTGTGAGGAGCTTACGCAGCTTTTCGGGCAGGAACACCACGCGGCTCTTTCCCTTGCAGGATATCACGGTGCGCCCTGTGCGGACGGCTTCGACAGTGATGAATTTCAGCTCGGACACCCGTATTCCCGTGGCGCATATGGTCTGCAATATCAGCCCAAGACGTTTGTTTCCGCTTCGTTCTGCTGCCGCAACAAGGCGCTTGTATTCCTCAACAGTCAGCTCGCGCTCTTCGGGCAGGAATGATCGGCGCTGTATCCTCAAAGGCTTCAGGCGCATTCCGCTTTGTCCAGTAAAGTCAAGGAAGCTGTTCACCGCCGCCAGTATAGTGTTTACGCTTGACGAGGAATATTTTTCGGCAATAGCTCTCTTGAAACTCACCAGAAGCGCTTTATCAAGCTGCGAGTCCCCCGCGAACTCCGCCAGCTTTTCAAGGTCGCGCGTGTATTTCCGCACAGTGCGCTCTGCCCGCTCATGCTCCGTGAGCGCTATCGCAAAATCCCGGATCTTTTCGGAAAGTGACAATAAAATCCCTCCTTTTTATGTGCCTTAAAAGTATTATACTAAAGTCGGGAACTTATACACAAGGACTTGTACAGCGGTAATATGGACTTGACGGGAAGAATATCATGTTATTGCGGCGCGGTACGCGCAGAAATCCTTTATTTCAGTGATTTTTTAGTCCAAGGCACACAAGATTGCAAATGTAAAGGCGCTGAAAGCAGAAATCAACCGAATGTCCACGCAGGAATTTTCCCGCACTCCGCCGTGGAAGCGGAGTGGAGCACAGCGAAACGCAGCTTTCACGGCGAGATAGCGAACTCCACCGCGCAGCGTTTGAGTTCGCGGCGCGGGAAAATTCAAATTTAAATCAGGAGGATATATGTCTGAATACGGGTTTGTATTATGCGGCGGAGGAGGTCGCGGCGCCTATCAGGTCGGCGTGTGGAAAGCGCTTGTGAAGTCGGGTATTGCCGACAGGATAACGGGGTTCTCGGGGGCTTCCGTGGGGGCGCTCAATGCGGCTTTGTTTGCCACCGCTTCTGCGGAAGAGGCAGAAAAAGTGTGGGAGAGTATATCGCAATCGGTAATCGCCGATCCCATGGACGCAGTAGAAAAGATCATCGGCTCGGCGATAAGATATGTAAGATCGGACGACAAAAGCATAACAAAGGAGCGCATAAGCGGCGCGATAAATTCGGGGTTGTTTTCGC
This sequence comes from uncultured Oscillospiraceae bacterium, assembly GCA_910587135.1. GTDB lineage: Bacteria > Bacillota > Clostridia > Oscillospirales > Ruminococcaceae > CAG-115. The sequence continues at coordinate 15,087 of CAJULF010000003.1, forward strand.
GCGAGGGACTTATCGATCTTATTGAAAGGAACGGAATAAACCTGCGGCTGTCAAGGGTAAGGATACCGTGCTTTGCCTGCTGCACAAGCATGGAAACGGGCAGCGCGGAATATTTTGATATGAGAGCGTACTCTCCCGAAACCATAACGAAAATTCTGATAGCTTCAAGCGCTATCCCCGCCGCTTTTCCCCCCGAAAAAATAGGAGCGGTGAGATACCGCGACGGAGGTATAAAGGACAACTGCCCAATAAAGCCGCTGTACAACGCGGGGTACAGGCGGTTTATAATTTCGTATCTTGGGGAGGATATCGCAGACAAGTCCGAATTTACAGACGCGGAATTTACAGAGCTTGTCCCGTCCGATGATATTTATTTGGGTGACAGAAACACATCCATACTCAACAACGGAACTTTGGATTTCAACGCAAAGGATGCGGCGGAGCGCATAGCGCTCGGAGAGCGCGAAACCACTGCGGCGATTGAGAAAAAAGCTTTTATATAAAAAATGTGCCGCCATAAAAATGGCGGCGCCTAACTGTATATATGGGTTAACCAAGAGAGGATTATTTAAAATAATTTCAAAATTTTCGCCGGTCATACTCCGTGCTGCTGCGTAACACTCCGTATGCCTGACGAAAACCGCGCGTATTTGCCGAACAGCAAATACGCGCGGTTTGAAATTTAATGCGCCGACGTTGCGTAGCATATAGGCTTTTTATACAAGCTAATATCCCGATAAATTTCAGGATACCTGTATATAGGCTGATTTAAAGTTTTAAATTATTGTTCTTGCTTTTAAACGGCAAGAATACCAACGCGCACGAACCCGCTACAGCCGCCGCAAAAACGAATATCCTCCACAGCTCCGAGGTAAAATATTCCGCAATATCCGCGAAGCATTCCAAGTCCCAGAACAGCGCAGCACCTACCCCCACCGCGAATATTGACGCAATAAGCACCGCACCCGCCGCGCAGTCCTTGCTGCGCCTTATAAGCCCGTCATGCTCTGTTGTCACCCTATCCGCCAGATATTCCAGCGCGGTGTTGACGGCTTCAAGCCCCATAACAGCTCCGAATGTCAGCAGCAATATTGCCCACTCCGAGCGGGACAACTCGTAAAACCGCGCAGCGAACCAGCTTACAAATCCCGCCGCGCACAAATGAAACCGAAAATTCCTCTCGCGAAACAGCATTGCCAGACCGCGCCCCGCATAAGCAAATCCCTTAAAAAAAGCCTTCACTGCACCTCACCGCGCGTTATTCCGAGCCTTTCAAGAACCCTCTCCTGCTTTGCGAACATTATCTTTTCCTCCTCGCCGCCGTCCACATGGTCATATCCCAGCAGGTGGAACAGCGAGTGCGTTATCAGAAACGCCAGCTCCCTTTTAAAGCTGTGCGAGTACTCCTCTGACTGCTCCTTCGCCTTTTCAAGAGACACCACGATATCCCCGAGAATAATCGCGTCGTTATCGGGGTTGACCTCAAAGCCGCCATCGTCCCCGATGGGAAACGACAGAACATCGGTTTCTCTGTCAATACCGCGGAATTCCGCGTTAAGCTCCCTTATCCGCTCGTTATCCACGAACGTCACAGATACCTCCGCGTCCTCGTCTATCTCCTCCTCGGCAAGAGCACTGCGGGTGCAGTCCTCTATCATATGCTCCGCGTATTCGGGCACGGAAATTTTATCCTGCTCGTCGCTTAAAAAAATATAGATTTTCATCATTACTCCTTAAAATAGTCAAACGCCCGTCGATATAGCTCCATGCTCTGTTTTTCGTCGCCATAATCAAGCGGCTCGTCAGCATAACAAAGAATCACAAACGGGTCATCATTGCAGATATTCCACGGAAACAAAAGCCACAGCTTATAGCACCGCCTGCCAAAATCGCAAAGCGTTATCTTCCCTGTGCCGACGTTTTCATCAAAGTATTTTTCCAGACCTCCGAAAATTTTCCTGCCAAACAGCTCTATATCAAAATCTTTGCCTGATGAACATTCGAGCAGCTCCGATACGCGCGCCCAATGTCCTCTGAGGTCTTTAAGGCAATCTTCCAGCTCAAACAAAAACTCGTCGTCGGGACGCTCCGTAAACAGCTTGTCCAGCTCCGCGAAATACGATTCCGCCGAGCCGAACCCCGACAAACACAAAAGCAGCAGCCCTGTCAGTTTTTCCACGGCACACCTCTGTCACACGCGAAGCAAGCATATCAGTTTTTTCCAAGCGCCCTTATCTCTGCGCGAGCTTCCCTGATACTCATCATAAGCCCTTACTATATCCTGTACCAGTCTGTGGCGCACCACATCCTTTTCGGTAAAGCGGTTCTGCGCGATATCCTCCACGTTTTTCAGCACCTTCAGCGCCTCGATAAGCCCCGACTTCTTTGACTCGGGCAGGTCTATCTGCGTAATGTCCCCCGTGATGACCATCTTTGAGTTAAAGCCCAGTCTTGTCAGGAACATCTTCATCTGCTCGCGGGTGGTGTTCTGCGCCTCGTCAAGTATTATAAAGCTGTCATCAAGAGTGCGTCCGCGCATATACGCCAGCGGCGCGACCTCTATCGCTCCGTGCTCCGACAGCCGCGCAAAGCTTTCCTGCCCAAACATCTCAAAAAGCGCATCGTAAAGCGGTCTGAGATATGGGTCTACCTTGTTCTGAAGATCGCCCGGCAGAAAACCCAGTTTCTCCCCCGCTTCAACGGCGGGGCGCGTCAGGATTATCCGCTGGACCTGCTTCTGCTTGAACGCCGTTACCGCCAATGCCACCGCAAGATACGTCTTACCCGTTCCCGCGGGACCGACTCCGAATGTTATCGTGTTCTTGCGAATAAGATCGCAATACTTCTTTTGCCCGACAGTTTTGGGCTTGATGGGCTTTCCCGAATAGCTAACGCATACGCAGTCACCGCTCATGGACGCGATCTCGCCCTCCTCGCCGTCGTTCACCATAGCTATGGCGTAGCGGACGTTCTGCTCCTCGATCATCTCTCCGCGCGAATAGCTCCCGCAAAGTGTTTTCACAGCCTTTTCGGCCTTTCCGACGGCGCTTTCGTCGTCGCCGGCTATCTTAACCTCGCCGCCGCGGCTGAAAATAGTCACTCCAAATGCCTTCTGTATCAGATTTATATTTCTGTCAAACTCCCCGAAAACAGCGCGAAGCTGCTCGGTGCTGTCCATGTTTATATTTCTCTCTGCCATTTTATCTCCTGTTTTAAAAATATTTTTGCGAACCGCCCGCGAAAAATTTTGCTGCTTGGGCGGTTTGTTGATGTTTGCTTTCAACGCCTTTGTTTCATGGGCGATTTGCGGCTGTCCGCTTTCAGCGCCATTGCCCGTCGGTTTTTATGTGGCTTAGGATCTAAGCAAAACGCTTCTTGTATATACATCTAAATCATAACTGTAAATTTCCGTTATCCTGTCCCAATCCCTCTTTAAAATAATTCCGTCAACCGTTTCGGCGGTATACAGCTCATCAAGCGACCCGTAATAAAATTCGCCGCTGCCCGTGCCTTTCGCGCCGCACCTCTGAAAAGAGCATTTGCCCTCATATCCGATTATCATATACTCTTTTCCGTTTATTATAAACCACACCTCAGGCTCATTCTTATTCTCGCATATCAGCCTTTTCAGCTCCTCAAACGTCGGCATATGCCTCCTTTTGCGTCAATAACCCTTACTTTTCAGCTCCGCTACCGTTTGCACATAAAACTCCCGCACATCAAATCCCTTGAAGTCCTCGCGGTTCAGATCGATAACGTCGGCGTGGGTTATGCCGCGGTTTCCCGTGGGATACAGCGGCGTAAATTTCTCCCCCCACTCCGCAGAGGTGAGCGCGACAAGCCCGTCGTTATCTCCGTCAAATTTTTTCACAACGGGATAGGAAACATTCAGCGGAAACCGCCCGCTGCGCGCTCTCGCGGACTTTGAACCGAAACTCTGGTACATTACCTCTTCCACGTTCAGTACTTCTCTGTTGAACTCCTCGCAGAAGCTGTTGGTAAGATTTTTTACCGCCGCCATAAAATCGGGATTCGGGTCGCCCAGCTTGCGGAAAGCCGCGTTGTAGGTGTTCTCTATCGTCCTTACCAGCTTTTCGGGAGCTTTACCGAGCAGGTACTCCGCGAAAATGCAGCCCCTGTGCGGCGTATTTATCGTGGTAAGGCTCGCAACATATTTCCCGCCGCCGAGCTTGCTTATGGCGTAGCGCGAATCCAACCCGCCCTTTGAATGAGCTATGATATTCACTTTTTCGCAGCCTGTTTCCTTAACAATCTTCTCTATACGCTCCGCAAGCTCCTTAGCGCTATCGGAAACCGACGAGGCGGACTGCTGCTCACCGTAATATATTACCGCGCCGTTTTTCTCCAGCTCCGCGGGGACTCTCCCCCAGTAATTCAGCAGCTTGCTGTCGCGGAAAAACACTCCATGAACGAGAAGTATGGGATATTTCGTGGCACAGATTCTGTCCGCCGCGCGGCTTTTGTCCAGCTTATCCAGCGCAAGCTCATGACCGCATTCGCGGCGCACCTTGACATAAATTATCATCAGCATCACAAGATTTGCTATCGGCACAAACCCGAGCACTATCCCAAGTACGCGGTAACGTATCCCAAGCTGCACCGACGTGAGATAAACCCGTATGATCCCGTTCCAGAACAAAATGAGCTCTCCCACCGCGAAAATCACGCAGTAAAACACATACACGGGAATATCAAGTCTGCCGTTAATCGTGCCGACCAGTCCCGCAGCGGCAAGAGGCAGCGAAGCAATCGTTGTCACGAAAAAAGTCAGCAAAAGCTCCGCGCCGTCCCCGAGAACTTTAAGACGTATAGAGGGATATCTTTTCAGCGCGGGAAAAATATTATAGATCAAAAAATAAATTCCCGCCGCCAATATTGCCCCGACCCTGATCCAGACATTTATCTCGCTCATAAACAGCGAAGCGTTCAGCACAAACGTCATAAGCAACAAATTCAGAATTCTAATTAAAATATTCATTTTTACACCAGCTTCATACAATTACTTCAGCTTGCATATAAAGGTTGACCTAATGCGGATTATTAAAAAAATTCAAAGTTTCCGCAATCACGCTTTGCTTCGCAAATTTCGACACTTTTTGAAATTTCATGCACAGACGTTGTGTTGCCAATAGGCTTCATCTACAAACTGAATTTATTTGAGTTCCTTTTTTAATTATACACTTATCTCCATGTTTTGTCAATGTGATTTTTTCGGAATAAATCCCGTTTGCATGAGAAAAATACATTTCAGAGGTAATCGATCGGAAATAAGAGGCGAAATTTCTGTTTTGGATCAACATATTTTACCCCCCTCTTGCCATTACCTCTTATACTGGTCTAAGGTCAGTATTACTTCTGAATGCGGAGGCGCGGTATGAACATGATCATGTGCAGCGAGTGCTGCCGCTGGCAAAAGGACGGGCTATGCACCCTTGAGGATCTGACCCACGCGGGAAACCCATCAGGTTCCGGCTGCCGATACTTTGAGAAATCGGAATAAAATGTGTTTGCGGACTCGCCGCCGCTCGGAATGCGGCAGCGGGTCAGATAATTCCATGCTGGGTTTTTGCCTGAAAGTCCCCTCTTTCACGCGTTGTTTTTCGGTATTCACGCGGTGTGCAGTCCATAATTTCCTTGAAACGCCTGTTGAAATTCGACAGATTTCTGAATCCGCATTCCGACGCCGCTTCCGCGGCGGTTTTGTCGGTTTCGTATAGCAGCGCGCACACCTTTTTCACTCTTAGCTGTGCGAGATATTCTATCGCTCCTATTCCCGCGGCTTTTTTAAAACAGCGCATAAAATAACTTTTACTTAGATGGACGACTTCGGCAAGCTGACCAACCGATATGTCCTCATAAAAATTCTCATTCATATACTCTATCGCAGGACGAATTATCTCTCCCATGCTCACCGTGTTTTCGGAAACGCGAAAAATATCGCCGCTTACTTCCAGAAGCCAGAAAAGACGAAGCATCTCGCTTTTCATCAGCATATCAAGCTGAGGCGTATTTCCCTTTGCGCATGAAAAAATATTCTCAACAGCGGTTTTTATCTCATCATAATAAATATGTTCCCTTGTTATTCTGGGATTTATCCCGAACTCCCCGCTTACCATCGGACGAACGCACGAAACGGCGCTGCGGTCATTTTCGGACGCTCCCAGCATTTCGGGACTGAAAACAAGCGTATCATAAATCTGCTTTGAATTCTCATGCGGATATATAGCGTGAAACATATTCGGAGGAATAATTATTATATCACCCTCCGCGGAAACAAACCTGCCGTCGCCGCAGATAAACTCGGCGCAGCCCGAAATGATATGATTTATCTCAAATTCGCCGTGCCAATGAATCGGCACAGCGGCAAAATAATCGGGAATAAGGCACTTATAATAACTGAACGGCACAAGAAGCGTGCTGTGCCTCCTGTTTTCCTCAGAGCAAAAATCACCCATAAGCCCTCCGAAAAATACTATAATATTATAATTCGATATTATTTTACTTGATTTACGCCGCTTTTTACAGTATTATATCATACATAAGAATTTTTATCAAGAGCTTTCGGGATAATTTCGGCACAGCCTTACCCGATTTATGCTTAGAAAGGATTTTGACCATGAAAACGAGAAAACAACCCGCGTGGCTTGACAACGCGATCTTCTATGAAATTTATCCCCAGTCGTTCAAGGACTCCAACGCGGACGGAATCGGCGATTTCAACGGGATAATCGAAAAGCTGGATTACATAAAGGAGCTTGGCTGCAACGCCGTATGGCTCAACCCTTGCTTTGAATCCCCGTTCGGCGACGCGGGATACGACGTTTCCGACTACTGTCTTGCCGCGCCAAGATACGGCACTAACGAAGACCTTAAGCGGCTTTTCGCCGAAGCACACAAGCGCGGTATGCATATTCTTCTTGACCTTGTCCCCGGTCACACTTCGGTTGAACACAAATGGTTCAGGGAATCCATGAAAGCGGAAAAAAACGAGTATACCGACCGCTATGTCTGGACTGACAGCATATGGGAGGAGCCGCAGGGAATGGGCTGTATCCGCGGCATATCCGACAGGGACGGCTCATGCGCGGTGAACTTCTTCTCTCATCAGCCCGCGCTCAATTACGGCTTTTATAAGCCCGACCCCGACAAAAAATGGCAGCAGTCAATGAACGACGAAGGTCCGAGGGCGACGCTTGAGGCTATGAAGGACGTTATGCGCTTCTGGCTCGGTCTGGGCTGCGACGGATTCCGCGTGGACATGGCAGGTTCGCTGGTAAAGCACGACGAAGACGGAAAGGGCACTATCGCCCTTTGGCAGAACGTCCGCGAATTTCTTGACGTGGAGTTCCCCGAAGCGGCTATGGTATCCGAATGGGGCGAGCCGGACAAATCGCTGCTCGGCGGCTTTCATATGGACTTTCTGCTGCATTTCGGACCCTCTCACTACAACGACCTGTTCCGCTGTGAGGAGCCGTTCTTTTCAAGCCGCGGCAAGGGCGACGTTTCCGAGTTTGTAAAAAAATATATTGAGAATTACGAGAAATCCGAGAAAAAAGGGCTTATATGCATACCCTCGGGAAATCACGATATGGACAGACTTTCACGCGGCGTGAAGGGAAACAATCTCAAAATCGCGTTTGCATTCCTGCTTTCAATGCCCGGAGCTCCGTTCATTTATTACGGCGACGAAATAGGCATGAGATATGTTGAAAATCTTGCTTCGGTAGAGGGCGGCTACGGCAGAACCGGCTCGCGCTCGCCCATGCAGTGGGACGATACCGCAAACGCGGGATTCAGCGCCGCCCCCGCCGAAAAGCTCTACATAAAGCAGGACGACAGTCCAGACCGCCCCACGGTCAAGGCGCAGCTCTCCGACGAAAACTCGCTTTACAGTGAAATAAAGCGCCTTATTGCCGTGCGCCAATCTCATGAAGCCCTGCAAAGCAAGGGTGAGATTGAGTTTGTGTATGCGGAAAAGAACACCTATCCCCTTGCTTATATCAGAAGCGCGGAAGAGGAAAAAATTCTTGTCGTAATCAATCCTGCCGACAGGGAAGTGAGCTTTGAATGCAAATATATGCTTAAGGAAAAAATATATTCTTTCGGAGAGGGTTTTTCCGTAAACAACGGCAAAATTACCGTACCTCCCTGCTGCGCGGGATATTTCAGCGTATAAATAAATTTGAGCGGCTTAACTCAGGTTCAGCCGCTCAATCTTTATTTAAGGGTTGACCTAAGAGCCTGCTTAGTATCTCATCGCACGCATCTTGCTTGCTGATTTTCCGTCATACTTAGGCAATTTTTCTTGAAATACATACAGTATTCCGGCGAAAATTTGCCGTCGTCTGACGAAAAATTCGCTGTGCAATCTGCGCACGCCGAGATACTAAACAGGCTCTAAGGCTTTATATAGGGGTTGACCTAAGGCTGATTATTTAAAAAAATTTCAAAATTTCCACACTCGCGCTCCGCTTCGCTCTGCGCGACTGCGGAAACCGGTCATCGCTTGCTGTTCAGCAAACGATGACCTCAGACTGTATATAAAGGTTGACCAAGGGCGAATTATTTAAAAAATTTCAAAATTTCCGTTAGTCATACTCCGTTACGCTACGCTTCACTCCGCATGCCTAACGGAAACCGCGCGCGTTTGCGTTCGCAAACGCACGACTTTTTGAAATTTCATGCGATGACATTGCGCGGCATATAAGCTTTTTCTGAAAGTCGGACGGTTAAGGCAACACCGTACGAAGCGCGGGCTTTGTGCGGTGTTGCCTTAAATTTAGGTCTGGCTGCTCATCGAAAGCAAATTATAAAACACCCGAAACGCGGCGCGTATTGGGAAAAATTTCTTTAAAACGTTTTATGCTGTTGACAAATAATGGGCGGTATGATACAATGTAAACATACAATATTTTTTCGGTAAAACTATAAAAAATGATTGTGTAACGCTCGGCAAAAAACATTTCAAAACAGGAGGACTTATTTCATGAAAAAGCTCAGATATCTTTCCGCGGCGATTTTACTTATTTCACTTGGCGCAGCCGTAAATGCGGGAGCATACGCGGAAGCTGCGGAAAGCACATCGGTTTACAGTGCTTCCGCCCCCAAAACTACTGAAAAAATTGTCTGGAATGATGTTTTCGCCAAAAACAAAAACGTGCTGAAAAGCGCATTTGCAAACGCAAGCGGCGGATATGTGACCTTCCGCGTCGGCAGCAACGGAAAGATCATTCCCGAAACAAACGACGAATACACCTTGGCAAAGTTTCTGTGCGATATGGAGCTGATCCTATCCGAGGAGGGCTTCAAAAAGTACGGCAGCCGCTACCCTTCACGCAGCGAGTATGCGGCAGCTATGCTGAAAGACTCGGAATACGCTATGTTTTTTAACGATAAGGGGGAGCTTCTGAACCCTCCTGAGCCGGCGCTCCACATGAGCATTTACTGCCGCAGCTACTCAGAGGAAATTTCCGACGAAAAAGTTTTCATGAGCTCGGTAAAGTGCCTTCTTGGCAGGTTGAACGACAAGGATATCAACGCGGAGCTGACGGCGGCTTTTGAAAACGGCAGGGATTATTTCTGCAACAGCGAATGCCGTTATTCCGAGAAAACGGCTCTGGCGGTATCGGCAAGCTTCTTCCGTGACAGCGACTGCCCGATAAAAATTGATGATACCGTTTCCGCCGACGGGGAAAGCGGCGTATTCATATCGGGACAGTTCATTCCCGGCGATACCGAAAAGCTCTTTGTTACCAGCCGCGACAAGAACACTGCGCTTATGCTGGCGGGATATTCCGTCCCCGATGACTGCGTGTTTCTTACGGGCGGCAATAACGGCTATACGGACACGGTTTACGATTTTGAGGAGATAGCCCTGAAGCTCCCCGACCTCAAAGAGCTTTATATGTATCAGGCACAGGGCGAGAATCAATCCGCGATATCAAAGCTGACAAAGCTCGAGGCGCTTAGCTACTATGTGACCGACGACCCTTACTCCACCACCTCGACAACCAACGACTTCCCATTTTCAAAGCTGCCAAAGCTGAAAACCCTCAGCCTTTACGGCAACTATGACAACTATTCTTTTCTCAGCGGTATGAAAGGACTTAAATCGCTGCACGTCAACACCTCAGCCATCAAAAGCGATATGAAGAGTCTGCTGAAGTGTACCGCTATAACCTCTCTGGAGCTTACTGGCTGGTCGGAGGACTGCCAAGAACTCTATAAGCTGAAAAACCTGAAAACTCTCGATGTTTCCGGCGGGAATGTAGATTTCGCGGCAATAGGCAAAATAAAAAACCTCGAAAAACTGGAAGCGAGATGTTACAAAGACAACATGAATATATCGGAGCTTGGAAAGCTGGACAAGCTGACCTGCCTAAAGCTGTCAACCGTAAGCTGCGGCGACTGGAGCTTCCTTGAGGAAATGGAGAGCCTGAACACCTTATTGCTGTGCTATTCGGACAACGTAAAAAACAAGGATATCGCGGGCATAAAAAAGCTCACCGCACTTAGCCTGCTTTCAACGCCGATAAACGATTTCAATGGCTCGAAAACGCTGGAAAATTATGAAGATATATTAGGCGGATGCATTGACTACTCCGCTCTCGCCAAATGCCCCAAGCTGAAAACGATCGCGATTTTCGGAAGCGATAGCGCTTTTGACTGCAAGTATCTCACAAAGCTGCCGCTTGAGGGTATCTACTGCGACGGCGCGAGGGTTCTGAATGCCGGAAAGCTGTGCGGAATTAAAACGCTGAAAAGTATCACGCTCTCAATAGCGGACGACGATTTCGCTTACGGGGACACCCTTAGGGCGGCTCTGCCCGACTGCGAGATAAATCTGAACAACAAGCCGTTTTTCAACAATTTCTATTGATAACGTTTAATGAAAGGATAACATCATGAAACATAACGCTGTTTTTTCCGCGGCATTGTCCGCGCTTATAATGGTCGGCTCGGCAGCTCTTATGGGGCACGAAGCCGCCGCTTTTTCCGTAAAACCCGCATATCCTCCATACGGCGTCGAGAATATCGCCGTATCTCCTACGGCTATCGGCAGCGCCGAAAAGCTCAGTTTCTCACTTAACGGCAATGCTATTGAGGTAGGCAACAATGTTAAAAAGCGGTTTGCGGCTATCTTCAATAATATTATTTCGGCAGAACCAACGGAGCAAAACGACCGGCTTGTGAAAGACATCTACGGATTTGTCGCCGAATATGACGGTATGCGTCACACCATAGCAAAGCTTGCGGGAGAGTACGGATATTATCTTATGATAGACGGCTGCTATTATCCCGTGAACGACAAAATGGACAAGATAGCCGCCGAGATACTTCCCGACAGCTCCTCCCCTGCCGACAGACTGCTTAAATGCAGCTGTAAATGTCCCGAGCCTGTAACCAACGATGACTACATAGAAGCCGCCCGCAAGTGCGTTTATCAATGGCTGGACACGCTTGCGGACGAAAGCGGAGCTTACAGGGTGGAAAGCTACAAGCCCCGATACAACGGAACGGAGGACGAGTTTATCGCGGCGGGTATCGTCGGCGGCGCAAAGGAATTTGCCGTGGAGATATGCTTTGACGTGTACGGTGTGGAGCGCGGAAGCGTATTCAGACAGCCCTCGGATTCGGGCTACAACGAATTTTATCACTATTATGACGGCTCGTGCGCGTTCGTGCGCTGCCGCTGGGAAAACGGCGTCTGCCGCATAGTCGGTTATGACAGGGCGTTTATGTCCTCGGTTGGAAACGGGCTGTACGGAATCAACACCTCAGACAGCGGCTACGACACTTTTTTTGACTTCTTCAACGATAAAAAGGCGGTAAAAAAATATAAGGAAAAATCAGTTACCCCAAAACCGTACAGAAACGAGATCGTGATTTCGCATAATCCGTTTATGATATCTGACGGGAAATTTTTTTACGCGGATATCGACCTGCCCGTCGGTGATGATTTGAACAAAAACAAGGACGGCACGGTTTCGGGCAGATTCGGACGCAGCTTTTACGCGGAGGACGGCACGCGCGTCTACAGTTCTCCCGTGGACTACAACGAGGCGGAAATGGCGCCGTTCGAGCTTACTTTTACCAACGGCTTCAGCCTTGTTTTCGACGATTATAACGGCGACGGCAATCCCGACTATACAATAAAAATTGACGAAAACGAACAGGGCTCGCTTTACAACGTCTGCTGTATCGCCAACGACGGAAGCCCGCGCGCGGGCAGCATGAGCGGAGAGGTGTTCGTTGCGGGGCGGCACGAGGACAGCATAAGGCTTCAGAACACCGAAAGGGGCTATATTGCATGGGAAACCGACAATGACGGAAAGCTCACCTCGTCGCGGATAATCGATGATTACCGTATGTACTCACAGCGTTATTATCTGCCAAAGCAGTTCAGGGGCTACAACGACGAGGATAAGATAATCTGTTATTTCTGGAACAATACCGACAAAAAGGTATCGGCGGGCGGCGAGTACCGCGTTGAGCGCAAAGACGGCGACAAGTGGACGGATACGGGGGTAAAGGGAAGCATAAAATCCCGCACCGTGCAGCCTTACCGCGAAACGGAATTGAGCTTTGATATATCCGGACTTTCCGAGAGAACCCCGGGCGAATATCGTATCGCTGTGAAATGCGGCAGCCAAACGGTTTACGGAGGATTTTACATAAGCAGCTCCGCGGAAGCGGATTGTAAGATAACCACGGATAGCAATACGCTGCCCGCTGACAGGACCTTTATAAAATTCAACGTAGCCAACACCTGCGAAAATCCCGTAAGAATAACCTCGGCGCAGCTTATGAAAGACGGAAAAAAGGCGGCGGATATCGACGTATCCGATCTCGGAATTGTCGCGGCGGGCGAAAGTGTGGAAATAACCGCTTACGCTAAGGATAACACGCTGCTCGGAGCCGGAAAATACTCGCTTAAAATAAACTGCGGTAAATACAAGTTCAGCGGCGGCAAAACAACGCTCAAAAAATTCCCCGCGGAACGCTTGTCGTATTTTAACGGCACTGCCCAAGCGGTAAAGACCGACTACGGATTCAGCGTAAACCTTAAAAACAACATATGGTCGGAGGAAACGGCTAACATCGCAATGGCAAGGCTGTATGTCCTGAGGGACGGCGAATGGGTCTCCACGGACTTTCAACCTATAATGGATTATAACGGCTTGGATCATATAGAAGCGGATTTCGGAAAGTCAGTCACGCTGAAGTTTAAAAGCGAAACGGCGGAATTTTTAAAGGACGAGGAAACCGTTAAGACCGCAAAGGAGTATTTCGTGACAATAAAGGCGGAGCTGGACAACGCGCTGCGAAACGGATATATAACCAAGGCGGAATACGTTCAATTAAAATCCATGAGCTTCGAGGATTTTATAAATGAGATATTCGGAGTGACGGAAATCGCAGCGGGAGATCAATGTAAGCTCAGCATAAGCGGAAATCTTGCGGAGGAAGTTTATTTCACCGTTAAATAAAGCTGAATGTAAAAAGCTCCCCGCTTACGCGGATAATATTTTAACAGCCGAATGAAATGCTTCGCATAAACTGAATTTTTTTTCGCAGGACTGCTTGAATGCGAATGGGGAGCTTTCAAAGAGAAACGGCGCAGATGTTTTGTGTTTGCGCGGTGAGGAAAAATTCTATAAAATTAAGGAGATAAAATGCCGCTTAAAATTGTAAGGAATGATATAACGAAGATGGACACCGACGCCATAGTGAATGCCGCCAACAGTTCGCTGCTGGGCGGCGGGGGTGTGGACGGAGCCATTCACCGCGCCGCCGGTCCAAAGTTGCTGATGGAATGCATGACGCTTGGCGGCTGCAAAACAGGCGAAGCCAAAGTAACGGGCGGATACAAACTGCCGTGCAGATATGTTATCCACACCGTCGGTCCGCGCTGGTCGGGAGGAAACCGAGGAGAGCGCGAAGCGCTGATATCCTGCTATAAAAATTCACTGGCTCTGGCTAAGAAAATGGGCTGCGAAAGCGTCGCATTTCCGCTGATATCCTCTGGGGTATACGGGTATCCGAAAGATAAAGCGCTGAGGGTGGCGGTGGAGACCATCGGGGAATTTCTCGCGGAAAACGATATGACGGTCTATATCGTGGTTTTCGACAAGGACTCGTATCAGATCGGCGGAAAGCTGTTCGCGGACATTGAGGAATATATCGACGAACGCTATGCGGGCAAGCGCTCCGAAAGCAGCACAATTATGCGGAGCAGGCTTATGGAGGAACCCGCGGACTTCTGCGCCGAAAGTACGATGCTCTCCGCACCGTCAGCGATGTCGCTGGACGATGCACTTAAGCAGATGGACGAGAGCTTCTCGGAAATGCTGCTGCGTAAAATAGACGAATCGGGCATGACGGATTCGCAATGCTACAAGAAAGCGAATATTGACCGCAAATTATTTTCAAAAATACGCGGAGATAAATTTTATCGCCCTAAAAAGTCCACCGCCATTGCATTCGCGATAGCGCTGAAATTAGATCTTGACGAAACAAAGGAGCTGCTGATGAAAGCGGGCTTCGCGCTGTCTCACTCCAACAAGTTTGATATAATAATTGAGTATTTTATCGTGCACGGCAACTATGATATTTTTGAGATAAACGAGGCGCTGTTCGCCTTTGATCAGAGCCTTCTCGGAAGCTGATACTGCCTGTATAACGCAATGTTGGCAAACGGTAAAGAAGTGCAGCACATAACAAAGTCTTTGCACGCAAAATCACATGTGAGGTGATATCATGAATATTTTCGGAAAAGATCCGAATGAACGAGTTTTGCAAAGTAAATCCAAGCGTTACATAAAACGGGTGCAGCCGTCAAATATTTTTGAGGCTTTGCTTTTGCGCGAGGGAAAAATTATAAATAAGGTATGGGTCAAGACTACTGTAAAAGAAACAAAAACCGTTATTGCCGCCGATCAGATACAGTTCTCTTCAAATGCAACGGAACATCTGCGCGGAAAAAATATCAGGGCGGCACAGGAAAGCGGAAAGCCGCTTAAGCCCGTATGCTATAAAGACAAGAGAGCTTAAAGCGTTTCACTTGTGCCATTCATTCAACCAAACTATCGGTAATGCAAAAGTGAGGTGGCTTCAAGCCAATGTTCGGATGCTCACGTTCAAAAACGGTAAGTTTCGAGTAAAATAAATGTCGCTTGTCAAGCGACCGCTTCTTCGGAATAATTTAGTATAATATGATCGTAAGGCAGTTGCCGGGCGATCATATTTTTTTAGGAGGAATTTACTATGAAAAAAGGTCTTACGGAAATAGTGTTTATTCTTGACAGAAGCGGTTCGATGAGCGGGCTGGAGGCGGACACGATAGGAGGCTTCAATTCCCTGCTGGAGCGGCAGCGCGGCGGTGAAGGCGATGCTCTGATATCCACCGTATTGTTCAACAGCAGCTCCGAGGTTATCCATGACCGCCGCGATATCCGCGGTATAGAGCCAATGACAAGGCATGATTACGTTCCACAGGGAAACACCGCGCTTCTTGACGCTGTTGGCGGAGCGATACATCATATCGGAAATGTACACAAATACGCCAGACCCGAAGATGTTCCCGAGCACACGCTGTTTGTAATAACCACGGACGGAATGGAGAATGCCAGCCGCATTTACACATATGACAAGGTAAAGGAAATGATAGAGCGCCAAAAAGAACGGTATAACTGGGAATTTCTTTTCCTCGGGGCGAATATTGACGCGGCAGAAACCGCTGGAAGATTCGGCATTGACGACAGTCACGCGGCGGATTACTGCAGCGACAGCATGGGCACACAGCTCAACTATGAAGCCCTCAGCGACGTCATTTGCTCCGTTAGGTGCTCAAATACTATCAGCAAGGACTGGAAAAAGCGTATCGATGCCGATTTTAAAAGCCGCGGAAAGCGCGAAAAATAACAAAAAATCCCTGCAAAGCCTTGACTTTTCGATAAAATAATGCTATAATAAGTGCAGTAATTTAAGGCAACACCGCACAAAGCTTATGTGCAGGATGCGCCGTCAGGTTTTTCGTCAGATTGTACAAGCTCGATGTCGGCGGGCTGACACCCGCCAAGGAGAACTTGTGCAATCTGATAGAAAATATGCAAGCAGGATGCTTGCAAAGCGCGAAGCGCGGACTTTGTGCTGTGTTGCCCTAAACGTTCTTTGAAAGGATGTGTCTTTATGCCTTCGGCTGTTATGGGATTTCTACCCGCAAGCGTGGGGAAAACATCTGGTGTAAGCGGCTTCAAAAACAATATTGAGGATACCATCAAAAGGCTTGAAAAAGAGCGGGATCAGTATCAAAAGGAAAAGGACAGCTCCGACTCAAGGCTTCTTGACAGAAAAATAGGAAATCTTGAGGACAGAATAAATAATCTTAGGGAACGTCTGGATAAAATAAAAACTGATGACGGCGAATGCGAAACCTGCAAAAACAGGAAGTATCAGGACGAGTCCGATGACCCGGGCGTGTCCTTTAAAAGCGCGTCGAAGATAAGCGCAGACGGTGCCGAAGCGGCTGTAAGGGGTCATGAACAGGAGCACGTCACCCGCAACCGCGCAAAGGCTGAACGCGAGGACAAGGAGATCGTTTATCAGAGCGTTATAATAAAGAGAGCGATTTGCCCAGAATGCGGAGATTCCTATGTTTCTGGCGGTGAAACCACCACCGTGACACGCTCAAAGCCCGAACAGCGCTTCAACGTGGGAATAGCGGAAAATACGGAAAACGGTACACTGCTTAATATTTTGGTATAAATTGCAGACAGACTTTATTTAAATCCCAATTTTCCTTTGTGTTGATTTGAAATAGTGCGGAGTAAATATTAAACCGGTATAAAACTTACTTAACTGTTGGTCCAAAGAGGAATAGAACATGAAATATACATTGGATTGTGGAATGCTGGATGGATTAGTTTTCATAGATGAAAGCTATCTGTCAGAATTGAATGATGCCGACCTGTTATATGCGATGGATATTTTACTTGATTCATCTGGGACATCCGAATTGATTTGCGATTTTCCAAATGAGGACTGGGACATCGTAAGACAGCGGGAAACAGAACGAATTCGGGAATTTTGCGGACAGGGAAAAATGATTGTCTGGCTTTTAGATTGTGTTGTCAAGGAATGTGAGCTTACAAAAAGCACCGAAGTTACAGCCCCATGCAAGTGGCTGCATCTTCCTGCGGGCAAATTGTTAGCGGTTACAGCAAGTGAGTTGATTCAATGTCTTGCCTATCCGAAATTGGAAATGGAAAAAGTTTTTGAATTGTCGCTTGAGCCCGGGTGGTATGCAATCCAAAATGAAGGGATCGATAACATTATGTATTGCAAGAAGCAGCCGCCTAAGTCTATTCCCTCAAACATCCAGGAAACATGTTAGTGTTCAATATGCAGACTACGCACCGTTCAAGTACACCATGAATCAATCAAATTTAATAAACAGAATGAGTATACACTTAGATTTTAGGAATACGTGTTATAAACACAAATGGAAATTGGGATTTATTTAAAAGGCATAGCCGCGTTTGGCTATGCCTTTGATTTATATAATGAGATAGTATATTTTGTTGTGCGATTATCGGATCATTCGGTCTGCTTACCCGAATTATCCGCCAGTATGCTCTCCCGACCGCGCTTTTTTTCAATAACGTTTAGGAAAAGATTCTGAATGGTTTTTCGGAAGTCCACGCTCATTTCCAGCAGTTTTACCTCGTCGGCGTACCCGCCCGCCATGGTTCTGTGACCGCCGCCGCTGCCGCAGTCCTTTAGAGCCTTGGCGGTAATTGCTCCCGAATCCAGTTCCTCCAACTCGGAGCGGACGGAGAATTTAAATCCGTTCCCCTTTCTTGAATATACCACCACGAAAACGACCGCGTCCAAATCGAGTATAAAATCAGACACTGTCGCGACAAACGCGTCGGCGCACGTAAAATCAAGAAAAACAAAGGCTATTCCGTTGTATATCTCAATGTTGTGCATGGAATCCGCAAAGGATTCCAGCTCGTTATATTGCAGAACGTTTGTCTGAAAATGCCTTATCTTTTTATTATCCGCCTGACGGAAAAGGTAGGAGAAGATATCAATATCCATCTGCGTAACGCTGCGGGTAAAATCCTTGGTATCCATTTTCAGACCGTAAAGCAGCGCCGTAGCTACTCTTTCGGACATTCTGATTTTATTCGCGCGATAGTAATCCGCAATTATAGTCGCGCAGCTGCCAACTATCCTTACGTCCATAAAACGGTAGCTCTCCGCCTCGCAGAAAGTGGGGTGATGGTCAATACAGGCCACCTCGTTCCCGTCAAGGCCGAGAATATTTGAGTTGCCTTTCTGGGCGTCAACGGTGATTATATAATCCTCCGCGGACATTTTTATGTCCCTGTCGGAGAACATCTCTATCTCCAGCAGTGTGATCATACTTGCCGTGGCGGAACGAACATCTGTGCCGTGATAGCAAATCGTCGTTTTAATCCCGAAGTGCTTGAGCAGCTCCTGAAGCCCGAAAGCGCTGGCAATAGCATCGGGATCGGGGAAATTATGGGTCTGTATAAAAACACGATGACCGTTAAGCAGCTTCAAAAGCCGACTTAGCTCTTTTGTCATTGAAGTACTCCTTAATCTGCAAGCAAGAGAACAAAGAACGTTACAGTCCAAATCTCTATCCTCAAACAGTATTTACTGAATATAATTGTACCATAAATTGACTTATAAATCAAGCAGTTTTACCTTAAAAAAATATTTATTTCGATTTTTTTATTCAAGTTATTTTAGAATCGGAGCAAAACAAAAGTCCGCCTTAAAACGGTGGACTTTTGTGATATCGCAATTATTTCTTCTTTCCCTTTGAGGATTTCGCCGCGGGTTTAGCAACAGGAGCGGATTTTGCGGGCTTACTTTCTTCCTTGACAGCGGGAGCAGCCTTTGCGGGCTTTTCCTCCTTAGCTTTCTTGGAGGGAACAAGCACTTCAAGCGCTTTGAATTTTGCGGCGTCACCGCTGCTCACTTTTACATAACCGTCGGCGAGCGCATCGTCAAAAGACATTTCACCGCTGAACAGCTTATCTATCGTTTCCGCGGAGGCCTCTATGGAGCAGTTGTTGTCATCATACGCATAATGATCGACAAGTATCTGACCCTCTCTTACCGCAACATACATATCTTCGGGATTTTCGGAAAGCAGCGAGATAGACACTGCAACAAGATCCTCAAACTTCTTAGCCTTTGCGGCACTGCCCTTAAGACAGCTTTTTACCTTTGCGGAAAGCTCAACGTTATTCATAATTATCCTCCTATACTGACAGGGATAACATGAATGTTCCTCTGTCAAAAAGTTTTGTCATCTTAAAACAAATTCCGGACAAACTCCCGAACCGCCTGAATCACATTCGGACATTCCCGCGGACAAGCCGTGCTTTGCCGCAGCGGCGAATTTATCGGTACTCTATTGCTTTACTGTATTTATTATACCATGTAGCAATGCTTTTTTCAATAGTAAATATCTATAAATTTACATGAAAATAAAGATGTTTTTCGGAAAAAAAGCTATATTTGCCAAACTCCGTCCCACAATTCGCGCTTATTCTCCAAAACGTGCTCACACACGGGGAAGCATACCGCGCGAATTCGATTTCGGCATATCCAGCTTGCGGTCATGTAGCTGAAGCTCAAGACGGACTCTGTCGCGGTGCTCGGGCTTTACCATATAGTATACGTAGCTCTCCACCACATTCGCGGGGTGAAGCACTCTTCCCTCAATTTTAAAATTACAGAAGCCCATATCAAGATACTTTGTATAGATATCATCGTTTTTAACAAAAGTACAATAATCCTGTATCTGATAAAAATTATATCCCGTATTGGGGCAATTGAACTCAAAGGCTTTCTGCATGGCGCTGTTGCTGAATTTTGCGGCGGAAACAGCCTGGCGGCAGCTCTCGCGCTGCGCCTCGCCGAGCGCAACATAATGCTCTCCTCTGCGCTTGCAGTGCGGGGTGCAGTAAGGGCACACGAGTATCTCACAGCGTTCGCGAAGCTCACGGGGTATCTTCTCCAGCTTTTCAAAGTCATTGTTCCAGTTGTAGTCGAGTACAACCAGCTTATAACCCTTTTCAAACTCCCTCATCAGCGCGTCGTAATCCTCTATCTGCTTTACCGTTGAAGATATCAGCGGGTACTGCGGATACTTCTCGCGTATATACTCCTCCAGAAAAGGAATATTTACGATGATCTCATTGAACCCGTTTTCGGCAAGCTTGGCAATGCGATTGCAGAAAGGATCCTTAAGATCCTTTTCCTCCAGCGTGGGGTTTGTGAAAGTATAGCGTATAGGAACGTTCCTGTCGTTGAATGCTTTTATAACCGCTTTTATAAAATCATAGGATGCCGTACCGCCGAGTGCGCGTCCGCCGTTCCACAGAGCGGGAGGAAAACAGCCGAAGCAGGATGCTATCTCCACACCGTCATAGAAATACTCGGGGTGTTCCTTGATTTTATCTATTAAAGTGAGATTAAGGTCGGCGTGCTTGAAAAAATCGGGGATATGAAACTTTGCGTTCATTTTATTAGGTTCTCCTTGAAGATAATATTTATATTAATTATAACACAAAATATGGTACTTGTCAAGGCAAAAGGATAGAATTTTGCATATGAGCTAAATGCTTTAACAAAGTGAAAATTGACATACTTTCACTAAAGGACTTATTTACCCGAAACACAACAAAAAGCATATTGAAATTTTTCGTAAGTTATGCTAAAATGTAAATAATAACTTAATTTCTGCCGGGCAGGCTTTGAGAAAGGAACACGGAAATGTATCGGATATTTATTGTCGAGGACGATCCGGGGATCGCGGGGGCAGTGGAGCGCAAGCTGAAAGATTGGGGTTTTGATGTGAAATGTGCGGAGAATTTCCGAAAAGTAAGCGCGGAATTTGAGGAATACGAACCGCAGCTTGTTCTGCTTGACATTACTCTTCCCTTTTTCAACGGATTTTATTGGTGCAATGAAATACGCGCAAAAAGCAAAGTTCCGATAGTCTTTTTGTCCTCAGCCGCTGATAACATGAATATCGTGATGGCGATGAATATGGGCGGAGATGACTTCATAGCAAAGCCATTTGATCTCAGCGTGCTTACCGCAAAGATCCAAGCGCTGCTGCGCAGAAGCTACGATCTCTCGGCGGGAATGGATAAAATAGGAGTATTTGAACATCGCGGAGCGCTTCTTAACACGCTGGATGCCTCGCTTTCGTACAACGGAGATAAAATAGAGCTTACCAAAAACGAGTATCGAATTCTGGAAACGCTGCTTGAAAACAAGGGGAAAGTGGTGAGCCGCGAGCTGCTAATGAACAGGCTGTGGGAAACCGACAGCTACGTTGACGAGAACACGCTTTCCGTAAACGTGGCGCGTCTGCGCAAAAAGCTGGACGCGGCGGGTCTGGAAAGCTTTATCTCCACCAAGATCGGAATGGGATACATTATCAATTGACAGCCGAAGAATACAGGAGTTAAAATGCGTACCTTTATATCTTATTTATATTCGCGCTTCAGGACTATCGTGGCGCTGGCTTTGATAACCGTTATTTTTTTATGGGTATTCACGCTGTATAACGCACCCGCGGACGCTGTTGTCTACGGCGCGCTGATAACCGCGGTAATCGGTCTGGCGGCTGCGGTGGTCGATTATATGGGATACCGCAGACGACATAAGCGTATGCGTGAGCTTGCCGACGAGATTACCATTACGCTTGAAAATCTGCCCATAGCGCGCGACAGGACAGAGCGCGACTACGAACAGCTTATTGTAAAGCTGTTCGAGGACAGGCGCGAACTGGAGAACTCAATCATACAAAAAGAAACAGACATGACAGAATACTACACCATGTGGGTTCACCAGATAAAAACGCCAATAGCCGCAATGCGGCTCACGCTGCAAGGCATGGACACCGCAGAAGCTCGGGAGCTTTCCGAGGAGCTTCAGCGTATCGAGCAGTATGTCGAGATGGTTTTGTGCTACCTAAGACTGGACAGCGACAGCACCGACTACCTTATACGCCGCTGCGACCTCGATGAAATAGCGCGGCAGGCTGTCCGCAAATACTCACCGCAGTTTATCCGAAGAAAGCTTCGGCTGGATTACGAACCGCTAAACTATTCCGTACTGACAGATGATAAATGGCTGCTCTTCGTGATAGAGCAGGTCATCTCGAACGCGCTAAAATATACACGCTCGGGAACGGTCAGGATATACCTTGACGGCGAGGATCTATGTGTAAGGGATACGGGAATAGGCATTGCACAGGAGGATCTGCCGCGAATATTTGAGAAAGGCTACACGGGCTGCAACGGGCGCACCGACAAAAAAGCAAGCGGTATCGGGCTTTACCTCTGTCGACGTATCTGCACCGCATTAGGGCACGACATAATAGCGCGCTCCGACGAATCGGGCACGGAGATCAGGATTGGATTGCAACGTGAAAAAATAGACACACGCGATTAAATTTGCGGGTGTATTTGTGCGCATAGTCGGCACGGAACAGCGTTATGATATCCATAACGATTATAGCATATTGATTTTTGTCAGAGCTTGTGGTATAATTTATTCGTAAAGTTTAACAGCCCGGCAAGTAATGAGAAGTAAAGTACATGAAAGATTACAGTAAAAATCATAAGCGGGCATGGGAATGTAACGCTTATGATTTTTGGGTAAGTACATCGGGGCACCAAATACACAATCAGCGAGATAATAAATTCCATCATAAACAGTGAATTCAGTTTAAAAAAATTCGATGAACATCCGGAATGAAAAAACAACAAAATACCCGGAGAGTTTACTGCCATAGCAATAAAATAGCTTCATATGAATATATCAATAGCCTCTATGAAATTATCACACTTTCCGATGAAATCGGCACGAAAACTCGGATAGGATCGCGGCGCGAAAAGACAGACATCTGCTTAAATTTTCGGATGCTTTTTGATATAGTCGTCGCAGTACAATGATATGATGTGTATACGGTTACAGCTTGTAAAAAAATCCTATTCGCAAAGCAATTTCGGCATATTAAATTTCAAAAAGTGCCGAGGTTCCGCGCAACAATCGTTTGGTTTGTTTTAGCATTTTGAAATTTTATAAATAATCAGCATTAGGTCAGCCATGATATACATTCAGAACCATATTCCATTGATTTCTATAGGAGCCTGTGGCATAAACATTTGTTTAGTTTAACATCTCAACAAATCGAAATACAGCAATCGAAATCAAGAAAAATATTCTATGTTCCTGTATAATTAACATAAGGCAATCAAATGAGGCGGTGGCAAGAGATGAATGAATGGTGCAGTCTGGTACAAACAATTGTGGGAGAGGTCGATAAATACATTAAGAATCGGAACGAGGAGATATTAACCCTTTCTGCCCTTTCACAAAAGTTGGGTTATTCTGAATTCCACATTTCCCGTAAATTCAGAGAAATTTCCGGAATGCATTTTCGTGACTATTTAAGACATCGCACACTTGCTTTTGCATTAAAGGAAATCCGTGATACCTCAAAAGGTATACTGGAAATTGCGATGGATTACGGCTTTTCCAGTCACGAAGCGTTTTCCCGTTCTTTTAAAGAAGCCTACGGCATAACCCCAAGCGAATATCGACAAAAGCCCGTCCCCGTCGTCCTTCGTACTATCATCAAACCGTTTGATTGCTACTTAATAAGTATTGGAGGAACTAATATGAAAGATACTAAAGATGATGTTAAGGTGTATTTTGTGAATATACCCGCACACAAATACCTGCACATCAGAAACTATGAGAGTATCGGTTATTGGGATTTCTGGCAAAAGCAAAGCAAGATACCCGGTCAGGACTGCGATACTATTTGCGGACTGCTCGACAGTATAAAAGGAAAGCTTGACGATGCCGGCGGTGATGATGCAAACAGCAGCAGCGGTCAGATCATGGCATATATCAATGAGCCCACCGGCAGAATTTGCAGCTGGGGTATTCCGATAGCTGAAAGCTACGGTGTTCGGCTTCCCGCTGATTATGACGGTGAAATTCCCGAACAGATGCAAATGATGGATGTTCCCGATGGAGAATATATTGTATTTGAACACGGTCCGTTTGACCATCAGACACAGAACTGTAATGTTGAACAAAAGATAGAAGAGGCTATGAAAAACTTCGATTATGCTTCCTCGGGTTATTGTCTTGACACCGAGCAAGGCAGGGTGTTCTATTTTTATCATGACCCCGAACGGTTCTGGAAGTATGTCAGACCCGTTAAAAAGCTGTAATAAGAAGCATAAGAATTTTCTGTAATGAACACAATTCGCAGTGCGTTAAATTCCAATTTACATCAGACTTTATCAAGCTAAATCAAGCAGCGGCATTGATTATCAAAATCGGTGTCGCTGTTTATTTTGAGCACCTGCAATATTTTTATTTGTGACAATAGAGTATTCACTTTCGACTATATTAACAGGGGGTGATAAAGTGGATGACGACAAGCTGACGGAGCTGCTGTGGGAACACGACGAAAAAGGACTCGCAGCGCTAAAGGCAAAGCACGGGCGGCTTATACTTAACATATGCCGCGGTATACTTAAATCGCCGCAGGACGCGGAGGAATGTCTCAACGACGCCCTGCTCGCCATGTGGAACAGCATACCGCCAGACAGACCCGAAAACCTGACCGCCTACGCCGCGAAAATAGCCCGCCGCAAGGCTGTGGACAGGCTGCGCTACAACACCGCGGCAATACGAAACGCCGAGCTGCTGACAGAGCTTGACGAGTGCATTCCCTCATCATACCGTGCTGAGGAAAAAGCCGAAAAATCCGAACTTTCCGCGGCGCTCAACGACTGGCTGAGGAAACAAGGCGAAAAGCAGCAGCGTCTTTTCGTTCAGCGTTACTTCCTTATGAACAGTGTTCTGAAATCCGCCGAAAAGACGGGAATGAGCCTCACGGCGGCTACTACCGCGCTGTCGCGCATGAGAAAATCACTAAAAGACTATCTGATCGAAAGGGGATTATTTTATGAATGATTTGAACAAACTGCTTGAAGCCGCGGGCAATATCGACGACGATATTATCGAAAGGTCGCTGAAGCCGCGCAAATTCAGCCGCGCTTACATCGTGATAGCAATAGCTGCGGCGCTCACGCTGCTTATGGGAGCAGTGGTAATAAACAGACAAACCTTAGAATCCAACAACGCACAGGTGACTTACAACATAATCTCACAGACACAAGCGCGCATTCTGACTTACGAGGAAATACTGGAGCTTGGCGGAGTTCATAAGAATGACAATGACAATCCTTGGGATTACGGCATATTCCAATTTGATGAGCTTACACCCTCGGAGCTGCTTTCTGAATTTAATCTTCCTGTTCTCGGCAATGAAAATTTTACTGAGCTTAAGGGACCCGAATATTTTTTCCATAAAGACGATGACATAACCGCGAGCTTTTATTATGAGCTGCTCGACAATGAAACTGGCGCGAAGCTGATGATTCGTATGAAGGCAATTCTTGACGAGGAGCGCATAACAAGCGCGGGAATACTGAATTGGGACATTGACGAAATACTGGAGCTTAACGACGGATCAAAGGCAATGTTCTCCTATTTCCCCGCTGATGAAACGGCAAGCGGCAGTGAATTTAACAATATTTTTTTCAGCTATGAGGGCATTAAATACGATATGACAGTCTATTTTGTCGATGGAGATACCTGCAAGGAAATATTAAACCGTCTGGGCATACTGTAATATCAAAAGGGAAGCTCGTACCGCTTCCCCCGGACTGTATATAAAGGTTGACTTAAATCGGATGATTTAAAAAAATTTCAAAATTTCCGCACTCACGCTCCGCTTCACTTCGTTTCGCTCTGCGCGACTGCGGAAACCGCGCGCATTTGCCAAATGGCAAACGTGCGCTTTTTGAAATTTAATGAAACGACATTGCGTGGCATTTAGGCATTTTATGCAGGCTTAGGGAAGCGTATACCGCTTCCCTTTTGCTTTGTTTATGTCGCAATCCCCGCGAACTGGCTCTGATAAAGCTCGTAATAACAGCCTTTCTGAGCAAGAAGCTCATCGTGGTCGCCCGCCTCCACGACCTTTCCGCCGCTGATAACGACGATCTTGTCCGCGTCGCGTATTGTTGACAGGCGGTGTGCGATAATAAGACTGGTCCTGCCCTTCATAAGGTTTATCATAGCCTCCTGGATATGCATTTCGGTGCGGGTGTCTATGCTGGAGGTCGCCTCGTCAAGAATGAGTATTTTCGGATTGGCAAGCACCGCACGGGCTATTGAAATAAGCTGCCGCTGCCCCTGCGAGAGATTTCCGCCGCCCTCGGTAAGCATGGTGTCATAACCATCGGAGAGCTTCTCCGCGAAGTCGTCTACCCTCGCCAGCTTCGCCGCCGCCCTTATTTCCTCGTCGGTGGCGTCAATGCGCCCGTAGCGGATATTCTGCGCAATGGTGTCGGTGAATATTACCGTGTCCTGCAAAACTATCCCTATGCTTCCGCGCAGCTTATTCTTGGGGATATCGCGGATATCCGTGCCGTCAAGGGTAATTATTCCCCCGTCAATATCGTAAAAGCGCGTCAGCAGATTTACAACCGTGGTCTTTCCGCTGCCCGTTGCGCCTACGATAGCGATTTTCTGACCGCTCTTCACCCACAGGTTAAAGTCCTTGAGCACCTGCTCGCCCTTGACATAGGAAAAGTCGATATCCCTGAAATTGAGATCGCCCTTTACCCGCTCTATCTCAAACGGAGCATTTCCACCCGCGTCCTCGGGTTCGCTGTCAAGTATTTCAAAAACACGCTCCGCACCGGCAAGCGCGGTCTGTATCTGTGCGTACTGGTTGGCTATTTCGTTGATGGGGCGTGTAAACTGCTTGGAGTAGGTTATAAATGCCTGTATCGTTCCTACAGTGATGGCGGGTACGGGGAGAAATCCTATTGAAAAATCCCCTTTGACTGCAAGCCAGCCGCCAACCGCCGCGATTATCAGAAAGCCGATATTTCCGATGGTATTCATACAGGGTCCCATAATGCCGCCGAGTATCTGCGCTTTTGTTCCCACCCTGCAAAGCTTGTCGCTGGTCTTGTTGAAATCCCCGCAGATAATTTTCTCGCGGGTAAATGCCTTGATGGTGCGGCAGCCTGTCACCGCTTCCTCAATCTGTCCGTTGAGAACGCCAAGGGTGGACTGCTGAAGCGGGTAGTATTTCCTCATGAATTTGGACAAAAAGCGCGTTACCACCAATGTGAGAACCAGCGTTATCAGGCTGACCAGCGTTAACAGCCACGAGTAATACACCATCATCGCAAAGCAGCCTATAAGCGTAATTACACCCGATATAAGGGAGCTGAGTGACTGGGAAACTGAGTTTGAAACGTTCTCCGCGTCGTTTGTCATGCGGCTCATGATATCTCCGTGCTTGTGGGTATCAATATACTTTATCGGCAGACGGGATATCTTTGCGAAAAGATCGTTTCGCATCGTCCTTACGGTGTATTGGGACAGCTTTGCGGCGAAGAGCGTCTGAAAATATGTCAGAACCGCGGAGATCAGATAGATGACGCCCAGCAGCGCCAGCCACTTCCCCATTGTTCCTATATCCAGCACCGTTACCGCGTCAATAGCTTTTCCCGAAACGGAGGGCGCGGCAACATTCAGTACGGTAGCCGCAACGGTTACCGCCAGCATTCCCACAAGAAGATTTTTATTTCTGCCGATATAGGAGATAATGCGCTTTAACGTAGCTTTTACGTTTTTCGGCTTCTCCGCGGGCATTCCCATACCGTGCGGTCCACCGGGTCCGCCCGGTCCGTGCGGACGTCTGCCGGGGGCGAGATTTACCGGCTGTTTATTCTCAGCCAACGCGCTCATCTCCTTCCCTCATCTGCGAGCTGTAAATATCCTTGTATACCTCACATGATTCTAAAAGATTCGCATGACTGTCAAAGGCGACAAGCCGCCCGTTATCTATGACAGCTATCCTGTCAGCCTTCATAACGCTTGCTACACGCTGAGCTATCATTATTACCGTTGTATCTCCGAGATTTTCCCTCAGCGCACGCTGAAGCTTGGCGTCGGTGGAAAGATCGAGCGCCGACATACTGTCGTCAAAAATTAGTATCTCCGGCTTCTTGGCGATAGCCCTCGCTATGGAAAGCCGCTGCTTCTGTCCGCCCGAAAGCGATGAGCCTTTTTCGGTTATCATATCCTTATAGCCGTCGGTGAAGCTCTCTATAAACTCGCTCGCCTGAGCCGTTTCCGCGGCGCGGCGGACTTCCTCGTCAGTCGCCTCGGAGTTCCCCCAGCGTATATTCTGCTCTATGGTTTCGCTGAAAAGCTCGCTTTTTTGCAGCACAAAGCCGACTTTCCTGCGAAGCGCGGCGGTGTCGTATTCCTTTACGTTTACTCCGTCAACCAGAACCTCGCCCTCTGTTGCATCGTAAAAACGCGCTATAAGGCTTACCAGAGAAGTTTTTCCGCAGCCCGTGGCGCCGAGTATTGCCACAGTTTCTCCCCTGCTGACCTTAAAGCTGATATCGCTGAGTACGTTGTTGGCGTGAACATTGGGATAGCGGAAGGATACGCTTCTGAACTCGACCGTTCCCTGCTCCTGTGTTTCTCCGTCAAAGCCGCCGTCCTTTATGGCAGGCTCGGTATCCAGCACCTCCGCGATACGCTTCGCGGACGCGGACGCTCGGGTAACCATCTGAAACACCATTCCTATCATCATCATGGACATAAGTATCTGGGTGATGTAGGTTATCGCCGCCATAACTCTGCCCACCTCAAGGGACTGCGCCTCGACCTGCTTGCCGCCGATAAAGATGACAGCGATCACCGAAGCGTTCATAAGAACGGACAATATTGGCATCAGCAGCGCCATCAGCTTCTGAACGCGCAGATTTGTTTCACAAAGCTCATTGTTTGCCACAGAGAAGCGATTTGTTTCGTACTCCTCGCGGGTATAAGCCTTTACGACCCTCGCGCCCGTAATATTCTCCTGCACCACGCTGTTAACTCTGTCCAGCTTGCTCTGTACTATTCCGAACAGGGGCGAACCCTTTTTCAGCACGACCAGTATTATAACAAGCTGTATCGGCAGCATTACAAGCAGAATAAGCCCGAATGAAACGTTGATTTTCAGCACCATGTAAATACCGCCGATAAACTGCATAAGCGTTCTTACCATCATACGCAGCGCCATTGCCACAAAATCCTGGCAGGCGGTTATATCATTGGTAAGGCGGGTCACAAGAGAACCTGTGGTAAAGCTGTCGGTCTGCTGAAAGCTCATATTCATGACGCGGGAAAACGCGTCCTTGCGCAGATCGCATGAAAAGCGCTGCGATGCGGTCGTCCCGAAAATCCCCGCCATAATGCCGCCGAAGCAGCCTATAAAAGCCACGATAAGCATGCGAAGCCCGACACTGAAAATGACCTCCATGTCCCCGGGAAGCACGCCTTCGTCCACAATTCGCGACATAAGGTCGGGCAGCAGCAGATCCATGCTAACCTCAAGTATCATGAACAGCGGTGACAAAGCCGCGATGACCCAATATTTCCTGAGATATCTCAGTACCTTAGTCAATTTCCTCACCCATCTCCGAAAGCAGATTTGCGCTCATTTTATCCGCCGCTGCACGTGCCGCCTTCAGTTCCTTGTCCGAAACGCCCTTAAGCATTATCTCCTCCGCCTTGCCGAGCGTTTCGAGTATTTTACCGTACATATCCTTTCCCTTATCGGTGAGGCTTACATGGGTTTCGCGGCGGTCGGAATCGTTCTTTACCCTTGCCACTATTCCCTCGCGCTCCATATTGCGCAGCGTTATGCTGATGGTGGGTGCCTTAAGCCCGGTAAGCTCCACAAGCTGGAGCTGGGTAAGACTTTCGCTTTCCATAAGCGGCTGCATCATATGCATATATGACGAGCGCATTCCGAATTTCAGCAGCTCCGAATTTACATATCTTATAAAAAGAGACCCTACGTTATTTATGTTTCCTATCCTGTCGCTGCCGTTGTTTATAACATTGTTTTTCATAAGTACTTTCCTTTCCTCAGCGGCTTTGCCGCGCATATAGATTTGCCGTTTTTCGATTTCCGAGATGAGTAATTTATAAAACTAATCAACTATTTAATTATACCGTATTTTTTGTGATTGTCAATAAAGATTAGGTGAAAAATTGATGAAAAATATTTAGAGAGCAAAAAACAACAGGTAAGATGTGAATTTTTTGTAACCGTTTTGTAATCTTTTTGTAACCGTATTGACATTTTTTATCAAATATTGTATAATAAAGAGGTATTAAGCCTGTATTTTGATTTATTTGATAAATTAGATCGTCAAACTATATATTTGTAAACCGCAAAAAAAGCGTCTGTACGGAAAATTTTCCGACACGGCGATAAAGAGCGGTCGGAACAACAAGGAGATTTGAATGAGGTTAAATTTAAGATATGTTATCCCAATGATGTGCGGAACTTGTATAGCGCTTACCGTAAGCGTAGCGGCGGCAGTCAGCGGGACTTTGGATAACGAAAAGGAGATATCGCTTTTACCCGCAGCATCGGAAACAGAAAGCCGCGTTTATCATTCTAACGGTTTCACTGCTCCGACGGCGTATTCGGGTGGAAGTATTGCAGAAGTGGGAACGGATTTGGCGGAAACCGAAACCGCGGAAATCCCCCAATCCAATGAAATTACCGCAGAGTCCGCACAGACTTCGGAAAGCGCCGATATCACCGCCGAGCCTACGGAGAGCTTTGAAAGCGCACAGAACGCCGAAAGCTCGGAAGTCCCCATTAAAACAAACGAACAGACCGAAGAGCCCTTATATCAATCGGACAGGCAGTCGGCAGAAGCGATTCCCGAAACGGACAAGCATTCAATAGATGTTTTGCCCGAAGAAAACGCTCAAACGGCGGAAGCCGCTTCCGAAGCAAACGGACCAACCAAGGAAGTTCCCGCCGAAACGGACAAGCCCGCGGAGGAAACACAAAATGAAGCGGTAAGTATGGGATACGACGAGCCGCATCGTCAGGCTATGCTGGAGGCTGTAAACGCGGTGCGTGCGGAATACGGGCTGACCGCGCTGTCGGAAATGCCGGAGCTTTCGGAAATAGCGCAGCAAAGAGCACGGGAATGCGCAAGCCATTTCTCGCATACCCGCCCGAACGGCACGAAGTGGCATACGCTTCTGAATGAAGCGGGACTTAAGCGCAGCGTCAGGGCGGAAAATATAGCGTATTATTATCCCACGGCACAGCAGGCGCTTAATTCATGGATGAACGATTACAGCCACAAGGTAAATATTCTCAACGCCGAAGCGGTGTACATAGGTATCGGGTATTATAATGACGGGTATAATTCCTATTGGGTGCAGATATTTTTGGGTGAATAATATTTGATACGCAAAACAAATGCTCTTCACACCGCATAAAAAGCAATACGGCAAAAAGCCGAATTAAAATCGAGCGGTCTACAACGCTGAAATATGTGATCCGCTGACCGACCACGCATGAATTTTCCGCAAACCTCCGTAAAAGCTCAGTGAAACGGAGATTTCGCGGGGCTCTGACGGAGCTTTCAGAAAAGCCGAAAACCCCGTCAGACTGTATAAAAAGCTTATTAACAACGCAATCTCGGCGCATCAAATTTCAAAAAGTCGTGCGTTTACGAACGCAAACGCGCGCGGTTTTCGGCAGTTATGCGGAGTGCTGCGCAGCAGCACGGAGTATGACCGGCGGAAATTTTGAAATATTTTAAATAAGGAGTAAAAATGCTGAAAAAAATACTGCCGCGGGAAACCTGCGGGAAATGCCGCGTTTGTTGTGGATTTGACGAGAGCGACAAGTGGGAGATACCTCTGGTGTTCGGGGAGCTTAAGGAGTATATCGAGGGGCACTATGACTGCAAGATCGCGCCGCGCGGAAACGAGTATGTGTTTGATATGGAATTTGACGGGGACAAGGTGGTATATTGCCCCATGGCGAGCGAGAACGGCTGCGTTCTGGGTGATATGAAACCGTTTGATTGCAGAATATGGCCTTTTCGTGTAAACAGACTGGACGAATCGGGCGGGCGGCTGGTGATAACGGTTTCGCCTGTATGCGGCGCGGTGTCCGATCTGCCGCTGAGCAGACTGACGGAGTTCGTAAAAGAAGACGGATTCGCTGATATGCTGTTCGAGCAAGCGGAACTTCACAAGGATATGGTGAAGCCGTATATCCCGGGGTATCCGATATTGGCGGTGCGATAACGGCGTCGCACAGGCGCGGTCGGAAAATGTAAAGCAAAACTAACATTTATGTAATCTCCGATTGGTTGAAAACACTCGGAGATTAGTTTATAATGGCAACAGGGTTTGAAAGCTGCTGCAAGGGGAAATGGTGAACAAATGGGAATCAAATACAACAATCTTAAAGCGTACCGCAAGGAGACGGGAATGACACAGGAGCAGGCTGCCGAGGCGCTGGGAGTGTCCCGACAGGCGTTGGCAAAATGGGAGCGCGGCGATACTCTGCCCGATTTAGAGAACGTTATAAAGCTGGCGGATATCTACGGAGTGACTGTGGACTATCTTGTCCGCAATATAACGGGTATCTCAGACGAAAAGCATGACAAAAAGCATATGTTCGGCTTCAGCAATATCGATGAGGACGGACGGATAATGCTTCCGCCCGAGTGCCGTAAAATATTCGGTCTTAAATCAGGCGACGCCATACTTGTATTGGGCGACGAGGAAAGAGGTATCGCGCTTATCAAGCTGGGCAAAGCCAATTAACCTTACGGATATACAGACTTCCGAACCCTAATTAACGTAATAACCTGTCCACATAGCCCGAAATGTCCATCTTGCGGCTATGCTGACAGGTTCTAAGGGGGTAAATTCATGAGCGCTATTGAAACGAAAAATCTAACCAAAAGGTACAAGGACAAACGCGCCGTTGACGGGCTGAATCTGTCCGTGGAGGAGGGGGAGCTTTTCGCCCTGCTCGGCGTAAACGGCGCGGGCAAAACCACCACAATAAGAATGCTGTCCTGCCTGTCGGAGCCCGACAAGGGAGAGTGCTTTGTCGGAGGTCACAGCTGCACAAGAGAAAGCGGCAGGGTCAAGCGGCTTATAGGCGTCTCCCCGCAGGAAACCACGGTGGCGGAAAATCTCACGGCGAGGGAGAATCTGGAGCTTATGTGCGGCATATACGGTCTTTCAAAGGAGGAAACCAAGCGCCGCATATCTGAGATGACCGAGCTTTTCGGGCTGGACGAGGCAAAAGGGCGTGCCAAGACCCTTTCGGGCGGCTGGAAACGCAAACTCTCCATAGCCATGGCGCTGATTTCCTCGCCAAAAGTGCTGTTTCTTGACGAGCCAACGCTCGGGTTGGACGTGCTTGCGCGAAAGGAGCTTTGGAAAGTGATAAAATCCCTTAAAGGCAAGATAACCGTCATACTCACCACCCACTACATGGAAGAAGCGGAGCAGCTTTCCGACCGTATAGCGATAATGATAAAGGGAAAGATAGCCGCACAGGGTACTTTGGCGGAAATAGAGGCGCTCACGGGCGAAAAAGGTCTGGAAAACGCCTTTGTGAAAATAGCGGAAGGGGGTAAGACACATGAATAGAGTTATCGCGTTCTCGCGTCGCAATTTCATGGAAATTATGCGCGACCCGCTGAGTTATATTTTCTGTCTGGGCTTTCCGCTGGTAATGCTGATAATAATGACACTTGTCAATGAAAGCATACCCGCCGAAGCGGGTATGGTCATTTTCCGTATTGACAACCTGTCGGGCGGTATCGCGGTGTTCGGACTTACGTTCATAATGCTCTTTACCTGCCTCAGCGTTGCCAAGGACAGATCGGGGTCTTTTCTGGTGCGGCTTTACACGACTCCCATGCGTTCCTGCGATTTTATTACAGGCTACATAGCTCCCGTTATGGCCATCGCGCTGGCGCAGGTGCTGATAACCTTTGCCGCTTCGTTCGCGATATCCGTTATTGCGGGCATTAAGCTGAGCGCGGCGGGGCTTGGCGCGTCAATGCTTGCGCTTGTTCCCACTGCTGTGATGATGATTGGCTTCGGGCTGCTGTTCGGCAGCTTATTCGGTGAGAAAGCCGCGCCGGGGCTGTGCTCGATAGTCATTTCGCTTGCTTCGTTTCTGGGAGGAGTATGGTTTGATCCCGACAGCACGGGAGGGATCCTGCTGAAAATCTGCAAAGCGCTCCCCTTTTATCATTCCGTACACGCTGCGCGTCTTGCCGCCTCGCTGAATTTTAAGGACTTCTGGGGACATCTGGGGATAACCGCCGCTTGGGCTGTCGTTATAACGATAGCGGCAGTTCTGGTGTTCAAGGCAAAAATGAAATCGGAAACCTGCTGAATAAAACCGTGCCCGATGGGATATTTCCCGTCGGGCGCGATTATCACATAGGTTTCAGATTTTTATTGAGCCTGTCCACCATCCAGGCAATACGCTTTTCACGTCCCGTGTCTGTTTTTGCGTCAAGATAGGCGCGCGTGTAGGTTTTCTTTACCGATGGGGACATTGCCTGAAAATTTGTAAACGCAGGCTCATATTCTTTCAGCAGCTCGGACAGGCGCGAGATATCTTCTTCGGTGATCCCGGCAGGCTTCGGAGCGTCCCACTGACCGTTTTTCTTAGCTTCCTCTATTTTCTTTCTGCCGTGGTCGGTCATAAGCCCCCGTTCCTCAAGGCGTTTGACCAGCGCCTTATTTTTTTCCGACCACTTGCTGTTTTCCCTGCGCAGAGAAAAGTATTTCTTATAGGTTTTGTCGTCAATGCTTTGCATCTGCCCGTCTATCCACCCGAAGCAGAGAGCTTCTTCAAGCGCTTCTGCCGCCTTTATTGTTTTCGGTCCGCCGGCTTTTCCGAATAAAAGCCAGATCCCGTCCTCTGAAAGGCAGTTATCATTAAGCCATTTTCTGAAATCTTCCCTGTCGGCAAATTGCATTATATCGCTCATTATATCCTCTCTTTCCTTTGTCAAAGCTGCTTGTTGAATTTACCGCCGAGCCATATCGGCTGAACGACAAATCAATATATGTAAAATCGACGCTCTACTTCTTAAACATACTATAATTCAAAAACATTCTTTAAAATGGTAAATACCAAAAAACCGCAAATTCACCATTATCAAAGTTCCTATAAAGCATAGTGTTGACCGCACCTATTACAAAGCCGCATTTTGCATAGAACCGGCACGCCGGAATATTATTATCCTGTGTTTCTAATGCTAAGCCTTTCAGATTGGACTTTTTAGCCCATTCGATTGCTTTTTGGATCAAATCAGTGCCTATTCCTTGCCCTCTGGTAGATTTTGCAACACAAATATCCTCAATAAAAGCATACCTATTCCAATCTCTTTTAAGTATAATTTGTCCGACACATTCAGCACCGTAGTAGGCTAAAAAAACAGCTTTGTCGGGATTATTTATATAAGCAGCATAGTCTCGGTTCTCGACAGGATATGATTTCATGGTGTGGTGCTCATATATTTCTTCCGTATATGACCATATACCGTCAACAAATATTGGTATTATTTTTCCGATAATTTCAAATGGCTGATTTGCCTTGTTTATATCCGAAAGATTTTGCCGGTTTATTTCTACAATTTCCATAATAATACCCCTATTTCCAAGATTTTATCATTTCTTTTTTTCGATAACTATGCCAGAAATAACAGCATATACCAGCGTGGCAACCAGCATGATCACTATGATATATGTGAGCCACTTAGTGATCAGCAGCGCTTGCACGGCAGTCAGCAAAAGGATAATGCCGCACAGCAGAAATACTATACCCGACTGACGGTAAAGAAGAGTCTTGTTCATTTTCGCTCTTTCCTGCTCCGACGCGAAGATGTAGGAATTATTGAACAAATATCCTTTCTCTCTTA
The DNA here is from genome assembly GCA_910587135.1 of uncultured Oscillospiraceae bacterium. Classification (GTDB taxonomy): domain Bacteria; phylum Bacillota; class Clostridia; order Oscillospirales; family Ruminococcaceae; genus CAG-115. Next base: position 51,074 of record CAJULF010000003.1, read on the forward strand.
AAGAGCGTATACCCAGTATAAACGAGCCTATTGACAATAAAAAAGTAAAAGCCGCGATAAGTATATCTTTCATAAAAACGCCTCCATAAAGTTGGCATTGCGGGGCTGTCAGGTTCTGTAATAATTATAGCATAAGCCACTGCAAAAGTCAACATTATAATAGATTTATTAAATGCTCTGCCGACGATATCGGGCTGTAAAAAATGTTGACAAAAAAAGTCGGATATGCTATAATATAAAGTAAGAAAATATGGGCATAACTGCTTTTGTATTCCAAAAAAGCACATAAAATTTTGCCTTTAACTGAAAGGGACACTAAATAATGAAAATCAAATGCATAAAGGGCACAAGGGATTATCTTCCGCAGGAGGCGGAGCTTCGGGAAAAGGTTCAGCAGACCATACTCGACATCTACCGCGAAAACGGTTATCAGCGCATTATGACCCCCGCGGTGGAGGATATCGAAAACCTTGACAAGAGCGACGGCGGAGATAATCTCAACCTTATTTTCAGGATATTGAAGCGCGGCGAAAAGCTGGAAAAGGCTCTGGAAAACGGCGGGGAGCTGTGCGATATGGGGCTTAGGTACGACCTTACGCTTCCGCTCACACGCTATTTTTCCGCCAACCGCCAGAATCTCGCCATGCCCTTTAAGTGCATTCAGATAGACAAGGTTTACCGCGCGGAAAACCCCCAGAAAGGGCGGCTGCGGGAATTCATGCAGTGCGATATTGACGTTATAGGCGACGCGGGCTGCGAATGCGAAACGGAGCTTATCGCGGTAACGGCAAAGGCGCTGCTAACACTGGATATCGGAGAATTTACCGTAAGAATAAACGACAGAGCCGTGCTGAACGCTCTGCTGCTTGCTCTGGGATTCGCGGAGGACACGCTGACGTCGGTATGCGTGAGCTTCGACAAGCTGGATAAAATAGGCGCGGAGGGCGTAGCGGCGGAGCTTACGGAAAAGGGATTCCCGACAAAGGCGATAGACGGTCTGTCGGAACTTCTTTCCAATCTGCCGCTAACCCTCGATAAGGTTTCGGAAATAATAGGCGACCCGAGCCGCACCGAGGGTCTGGCAAAAATAATCGGGAACAGCCGCGCTATTGCCAAGGGGCGCTATAAAATAGAATTTGACATCTCACTCGTAAGAGGTCAGGGCTATTATACCGGCACTGTTTTCGAGGTAAGAAGTGAGAACTTCGGCAGCTCAGTCGCGGGCGGCGGGCGCTACGACAAGCTGGTGGGCAAGTTTACGGGAGAGGATATCCCCGCCTGCGGCTTCTCCATCGGTTTTGAAAGAATATTCAGCATATTGTCGGACATGGGCAGAAGCTGCGCGGCGAAAAAGAAAATCGCGCTTATCTACGACGAGGACTTTATGGCAGCCTACGAAAAGGCGGAGGAGCTGCGCGGAGAGCTTGACGTGTCGCTTTACAAAAAGCCGAAAAAGATGAAATCGCTTCTGGACAGGCTTCAGAGCGGCGGCTTTGCGGGCTTTGCCTACGCAGACGGAGAAATAAGATGGTTCTGAAGCTCCATTGCGCATTTTGGCATTGGCTTTTACATTGACAACGAAAGGGGTTTTAACTATGAAAAAGGTTATTCTGCTCGGCGAACCTCTGGAGCTGTTTCGGGCGGAAAGCGGCTCTCTTTCGGAGGCTGAACGGTTTACCGTGTCCGCGGCGGGCGCGGAGCTTAATGTGGCTGTGGGGTTGGCACGGCTGGGTCTTCACCCCGTTTATGTCACGATGGTGGGAAGCGACGCTGGCGGCGACAGGATTCTTTCCTTTATGCGCAAACACGGCATTGACAGCAGTCTTACAGCCGAAGACAACTATCATCAGACAAGTGTATTGATGAAAAGCGGCGGTGAAGTGCGGCGGCTGACGGAAAACCCGGCGGTTTCATTTATATCCGCCTTTGTTTTAGACAAAATTGATTTTTCCGAGGTAAGCGCGGTATGCTTTTCGGGGAGCTTCCCCACACTATGCGATAACACCGCCCAAGCCGCGTTACATATAACCGAGCTTGCGGGGGCGGCGGGAGTTCCCGTGGTATTCGACCCCAATCTTCGCGGAGCGCCGAAAAATTCCCAAAAAGCAATAGATATTATAAATGAGTTTGCCGCAAAAGCGGATATATTCCTGCCGAGCCTTAACGAAGCAAAGGTGCTGTGCGGGCTTGATGATCCCAAGGAGATCGCCGAGCACTACCTTTCCAAAGGCACCCGCAAGACAGTTATAAAGCTCGGAAAGCGCGGGGCGTATTACAAAAGCGCGGTGGAGAGCGGCATAGCTCCCACATTCCGCGCGGACGAGGTAGTCGATGAGGAGGGAGCGGGCGACGGCTTTACGGCGGGTCTGATAAGCGGGATATGCGAGGAGATACCGCTCGGCGAGGCTGTGGTGAGAGCCAACGCGGTAGGCTGTATGCAGATACAGTGCAGGGGCGCTCACGATGGTTTGCCCACAATGGAGCAGCTCCGCGAATATATGCTCGACCACCGCTTCGTGGTGGAGGGCTGCAAGGAATTCTGAGAACTTGTTCTGAAGCGCGAAACGCTTTAAAGCCGATATCTGGAGGACTTGATGACATTATACGTTTCCGATCTGGACGGAACTCTGCTGCGCTCGAATCAGACGCTTTCCGTGGAAACGGTAAGCACACTGAACAGGCTGATGGCTGACGGGGTAATGTTTACCTATGCCACCGCGCGCTCGTTCAGCAGCGCCGCTCCACTGGTAAGCGCCTTAAAGCTGACAATCCCCGCTGTGATTTTCAACGGGGTTTTTGTCGTTGATCCAAAAACGGGAGAGCACCTTATCGAGAATGTTTTTTCCGAGGAAAGCTTTGAGCTTGCACAAGACTATTTCATCGCCAATAATCTTGCTCCGCTGGTGTATTCCTTTATAGACGGCAGGGAGCGTGTATCGTATCTCAAGGACAGATTGGGCGAGGTGCGCGGTTATGTGGAATCAAGGCGCGGTGACAAACGGCTTCGCCCCGTGCGGAGCTATCGTGAGCTTTTTAAGGGGAGCGTGTTTTATTTTACGCTTTTTAACCCTGAAAATCCCGCGGAAATGGACGGGATATTCTCACGCGGAAACGGATTTTCAAGGAATTATATGAAAGATACCTATGACGACAGCATGTGGTATGAGATTTTCAGCAGCGAAGCGAGCAAGGCGGGAGCGCTGCGGCAGGCGGCGGAGCTTGTCCGCGCTGACGAGCTTGTATGCTTCGGCGATAACAGCAACGATATGTCAATGATACTGTCGGCGGATATCGGAGTTGCTGTGGGCAACGCCTGTGAGGCGCTCAGGCAAAACGCGGATATTGTCATCGGCACAAACAACGAGGGCGCTGTCGCCGAATTTATACGGCGGCGCGAGAACGTCCCAAAGGAAACAAACAGATTTTCTGACGCGCTTGGACGTGCAATGATACGGCAAAAAGGTATGCACGGCTCGGTAGGCACACAGAACGAAAAGCTTATACATGCAACTCTCAAAAACTACTACGCGCCGTTCTCCGACGAGCAGGAAATAAAAATAGGGAATTTTTTCGCCGACGCGGTGAACGAGGATGGTATTTTTGAAATACAGACCCGTGCGCTGAAGCGTCTTTCGGAAAAGCTCAAGCAGTTTATCGCCGGTTCTCATGTTACGATAGTATACCCTATTGAAGCCGGCGTCCGCACAACATACATTAACACGGATACGGGAGAAATCGTAAAGGAGACACCATACCGAAGCTATAACCCGAAGCTTAAAATATTCTCGGAGCTGTATTCCGTCAGGGAGTTTATTTTTAACGGCAGCGTCAGCGTGATACTTGCGCGGCTGAAGCTGGACAAGCGGGTGTATTTCAGCGGGCAGATGCCGAATATGCGGAACAGACTCGCACGGAAAAAGGTGTACATCGAGAAAATCCCTTTGGAGCTGCTAGAGGAAATACGGCTGGACAATCCGCATGACTACGCGCGGTGGCTGCCCGAAAAGCTCCCCGAAAGGTTTACAAAAAAGGTGTTCTGCGCTGCCGCAAAGGACTCCCCCGCCTCGCTGAGACTGGAGCTTCTGAGGTCGGCGGGGCTGCTGGAGCAGGTCGGCAAAAGCGGGCGGAGCTATGTGTATTCGGTCAAGGAACGGCAATAAGGCAAAAGATTTGTATAAAAAATACGGCGGCAGTCCGCCTGCGCATGAAGTCACAAAAAGACCGCGAAATTTTGCACAACTATCGCGTGATCTGCTGCGGCATTTTGTAAAAATTCCGCGCAAAAATCTGCGAACGGAAAATATTGACCGACAGAAATTTTTGAATAAGGTGATGAGATGACAAGGTTCATAGTCGGCAGAGCCACCTGTGATATATCGGAGAAAATGCGTCGGGAGATGACCGAGCTGCTTCAAAGCTCTTCCGAGGCGCAGAAAATAATTTACATCGTTCCCGACCAGTTTGAATACGAAACCGAAAAGGCGGTGTACCGTGCACTGGACGAGCGCGGACTTACGGGGCGCTCCTCGGAAGTAAACATACGCACGTTCTCCTCGCTTTCCGAGGAGATACTGAGTACCCTTGACGAGAAAAAGCGTCCCGCCGATGATATCGTAAAAAATATCATCATGCACCGTGTGATAAAGGAGAACAAGAACAGCCTGCGCGCTTTGGGGGCTGTCGCGGACAAGCCAGGGTTCTGCCACAGAATGGTGCAGACGGTGACGATGCTCAAAACCGCGGGAATAGCGGACAGGGAGCTTTCGGAAGAGAACATAGAGCTTAAGCTGGCGGAGCTTCCCGACAACGGAAACGGAAGAAAGGATATCCGCGGATATTCGCTTATCACCGACAAGCTCAGGGACGTGGGACTGCTGTATCTTGCGTATAACGCGCGGCTTTCGGAGCATTATCTCGATAAGTTGGACTTCACTTCCCGTGCGGCTGAGCTTATCTCCTCCACAGACGTCTTTGATGACGCTCTGGTTTTTGTGGACTGCTTCAATGACTTTACCAACAGTCAGATGAATTTTTTAAAGAATGTTGTGACCTATGCGGATCACGTTACACTGGGATTCGCCGCGGAGCTGTGCCCAAGCGCGGGACGCACAGACATCTTCGGGACTATCGGCATACAGATATCGCGGCTTAAAGAGCAGGCTGAGATAGAGGGGGAAGCCGTTTTCCTCACCGATGGCTTGAAGGAGCGCGTAAGCAGTGAAGCCGTGCGTTTTCTCTCGGACAATATTTACGGAGAAGGGCAATGCGATGCCGCGGATCCGCCCGAGCTTATAACGGCGCGTGATATCCATGAGGAGCTTGACTATGCGGCGGCCAAAATACGGCAGCTAACCACCGAAGGCGGTATGCGCTACAAGGACATAGCGGTTTTATGCACAGGTCCGAACGTTTACGGAAGCTATGTGGAAAGCGCTTTCGCTAAATACGACATACCCGTTTTTTGTGATATTCCCGAAAGCATACTCCATCAGCCGCCCGTTAATCTTATAATCTCGCTTTTGAACGCGCTGAAAAGCTTCTCGGCGGAAACCGTGCTGAGCTATGTTAAAACCGAATTTCTGCAGCGCGAAATAATCGGGCGTGACGGAAAGCCTCGTATGGCGGGACTGACCAAAAAGGATATCGACGTTTTCGAGACTTATATCTACGAATGGACGATAGGGACCGAAGCGCTGAAAAGCGAGTTTACTTTCAACGATAAAAACACAGCTCACGCGGAGGAGATACGCAAAGCGGTGGTCGAGCCGCTGCTGTCCCTCGGTCAGCGCCTTAAAGAAAGAAACGGCGATGAGATAACCGAACAGCTTTACGAATTTATAATAAACGAGGTAGGCATGAACCGCGCCGTGGCCGCGCGCTGCAAAAACGCGGACGGAACAGTCAACTCAGAGCTTATATCGCTTTATCAGCGGCTTTGGGATACAATTTCGGGGATATTTGACAGCTTGTGGCACGGACTAAAAAACGATAAGATATCACTTGCGGAATACGCGCGGCTTTTCCGCGATATCTGCGCGGAAACCACTCTCGCGAAGCCGCCGCAGTACATCGACACGGTGCTGGTGGGAGATATCGACAGAACACGCGCGGGCGACGTAAAGGCAGTATTCATCATCGGAGCGCTTTATGACACATTCCCCTCACCCGCCGCGGAAGCGGGAATATTCTCGGAGTTTGAAACGGAGCTGATACGCGAAAATATTTTCAATTTCGACAACACCCACAAAAAGGAATACTCTCTCAAAAGCGCGAGGGAGCAGTACTGCTTGTCCCTTTACCGCGTTTACAAGGCGGTTTCTCTGCCGTCGGAGCTGCTTTGCGTAACCTGCCCCGAAACGGATATATCGGGGAGAGCGGTAATTCGTTCGGAAATATTCGGGGAGATTTTAAGACTTTTTAAAAACGCCCGCATTCGCAAAGCTGCGGAATTCGGAGAAGCATTCTACTGCCGCTCCGTCAAAGCGGCAAGACAGCGCTGCGCGGCGGGAATATATTCCGATACCGCGGAACAGTCCTCGCTGAGAGAGGCGCTGGTTAAATCGGGACAGGGAGAGTATGTGGAGCGGCTGAACCGCCTGAGGGATATCCGACGGTACGGTCAGTCGCGGCAACTAAAGAAACACACCGCCGAAAGGCTGTTCGGCACGAATATCTCCGCAACAAAAATCGAAGCCCTTAACGCCTGCCGCTTCGCCTATTTCTGTGAGCAGGGTCTGAAAATACGGCAGACAACTCAGCGCAGCTTCAACAGTCTTTTCAGGGGCAATGCGGTGCATTATGTGCTGCAAAAGGTTCTGGAACGCTACTGCGCGGACATGGATGAATTTTTCAAGCTGGACAGGCGGGCTTTGTCGGGACTGGTTGACTTCTATCTCACGGAATACCGCCTCAATGAGACCAGCGGGGATTTCGCGGGTGACAAGCGGATAGAATATCTCTACAACAATATCGCGGTAGCTGCCTGCGACGTGCTGATAATAATCCAAGCTGAGTTTGCGGCAAGATTTTACCGCCCCAAGCTGTTTGAGCTTAAGCTGTCGGAGAACCCCGAAGCGGGGCTGATAGACAACGGCGGAATATTCAGCGGAGTGCTGCCGCAAGCCGCCCTGTTTACGGAAAACATAACGGAAGCCCCGCCCGACAGCGGGAACGCGTCCGCTCCGCAAATGGGCAGCCTTTATGTCAGACCGCTGAAGATCACCGCGGACGGGCGGGAATTCAACATCACCGGCACGATAGACCGCGTCGATATGTTCACGGACGAAGCGGGCAGAAATTACCTTCGGGTGGTTGACTACAAGACGGGACGGCGGCAGTTCAGCGTACACAACGCGAAATACGGCGTAAACGTTCAGATGCCGCTGTACCTGTTTGCGCTGTGCGACGCAAATAAGGATATGAGCGTTTTTCCGGGCGGAGTTGCCTATACCCCCGCAAAGATATCCGGAGCGATGCCGAGCCGGCTTTCCGCGTTCAACCTGCTGTCGCAAAGCTACAAGCAAAGCGGAATGTATATTCTCGACCCCTCCACCTCCGAAGAAATGGAGCACTATGCGGACTTTATAGCAAAAATCATTTCGGGCGGGATCGGGGAAAATCCCGGCGAAAAGCCGCCCACTCCCGATGATATTCTGCCCGAGCCCAACAATCGGCTTACAGCGGAGGAATTCGAGAGCTTCCGCGGTGAATGCCTGGGTATCGTCGGGAAACGGCTGAAACAGCTGTACAACGGAGATATCGAGCCTGTTCCGCTTAGCTACAAGGAAAAGGAGAACATAGAGGGAAAGAGCGTTTCAAGAAGCAAGTGCGCCTGCGACTACTGCCGCTTCAAGGATATCTGCGGAAACGTCGGAGCAAAGGAACTCGTGCCCGACCCTCCTAAAAAAACAAAGCAGAGCAGCTAATCGGCAAAGTTAAAGTTGCTGAAATGCTAAGAAAACGCTTATTAAAACACTATCGTCCCGCTCAAACAAGCAAATCCACGGGAATGATGGTGTCACGCTTCGCTTTAGTAAGCAATTCCCCAAAGCCGATCTACTATTGAAAGGAGTTATGCTCCCGAAAGGGCGGCATAGTCGAAAAAAATGGCAAACAAACCTACAAAGCAGCAGCAGAGAGCCATTGACGCTCCAAACGACAGTTCAGTTATCGTCACTGCCGCCGCGGGCAGCGGAAAAACCACCCTGCTTGTGGAGCGTATGGTGCGGCTGCTTTCGGACAAAGCGCTCGGGATAGATGGCGACAGCATAGCCGTAATGACCTTTACCCGAAACGCAGCGGACAGTCTTCGCGTAAAGCTGATGGCTGCGCTCGGAAAAAAGCTGAAGGCTCCCGAAACAACCGAAAGCGAAAGGGAATATCTTTCGGAACAGCTTATAAAGCTGCGCTCCGCCTCGATAGGAACAATAGACTCCTTCTGCATAAATATTATCCGCGAGAACGTGCAGAGCTTCGGGCTGCCCGTAAACTTCTCCATTGCCGACTCCGCCAAAAAAGCGGGTATGCAGGCGCTTGCCATGCAGATGACCCTGCGGTATTTCTACGACGACGATGGAGATATAACCCCCGAGGACAGAGCCGCGCTCTTCTGTACGTTCAGCTTCGAGGACGATTCACTTTTACAGGACACGATATCGCGTATCTCCGAAAAGCTGAGCTCCTACGCGGACAGCGAAAGCTGGCTTGACGAATGCGCGGCGGCTTACAACAGCATTGAGAGCCTTGAAGCACGCTACATAGCGATATACAGCCGCAAAATAAAAAGCGTTGCCGCGGACTTCTGCCGCTCGGTAAGTCAATATAAAAATATAATAGCGGAGTACGACGAATGGTGCGCGGAAAATCTTCCCGACAAGCGGGAAAAAATAATATCCAATCTGCGCGATATAAGTCTTGCGGAGCGCGCGCTATTCCGCAAAGCCGTCAGATATTCCGCGAAAATGCGCAAATTTCCCTCTATGGACGCTCTCGAGGAGCTTTGCTCCCACGCCTTGGAGTTTAACGTAAAGCTCGCCGCGCTGAACAGATTTGACGCGGACAATCCCATAAAAGCAAAATTCAAAAAATACAGGGAAAAAAATAAAGAAGCTCTGAAAAAGCTGTCGGAACTGAGCTTCGTCAAATCCGAAGAAGAGCTTATGCTTGGGGGGCAGCGCTCCGCGGTGGGAACACTTATAAAACTGGTAAAGACCTATATGAGATTTTATGGGGATATCAAGCTGACCTCGGGCAAGCCCGATTTTTCCGACTGCGAGCTTATGCTTCTGGAAAAGCTGAGAACCGACGGGAGCTTTCGCCGCCAGCTTTCGGACAGATTCAGCTGCATTATCGTGGACGAGTTTCAGGACTCCAACGACGTTCAGGCTGAGATATTCCGACTTATCTCAAACGGAAAAAACAACCTTTTTTATGTAGGCGACGTAAAGCAGGCTATCTATATGTTCCGCGGAGGAAATCCGCAGATAATGGCGGAGCTGTGCCGCGTACCAAAGCGGCTCGGATATCCGGGTAAAGGCTTGACGGTAAACCGCTTTGACTCGGGCAAATGCTTCCGTTTTAAGGCGGGAGATTCCGATATCGCCGACTTTTGCAAACGGCACAAACGCTTTACCGTTATTCCGCTGAACAGAAATTTCCGCAGCCGCCGCACGGTTATCGACTTTGTGAACGCGGTCTTTTCCGGACTTATGACCAAGCGCTACGGGTCGGTGGATTACAGCGGTGACGCGCGTCTTGAATTCGGCGCGGGAGCGCTCTACCCCGAAATACCCGGTGAGCGGAAGTGTCTTTACAAGGCGGAGGTAAATCTCATAGACTACCCCGACCCCAAAAAGGACGACAGCTCCGAAGAAAGAGCGGACTTCGACCAGGCGCTGTTTGTTGCGGACAGAATAAAAAAGCTGACAGACGGAGAGTTCCTTGTCACCGTCAACGGCGAAACGCGTCCTTGCAGATACTCGGATATCGCCGTGCTGCTGCGCGGCAACGGAAGAATGTCGGGCTACAAGGACACAATGGAAAAATTCGGCATACCCGCTGTAACTCCCTCGGGAAAGGAGTTTCTCGAATCGGAGGAGATAGGGCTTATCATGAATTTCCTGCGGGTAATAGATAACCCTTTGAGTGACGAGGAGCTTCTTAAGGTTCTGATGTCGCCGATTTACGAGCTGTCCGCGGAGGAGCTGGCGCAGATAAGGCTGGGAACTCTTGGGCTTCCCACGGAGCTTCCGCGGGAAATCACCGATAAAATATCCGCAAGGCTGCGCGGAAGCTCGCTTTACGGCTGCCTTAACGCTTGTCTGCGCCCGCTTGCCGAGCCAGAGGAAAGCGAGGAGGACTCAGACAGTCTTTATGAGGCGGCGCGGGCGCAGGAAGCGGCGCTTTCCGCAAAAGGGATAAAACGGGAAATAAACCCTAAAGCGGCAAAATTCATGTCCGACCTGAACGCTCTGCGTATGTACATGAGCGGCAGCTCCATTGAAAGCCTTGTGCGCAGGGTGTACGATCTGACGGAGCTTTACGGGATAATTTCCACTTACGAAGGCAGCCGTCAGCGCGTTTCAAATATCCGACTTATGCAGAAGTACGCGGCGGACTTTGAGGAAAACGACGGCGGAACGCTGAGCGATTTTATCCGCTTTATAAACTCCTCGCGCGCCCACAAAAGCGGCTTTGAGGCGGGGGCAGTTCCGGAAGACGCGGGAAACGCGGTCAAGATAATGACCTTTCACGGCAGCAAGGGGCTGGAAATGCCTGTTTGTATAATCGCCGAGCTGGACAGAAGAGCATCGGACAAAGACGCTTCGGGAAAGGTACTGATAAGCCACACCCACGGGCTTGCCATGGAATATGTCGACAGAAAGATCCGTGTGAAGCTGAAGCCGTTTGCATATAAGGCGCTCCACGACGTTATTTACGACGGGATATTCGGCGAGGAGCTGCGGCTGCTGTACGTTGCAATGACACGCGCACAGGAAAAGCTGATACTTGTAGGGAAAAAATCGGCGCTGAACGCCGCGTCTGAAATGCGCGAGGGCGCTCCAGAAACCGCATTCACCAATCTTTCGCCGCTAAGCTGGATACTCTCGTCGCTGCTGAGATACTGCAAATTCGGCGAAGATACCGAATCGGCTAAGATAGGCGGGCTTAACGCGGAAATAATATCACACACCGTACCGCCCGCGGTATCCGAGCCTTACGAGCATGAAGCGGCAGCTCCCGACCCGTTTATTACCGCCGAGATAGAGAAAAATCTCCGCGCGGAATACTCCCATGCGGAGGAAACCTCGCGCAAAGCTAAGTACTCCGTTACCGAGCTTGCCCACAGCGGCGAAAACGCGGAGGATGTCGTATATCTCAACCCGCCCTCGTTTGTGCGCGGTGAAAACGCCTTTTCGGGCAAAGAGGTAGGCGACGCTTATCATCATCTTATGCAGTATTACCCGCTGGAACGCGTCACACCGGGCGCCGATCTGCATAAGCTCACCGAAAACACCATAACCGAGCTTGCCGCACGCGGAAAGCTTACAGACAGGGAGCGGCAGATACTCAGCTCAAAAAAACTGAAATGCGTAGACAAAACGGTAAGATTTCTGCAAAGCCCCCTTGGGCAGCGTATGCTGAAAAGCGGCAGAGTAGAGCGGGAAACGCCATTTTACGCGGAGCTTCCCGCCCGTATGCTGGGATTGGATCACGACGGTGAGGTAAGCCTTCAGGGACGTACGGATATGTTCTTTTACGAGGACGACGGGATAGTCCTTGTAGACTATAAAAGCGACAGCGACGAGAGCATGGAAAAGGAAAAGGAAAGCTACTCCAGACAGCTGCTGACATATAAAAATATTCTCCCCAAGATAACGGGAACGCGGGTAAAGCAGATGTATCTCTACGCGTTCTCAACGGGAGAGGAAATAGATATAGAGCGCTATCTTTCACAGATGGACGCTGGAAAGGCACAATCGTAATGAAACTTAAAAAAATCATCGGCACCGCGGCGGCGGTTTTTTCGGCGGCGGCACTGTCGCTGAGCATATCCGCCGAAATCGTAAGCAGCGTTGGTTTCCGCACGGAGAGCGAGCTTGTGACTGCCGCGAAAACTCCCTATGACGGAAAATACACCAACATTGCCTGGGATACGGAAGAATCCGACAGCGCGGGAGTTCCCGTGACGCTGACTGACAGTGTGATTTTCCCCGTGGGAAACAAGGTGTTGAAGCTCGCGGAGAACACGGGAGAGGAGCTTGGCAGCTCCGAGCTGAGCGAAAAAGTATCGACCGGCTGCCGCGGCGCGGTGGTGGGGAAATGCCTGCTCCAGCCCACCCGCACGGGGTTGGCGGTAATAAATACCGAATCCATGTCGGTTGAATGTTACCGCTCATTCGGCGGGAATATCATCACCGACGCGGCGGCTATCGGGAATTTCGGTTATGTGGGAGTTGAAACGGACGACAGCTTTTCGTTTATATGTGTGAATATGGAAAATCTTGAAACATTATGGGAATACGCCTCGGACAGTCCCCTCACCTCCCCTGCCCTTTTTGGGGATTATGTTGTTTTTGGTGCGGGAAGCAGCCTTATAACTCATCATTACAGCGGAGAGGGATATACCGAAACACCTGTAGGAACAGAAATCAGCGGCCCGCCCTTTGCGGGAGAATACGCAGTATATTTTTCGGGCAGCGACGGCAAAAGCTATAAACTGCGCCTGAATGATGACGGCACTCTCGAGGAGGACACGCTGATCTCCTGCGATATCGGCGGAAAGCTGTCATCTCCCGTGGCATGGAACGGCAGGCTTTATGTGGCTTCAAGCGAGGGGTTTTATATTCTGGACAGCCTTAATATGGAGATAATAACCTCGATCCCCGATATTAAATCGGGAACAGACCCCATTATCTGCTACGGAAACGGTCCGAGAGTATACCTGCTTTACCCCGAGGGGGAACTGTGGAATTTCTGCTGTGTTCTCGATTCGGAGGAGCTTGAAGCTCCCGAGGTGACTATTCCCGCAAGGCTTGAAAACTTTGCAGGCGGAAGGCTCACCGTTTCCTCAAACGGTACGATGTATTTCCGTGATGGCATAGGCAGACTGTACGCGGCACAGGTCGCTCCCTACAATATCCTGCTTGTTGTCGTAAAGCTGCTTATGCTTCTGGTGCTTGTTGTTCTGGTACTTCTTATTCTGAGGTACTGGGCAAAAAACCGAAACGCAAACAAGCCGCGCTATTAACACAAAGACGCGGAAAAAATCGCAAAGTGAGATTAAGCTTTTCCGGTTTTCAAGATAAAAATAATCAGGTACAACATATCGCCCGCGTAAAATTTCAAATAAGGAGAATTGTTATGGAACTTATGCTTAAAAGCGGTGACTGCACCGCGAAAATTATTTCAAAGGGAGCGGAACTGAAAAGTCTGACCGTAGGCGGTCGGGAGCTTATGTGGAAAGCCGATCCCGCGTTCTGGGGGAAAACCTCGCCGCTGCTGTTCCCGATGATAGGAACGCTGAAAGATGGAAAAACTGTCATCAACGGCGTGGAGTACCGTATCTCCAAGCACGGATTTGCCCGCGATCTGGAGTTTGTTCCCGAGAGTGCGAACGCTTCAAGCGCACAGCTCTCGCTGGAGCAGAGCGACTACACAAAGGAGATGTACCCCTTTGATTTTAAATTCACCGTGCGCTATACGCTCAAGGAGGACGGTTTGGCGGTGACATACCGCGTGCGCAACAACAGCGCGGTGGATATGCCGTTTTGTATCGGCGCACACCCCGCGTTTGCCTGCGACGGAGATATGCGGGACTATCGGCTAGAGTTCTCGAAGCTCGAAACTGCGGCTTGTCCGCTTTATAATCTTGAAACGGGTCTGCACGAGGAAAACAGCCGCACTCCCCTGCTCAACGAGGAGAACGTTCTGCAATTATCACATGAGCTTTTTTATAAGGATGTGTGCTATTTCGACGCGCCCCGCTCCCGTTCCGTTACGCTTTTTGACAAAGAGAACCGCGGTATACGCGTGGATTTTCCCGATTTCACAAGCCTGGGAATCTGGCAGGCAAAGGACGCTCCGTTCCTGTGTATCGAGCCTTGGTGCGGCTCGGCGGATTTTGACGACTGCACGGGGATATTCGCGGAAAAGCGCGGCATAGTCGTTCTCCCGCCGGAACAGGAAAGAGCGTTCACATATTCGATTTCCGCAGTGGGAAAATAATTTCGTTACAAAGCTAAAGTTTTGGCAGAATCTGACGATAAAATATATACAGAACAATATGCGGATACGCAAAAGGAGTGAAGGATATGGATATAAATGCGCTGTCGGAGCTTCAGAACAGGTTTCCGTCCAACGTTAATGTGCGTGACGGTTCGCTTGACTTTATGGCATTGGTAGCGGCGGCAGGTCAAGCGGTTTCCGCGCCGAAGATCGACACCGAATCGATGTCAATGACGGAATACAAAATGTATATCTACAATATCATATCCGAACTTGCCTTTGATACATCCGAATCGCGTGACTTTATCGCGGTAAATATCTCAGAAGCCGGCTTTGAGGCAATGAAAAATGACCCCGAATACGAAAAGTGGGTGCTGAGCAAAGTCGCGGAGGATTATTTTTCGTTCAATATGTGGGGAAACCGCCAAAGCGTGAGATACGGTATTAAATATTTCGGCGCGACAAAGGATGAGTACCGCAGCGAGACTTGGTGTGCCGACCTGAACGACATAAAGAGCGACGAGGAATACAAGCGAAAAACCAAGGACAGCTTCTGGTCAAAGCGGCTGGAGCGCATGGAGAAGATACAGAAGATGTGGCAGGAGCTTGACCTCAAAAAGAAATTTTACCGCGAGCACAACATCAACATTATCCCAACCGTAAACGCCAATATTTTAATGGAGCTGCTTATGCTGGGAAGCTGATAAGAACGGGGGCGCGTTCCGAAACGCGCCCCTTATAATTTATGACATATGACCCTTGCAGATGCTTTTTTCATTGCAGAAAGGGCAGATCAGTTCTTTTTCATTAACTCCGACATTGGTACTCAAAACGTTAAGGCGAACGGAAAGCTTAAATTCCTTTCCGCATTTCGGACAGCTCCATATACAGCGCTTTGTGCTGCGCCAAAGCAGCAAAATCGCTCCTGCCGCTATAAACAGCAGACCCGCCGCGGCAAACACGATCGGGTACGCAGTAAATATGCCTGAAATAACAGCCACCGCGCCAATCACTATCATTATAACAAACATCACATTCATTTTTTCGCCCCCTGAATGTCGATAATATCAAGCCCCGCAGTATCATACATCACCCGCGCGTGATTTTCGCGTATAATTTCCTCGGAAATTATATTGCCGAAGCGTCGGTCAACGGAGGTTCTTATAACGCTGCCGCAGCGGTATACGATGCCGTTTTCCCTTACAAAGCGCTCCCCGCACGATTTTATGTGAAATTTAACTCTCTGCGGTCTGTCCGCCCGAAGCTCTCCGCAGAGATACTCCCCCTCGGTATGCACAATAAGCTGATATACCCTGTCGGTATCGTTACGAAAACGGTAATCAAGGTAGTTGTACATTATTGAGGTACCCGTACCGAACGGTATCTGACGCCCGAAATCGGGGAACAGGTCAAAACCGTCGTGATGGTGGTGCTCTGTGATAGTAAGCTCGGAATGAAGCACAAGCCAGTGTATCAGATTTGTAAACTGGCACATTCCCCCGCCCCTCCCCGCTGACACTCTTCCGTTTGAAATAGTCAGCCCGTCAAGGTAGCCCTTGCGCCTGCTGTCCCTGCCCACAAGCCTCCAGAATGAGAATATCTCTCCGGGCTTTATCAATATCCCGGTGACCAACGGTGCGGCAAGTGACAGATTGACCGCCTTGTTTTCCTGAAGCCGCATATCCACGTTTCCGAGCTTGCGGCGTATCAGCGATTTGTGGGTATATATGAGCGCGGGCAGCAGCTCCGCCGACCTTACACGCGCATACCGCTCGCGCACAAGCATATCACGCAGCTTGCGCTGTAAAATGTTCTTTTCAACAGATATCCTATAAGTTAGCGGAGAGATTTCACAAAATAATTTTCGTTTCATAATGATTTTATTAGTAATCCAATTGTAAAAAGCAGGTTAAAATGGATTCGGGGATTATTTTACACCGTCGGCGATCATGCTTCTGTTCATTTCCCACAGCGCCACATAGTAGGCGTAGGGTGAAAGATGTATGCCGTCGCCGCCGTCAAAGCACTCCTTAAGGCTGTCATCGCTGTCCTTAAGATGCTTGGCGAAATCAAGGAAATGCACACGCTCGGAATAGTTTTCCTCAATATAGCCTTTCAAAGCCACATTAAAGCAGTCGATGCGGTAATTTGTGGTGAACATACTTTCCGCCACGATTGGGGATATCGCGCAGACATACACCTCCGCGTCTGATGATGTCAACGTGGAATCAATAACCGCGCGGTAATTCTCACAGTATTCCTCCTCGTCGAACATATTTATATCGTTCATTCCCATTGACAGGAACACATATTTCGGATGGGTGAGAGCCAGCGCGGTGGGGTAATCCACTTCTTTGTCACCGACGTAGAATTTATAGTCGAAAAAGCTCCATGCCGCAAGCGAACCCCTTGCCAGCACATTTTCGGGGTATACCGTATTATACACGCTGAATCCGCTGCAAATGCTGTCCCCGACAAAAACGGACTCGTTTGCAAATTCGCGCTCCACCCTTGTGAGTTTATATGCGCCGTATTCGTCTATGTAAAATGTATCAAGACCCTCGGGCGGCTCTTCTGGCTCGGAACTTTCCACGGTTTCGAGAGCGGGCATATCAGCGCTTTCCGCTGTTTCCGCCGTTTCCTCGGCAGCGGCGGTCTCAGTCTCGTCGGTAACGGCGGGAATGCTTTCAAGGGGCAGCGATACTTCGCTCTCATCCTTGGTATGCGGGGTGAATTTTATGGGGATATCGTCCACGGAGGGCTTTACAGTGCCGCTGTATACCGCCGCGACATTTTCACGGCTGGCGCAGGAGCAAAGAAGTGCGGACATAATGAAAAGTGAAAGTGCGGAAATAATATATTTTTTCATGGCAATTATCCTTATATAGAACGCAAAAAGCGTAATTTTCGTTAAAAAATCTTTACACTATATATTGTACATCACATTTGAAAAAAAAGCAATAGTTTTTTTAATATTGTAATAATTTGTAACCTTTTTTCGCCTTTTGCTTCTTAATTTGGGCAATATGTCAAAAAAGCCCGACGAAAAATGTCGGGTTAGTCCATATATAAAGATTGACTTAAGGCTGATTATTTAAAAAAATTCAAAATTTCCGCTAAGCATACGGAGCGGAACGAAGTGAATCGGAGTATGCTTAGCGGAAACCGCGCGCGTTTGCAAACGTGATTTTATGCAAACTTCAATGTAATGCTTTAGTCAACTACATTATCGTTGCGTAAAACACTGCGACTTTTTTAAATTACATACGACGACTTTGCGCTGCAAATAAGCTTTTCTGCAAGCTGCGGCTTATTATTTCTCTTCGCAAAAGATCGCTATCGCGGCACTCATAAGCTCCGCTGTTCCTTCGCCGTAAGCGTTAAGATTGTTTTTAAAACGCTCATCGGCAATATACAATTTCCCCAGACCCGCCAATATCTCCTTTGTGCATGGGTAGAAATTCACGGTAATAAACTCCTGCCAACGCTTCACAAGGCTTTGCACCTCGGAGCTTTCGGGATCATACCCCGCAAGATTTCCGAAAGCGGTGAAAATCTCGTTCTGCTCCGCGGCTATCCTGTCCTTATCGTTTGTTGAAAGCGCAGAATATCTGCGCTCACTCTCTGAGTATTCCTCGGAGCTGCCGTATTTGCTTCTTATCTCCGCTGCGTATTGCTCGCGGACACGCTCCATATCCTCCGCTGTGATTTTCGGTTTTGTCATTTCTTTTCCTCCTATCGTTTCCTCCGCAAGCCTTATCAGCCCGTCGATATGCTCCCGCTTCATTATCAAAAGCTCAAGACGACCCTCAAGAGCCTGCATTCGTACTGTTTCGGGTGCGGAAAGCAACGGCTTTATATCTTCAAGAGGAAATTCAAGCTCGCGATAAAACAAAATCTGCTGCAACAGGGAAATCTCCCTCTCCGTGTAATACCGATAGCCGGCTTCCGATATCTCCGCGGGCTTTAACAGACCGATTTTGTCGTAATACCGCAGTGTGCGGATACTTACACCCGTCATTGCCGCGGCTTCTCCTATCTGATATTTCATCTGCTTTCACCTCCCTGAATACAGTATAAAGCATAACGCGGGTGGAGAGTCAAGAGGGTTTTCAAAAAAATTTTTAAGAGGTAAGACGCGCTGCCTTACCTCTTGTATTTATCCCTCTAAATAGTACTGCGCCTGTGCCGCGAACATTTCAGCGTAGATACCGTCGGGTTTGCCGCAAAGCTCGTCATGAGTGCCGTATTCCTTTATGGTATCTTCGGCGAAAACCGCAATTCTGTCGCAGAATTTGCAGCTTGAAAGCCTGTGGGAAATATATATAGCAGTCTTTCCGCCCACAAGCGTATTAAACTTGCGGTAGATATCATACTCCGCAACGGGGTCGAGTGCAGCCGTCGGCTCGTCAAGGATAACTATCGGAGCGTTTCGGTATATAGCGCGGCTGATGGCGGTTTTCTGCCTCTGTCCGCCGGAGAGATCGGTTCCCTTTTCGTCGAAGCCCTTGAACAGGCAGGTATCAAGCCCCTGCTCCAGCTTCTGCGCGTCCTCGTACAGACCCGACTGCTTCAGCACCTCGTCTATCCGCTCGTCGTCCGCTTCGCCGTTCAGCGCAATATTCTCCCTCATACTGAACGCGAACAGCTGGAAGTCCTGAAATACCACCGCGAACAGCTTCCTGTATTCCTCCTCGGAATACTCCTTGATATTCACGCCGTCGATCATTATAGCTCCCTCGGTAACGTCGTACAGCCTACACAGCAGCTTTATAAAGGTAGTCTTTCCCGCGCCGTTAAGTCCCACTATGGACAGATGCTCGCCCGATTTTATTGTGATGTTGATATCGCGCAGCACGAAATTTTCCGAGCGGGGATATTTAAAGCTGACATGAGCAAACTCTATGATATGCTCCCCCTGCTTTACGGACTTATCGCCCTTGGGCATTGCCGCGGGATACCTGACAAACTCAATATATCTGTGGGCGTAAGCGCACTTTTTGTTGATCTCCTGAATGCCGTTTACTATCCTGTAAAGGCTCCAGTAGAACGTTCCCGCCGCGCTGACGCACATTGAGAAATCACCTATTGAAATAGCCTTTGTCAGCGCCATATAGCCTATGTAGAAATAGCTCATGCCGTCGCGCAGGGAGTTTATGATATCCATGCACCATGAGTTTTTACGCTGCTTTTTATTCCTGTCCGCCCATTCGTTGACCGACTCGTCGGAATATACCTCGGCTTTCCTGCACATCATATCCGAGCTCTCATAAAGCCTTATATCCTTGCCGAGCCGGAAATCCGCGAGCTGATACAGCACATACCCGAAAAGACGGTTGGTCTTTGACAATCTTATAAAGCTGTCCATTTCGATTTTGTTGTTTTTCGCGTTGAATATAGTTATAAATATCAGCGAGATTATCTGTATCGGCAGCAGCAGCGGACAGGTCATGGCTATCAGCGCCACAACTCCGATAAGGGTAGCCGCCTCGCGGAGCATCTGCACCAGCGCGAACAGAACTCCGTGAATGCCGCCGCTGTACCAGCTCATGCCCTCTTTTGCCTTGTTGAGCGCGTCCAGAGCCTCCGGGTCTTCGGTATGCTCAAAATCCATTTTCATGGCGTGCTCGCCTATTTTCACGTCGATATATTCGTCAAACCACTCGTTGGCTATATCCATAAGCTGACCGTTGATATTGTCCAGAATATTCAATATAAGGTCCAGCCCCACGCTGATCCCCGCGTACAGCGCCGCAAGGGGCAGGTGCTCCTCTACCGCGCCGCCGCCCAGCAGCGCCGCCACCTCGTCCATAATGAACTTCGGCATGATTACGCCGAGCAAATTCATCGAAGCCACAAGAACGATATCCAAAAAATATAAAAAGAACAAATGGGGCTTCTCTTTCCACACCAGCTTTAGCATGAATTTCAAGGTCTCGCGGGTTATGGGCTTTTTGTCTTTATTTTTTTGCTTAGACATCTTCGTCCTCCTTATTTTAATTTGAATTTTCCCGAACCGCTGCGTTTTCGGCTTTGCCGAAAACTGCGCTAGCCCGCCGCAAAACACTCCGTCCCGCTGCGCGGGACTACGCGTTTCACAGCGGATTTCGGGAAAATTTCCGTGTGGGGGTTATGTTGCTATTTCTTCGGGGTTATCCACATAATACTGCGCTTGGATATGGAACATCTCCGCGTAGGCGCCGCCCTTATCCAGCAGCTCACGGTGAGTGCCGTGCTCCACCATCTCGCCGTCCTTGAACATCGCCACCTCGTTGCAGAACCGGGTGGAGCTTAAACGGTGACTGATATACACCGCGGTCTTGCCGCCTATCAGCTTATCGAAATCGCCGTACAGCTTGCTTTCCGCAAGAGCGTCCAGAGCCGCCGTAGGTTCGTCGAGAACTACCACGGGAGCGTCCTTGTACAACGCTCTCGCAAGCGCCAGCTTCTGCTTTTCGCCGCCCGACAGATCGATTCCATCATCGTAAATAATCTTCAGCAGCTCGCTGTCAACGCCCTTGGGCAGCTCCGCCAGCTTTTCACCCAGACCCGCGTCGATAAGGCATTTCTCCGAAAGCTCCTTGTCGGTATTATCGGGAGCCTGCATTGAAACGTTCTCCGCCAGCGGAAACGCAAACAGGTTTACGTCCTGAAAAACGGGAGCAAACACCCTGTAGTAGCTCGTTTTACTGTACTCCTTAATGTTTACGCCATTCAGGAATATCTCGCCCTCCGTCGGCTCATAAAGGCGCAGCAGCAGCTTTATAAAGGTAGACTTTCCCGCGCCGTTAAGTCCCACTACCGCCAGGCGCTCCCCTGCTTTTAAAGTCAGGTTCAGATTTTTGAGAGCGTATTTCTCCGCCTTGGGGTACTTGAACGAAACGTTGCGGAATTCAAACTCGTAGCCGGACATTTCGGGAACTGTAGCGCCCTCGTCGGGATCTCCGCCGTCAAGATCGAGGAAGCTGCGCCAGTCATCCACCTCGCGGCTGCGCGCCATAAGATCGGCGGTGTTGTCCATTATCTGGCGGACATAATTATAAAACGTGGTGGAGGACGCAAGATAAAGGCTGAAATTGCCCAGCGTTATCTCGCCCTTGACCGTCATATAAAGCAGCCACGCATACACCAGCGCCTGCGACAGCGAAAAGCAGAAATTGGTGAAATTCGAGGTGTGTATCCATATTTTCGCGTTCTTTTTCTGAGCGTCGAAACGCTCCTTTTTCCCATTGCGGAATTTCTCCGTCAGCCAGTCGCTCAGTCCGAACATTCTGATATCCTTTGCCGCCCCGAAATCGGAGGTAATTCCCGACATATAATTATTCCTGCGCCACCACGTTGCAAGCGGATCCCAGACCTTCTTTTTTGCCGCTGCGTTAGTCTTGTTCCTCACTATAAAGGTTATCACGGCAAGCGCCAGCATTATCAGCACGATAACGATATTCATCGTACCAAGAATGATAAGTCCGACTATTACCACCGCAAGCGACATCAGGAACATCACCAAATAACGCATCATTCCCTCAATGCCCTGCATATTGCTGCCCGCGACATTGCACGCTTTCTGATAGCAGTCCAGCACGTCGGGGTCTTCAATATTGCGGAAGTCTATCGTCATTGCCTTGCGGTTCTTTTCGATCATCATTTTAAAACGCACAAAAACAAATTCGTGCCATCTGCTGTAATACCAGGTGTTCAGCATGGTGGAAACCATCTGAATAACGATGAACATCACCATTATCCACAGCAGAGCCTCCCAGCCCTTTTCGCCCGTTATCATATCGATAACAAACTTACCGATAAATGTCCACAGATAATTCATTATCGGCGCGCAGATGACTCCTATCGGTATCAGCACCCAGAAAATCGGCGCGTGCTTGAACATATTCTTCAATATGTACCTTGAGTTGCTGAACAGTCCGTAATCCTTGTGCAGCGGATTCTGCTTTTCGTCGGTTTTCTTATTTTTCTTTTTCATGGCTACCTCCCTGATTACAAAATTTCAGATTTTCTCTGTTAAGCCAGCCGGTGTCGCTGTTCCCTATCATCACGTTATAGTTCTCGGGCTGATATATGATCGTGTCCGCCGCCGCCAGCAGCATTATCAGCAGGGAATTCTGATGTACCGCAACTCCGAAAACAGGTTCTGTCCTGTCACCGTCAACAATAATACTGCGCACGTTGAACGCCGTGGAGTTATGTCCGCCGAGATTTACAAGGAAATTCAGCGCCGTTTCCGCCTTATCCGTCGGGATATTCAGCCGCTTTGCCACGGTAGAAGCCTTTACCACCTCGCTGTTGTCCAGCGACAGCATATACAAGGTCACCTTTAAATTGATTATATCACCGAGAAACTTAAACAACCGCGCGAAGACCTCCGCGTTTCCGAGCCGCCCCGCGAAGCCCTCCGGCGGAGTTTTCGCAAGAAAGTAATACTCAAGATCGGTATTCATGCGCAGATGTGTGAAGCCCATTTTATCCGTTATGCAGGAAGCGGTTCTGGATTCCGATTTATCGGGTCTGTGGCGCGGGTAATACCATTTGCTGTCGCGCCAGCCCGCTATCTGCATTGCCCATATGAATTCAAGCGCTTTCTCAAAATACTCCTCATGCCGGTTGTCTTCCGATATGGGAATGCTTTGCAGCTCGTTTATTATCTGCTGCACCACGGGAACGTCGCGCTCCGCCCTGCCGTAAAGATAGTCTATCGTCACCTCGAAATAATCCGCTATCTTCGGCAGCAGGTCTCCGTCGGGATAGCTGCCGTTCTCCCATTTGGATACCGCCTGCGGGCTTACCCCAAGGTGATTTGCAAGCTGCTCCTGCGTCGTTCCGCGCTCCTTTCGCAGCTTCTGGAGCTGTGTGGAAAAAATCGTAGGCGTTGTCGTTGGCATCTCAATTCCCCTTTCGGTTGTATTGTCCATATTATATCACAATCATCGGTTGATGTAAATACGCAAATTCAACCGCAGTTATAAGTTAGGTTGTAAAAAGAGCCTTTTTTCCATTTTTGGTTGTATGGTCGCAAAAATTATATAAATATAATAGCGGACAATTTGTGTTTTTGCGCTTTCGTATATATAGTGTCGGGAAAAGTCAAAAGGTTTGGCATATTTTATATTTTTTTTAATATATCCGAATTTGAATCTGCGGAACATCAGGAGGAGCAAATAACTTATACTTATTTATATAAACACAAATACCGTTTACACGGTTTGAGCCACCCCGATCGGGCAGCTCATCAATTTATTCAAGATTTAGGTCTTCGATCTCCATTATAATTTGTTTCTGGCGCTCAAAGAACATCATATCCTTATTGTTATCGAAGTACTCCTTGCAGCCGTAATGCGAGATAAAATGTGATGCATATGTACTTATGGTAAGCTCGGTAACAAGGATAAGCATTTCCTGGCTTCCCTTTGAAAATGCGGCTTCACAGAAATTAAAAACGTTGGTCAGCATATTGCTGTTTACGGATACCGTTTTTGAAAGAGCTTTTTTGCGCTTGTCAAAGTCGGCTTTCAGCAGCTTGAAAGCGTCCGCGGCGTTCTTCGGGGATTTTTCAATGATAAGCTTCTGTTCCTCCGAAAGCATCTCCATAACGGAATGCAGCGTATACTCCCTGTCAACGGAAATATTTGAAGCAGCTTTGCCGACGGATATCTCCTTTTGCTTCTCGGCGGTCTGCCTTTCGAGGGATACGGTGAAATCGCTGTCGGACATATAATCAGCTTTCGCTGTCTTTAAACAGTTCATAAGCTCCGAAAGTGCGCTTTCCGCCCTGAAGCTCTCCTTCACTCCCTCAACTATCCCGTCGATAAGCAGACCAATAAGGGACAATCTCTCGTCAAATCCGGCTTTTTTGGCGCGCTCGGTTATCTCGCCGTCCGCCTTGCCGCTCAGTATCTTATCCACCTGATAATCCGACTTGTATTTGTTGAACAGATCATAATAAATCGCGAAGCTCTTGGCGATTTTCTTGTTCTGGAGATACTGCCCCACGAGCTGCTCCGTAACGGGAAATCCCTTTTCCTCGTACAGCTTTATCATCTCGGAAAGATCGCTCCAGCCGCGGGCGGTAACAAATGTTTTTCCGTCGACGGTGGTTTCTATTTTGCAGAAATCGTCCTTTTTGATATCGAGATATGTGGTGATCGCGGCATGCACTCCGCGGGAGTAGGCGTATTCTTTCCACGTTTCATAATCCGCTTCGACGTCCAGCCGCTTCAGTCTGTCCCAAGTTACGATATCAAACTCACGCACGGAGTTGTTGAACTCGGGGGGATTTCCCGCGGTCACGACTATCCACCCGTTCGGCACTCTGTGCCGCCCGAATATCTTGTACTGCAAAAATTGCAGCATGGCGGGCGCGAGGGTTTCCGAAACGCAGTTTATCTCGTCCAGAAAAAGTATTCCCTCTTTTATCCCCGTATACTCTATCATATCGTACACGCTGGCGATTATCTCGCTCATGGTGTATTCCGATACGGTATACTCCTTCCCGCCGTAATCCTTTTTCACTATAAACGGCAGACCCAGTGCGGACTGACGGGTGTGGTGAGTCATGGAATAGCTCACCAGACCGATTTTCATTTCCTCCGCTATCTGCTCCATGATAGCGGTTTTTCCTATGCCCGGCGCGCCCATTAAGAAAATGGGACGCTGCTTTTCAATAGGTATAACAAAATTCCCGAATTTGTCCTTTGTGAGGTACGCGGAAACCGCGTTCTTGATATCCTCTTTAGCCTGCTTAATGTTCATATTAACTCCTTATCTGAAAAAATTTTTCGCACCGCGCCGAACCAATCGGCGCTAGCCCGCCGCAAATGCTCCGCTACGCTGCGCATTCGCAGCGGCTTGCGAAAAATTTTCCTGCGTGGGCTTTTCGTTGCCGTTTGATTGTGTTGCTTTGCTGCGTGGGCTTTACGCTGCATTTTTTGAACGTTGCTTTTGCTGCGTGGGCGGTGCGCTGCACTTTATTAAATCCTACTTATACAGAACTTTAATACCGTTTTTAAGGCAATACTGCTCCGCACAGCTACCCTTGAAAACCTTTGCGGTGAGATTCGGGAACTTCCCTTTGGCAATGCCGTTTTTATCGATATTTACGATAAACTTGACCGATGCGGGAAAATCGATGACCTCAAGCGCGAAGCAGCCCTCAAACGCGTGTTCTCCTATCTCCTCTACACCATCCTCCATAACCACCGTTTTCAGCGCACTGCACTCACAAAAGGCGCTGTTGCCTATCTTTTTCGCCGACCCCGGTATAGTTATCTTTTCCAGCGACCAACACCCCATAAACGCGCCCGTAGTAATGCCATTCAGACCCTCCGGCAGATTTATTTCCTCCAAAGATTCCAGCATAAGAAATGCGTAAAATCCGATCGACCTGAGGCTATCTGGCAGTATTATCTTCGTGATTTTCTTGCGGATAGCCGTCTGCTCCGCCGAAACGCGCGGAACGTGGCTGCACGCGAGCGCCCCGCTGTCGATATTCGTCACGATGCTCTTCCCTATCTTTTCCGGAACGCTTACCACCGTTTGGCTGCCCTTATATTTTGAAATGGACAGCGTGCCGTCCTCACGCTTTCTATAACTCCAAATCTGCTTTAATGCCGTTACCGAATCGGGGGCGGCGTTCAGCTCGCGTTCCGCTTTTTTATCGGCTTTTTCGCGCTCCGCGGGGAGGTCGGCGGTGCGGTTCTTGAATTCCAGCAGCCAAGCCGCGGATTCAGCCTTGCCGCTGTCCGCGGCGTATTGAATAAGCTCGTCGCGCTTTTTGGGGTATTTCAGCCAGCCCTCTCTTTCCACGACATCAAGGCACGACACCGCCTCCTTATCCACCAGCATTTTCATTATCTTCATCTGATTCATGCCGGTTCTGTCAAAATTCTTAAGGATAAATTCAAAGCTTTCGGGTGATAAAACGTTCGCGATATAGGTGCTGTAAAACGTCATATTACCCCTTACCTTTTCGCCGTCAAGTTCTCGCACTATCATTCCGAACACGGTCATGAATTCCTTTTCGTCCATAGAACACGCGAAATTGCAGGCGTTTTTAAATATCCATCGTCTTTTTTCGTTGACATACGTGCCATGCTTTTTTAGAATGTCATAAAATTCCTCGTTGCTGTCACGTATTGAAAAATACAGCAGACTTTCGGGGCGGAAGCCTGTTTTTTCCGAATTATCGCAAAGATAATCAATTATTTTGGCACGTTCTGAAACGGGCAGTATCTTCATCTCGTCCGAAAACTCAAAAAATTCCTCACTTTCCTTGTTCCGACCGATAATCATTATGGAATAATCAATTTCGTACTTATTTCCGAAGTATCTGTAATAAGAAAACGTCATTGTTTCGATTTGCACCGGTTCACCGGGATAATGAAACGATGCGCCGCACTCAACAAGCGCCTTCACCGTATCCAAGCCGCGGTACAGGCACGCTGTGCCCAAAGCGCGGGCGGCGAAGCTCACCTCTCCGAGTTCCCCGTATATACGCCTTATTTCCTCGGGAGTTTCCGAAACCGCCGCCTGCTCCAGCCGCCGAATTTTTTCCTCGTCTGACAGCATCATTTGTCCTCCTTATATATGAATTTCACCTCGTTATGCTCGCAGAACTCCTCGACATAAGGACCGCGCGGCACAGATACCACCAGATCCGGACAGTAAGCGCTGTCAAAAAGATAGACCCGCCGCCATTTGCAGCTTTCCCGAAAATATTCCAGAGTGCTCGGAAGCTCCGCGTACTCCAGCGCTCCCCTGCCGTTTCGTATCGAAAACGCGTTTTCCCCTATATACCGTACCCCCTCGGGAACTATTATCCTTTTCAGCGAGCGGCAGTCCTCGAAGGCGCGCGCCCCGATTGTTCTCACTGTCCTGGGGATATTCACGCTTTCCAGCGATATCAAATCGCAGAACGCGTGTTCCCCGATTTTTTTTAGCCCGTCGGGTAAGGTTATTTTCGTTATGGTTCTGCGAAATTCGCTCGTCTGCTCCCTCGTCCTGTTCTGGTGCGGCGAGAACGCCCATTCGCCTATCTCCGTGACCTTGTCGTTTCCTATTTTCGCGGGAACGTCGATACTTGTCAGATGCCCGCTGTAAGACGTTATTATCAGAGTTCCGTCCTTCTTTTTCTTGAAGCGGAAGGCTTTTTTGAGCTCCGAGAGCGAGCTCGGGTCGGCGTTGAGCTCCCGCCGCATTTTCTTTTCGGCTTTCGCCCGCTCCGCGGCGAGGTCGGCGGTGCGGTTCTTGAAATCCAGCAGCCAAGCAGCGCACTCCGTACTGCCGCTGTCCGCGGAACACTTTATAAGCTCGTCGCGCTTTTTTGCGTTGCTCAGCCAACCGCGCTTTTCCGCCGCCGCAAGGCAGGGGGTAAGCCCGCGTGAGATCAGATCCTTCAATACAGCCGTTTTGTTCATTTTGGACTGATCGAAATTATCAAGAAAAAGCTCAAACACTTCGGGAGCGTTCTCAAATCTACGCGAATGGTCGTAATAAAACGCCGTGGTGAATTTTATCTTTTCTCCGTCAAGCTCCCGTGACAGCGTACCGATG
Source organism: uncultured Oscillospiraceae bacterium (assembly GCA_910587135.1). GTDB lineage: Bacteria > Bacillota > Clostridia > Oscillospirales > Ruminococcaceae > CAG-115. The sequence continues at coordinate 78,860 of CAJULF010000003.1, forward strand.
ACTCCCATAAACTCCCTTGTGTCAAGATAGCGTATCAGAGCCTGGAAACGCTGCCAGTCCACGCCAGCCGCGCCTGTGGTAAGAGCCGTTTTTAAATTATTATTAAGCTTTGCCCCATGGCTTTTAAGCTTTTTATAAAATTTGTCGCTGCCCGTAATTATTGAAAAATACAACAGCTCCTCCATATCAAAGCCTGTTTTCTCCGCGTTTTCGCACAGATAATCGACTATGCTCAGCCGCGCCGTAACAGGAATCGGCTTCCGTTTATCCCGTTCGCCCGTTTCGTCCAGACCGTAAGCGTCATAGCCCGCCTGTGCGGTATCGAGCAGCATAAGCGCGTAATCGGGCAGACCTTCACGCGCCTCACGCGCGCATACTTTGTTGACGGTCAGCCAGACATTATTGTATCTGTGGTTTGTCCCAATATAATTGTCAAAACGCGCGCCGTTTTCAACCAGAACCTTCACCATATCCGACCCTCGGAAACGGCAGGCAAGACCAAGCGCCCGAGCGGTAAAACTCACCCCGCCAAGCTCCTCCATTACCCGTGCGGTTTCCTTAAGAGTTTTTTCAAGCACCGCGCCCTCCAGTATCTGTGCCTTTTGTTTTTGAGAAATTACCTTACCCATATGTCCTCCAAAATTTTATTGTCCGAAATACCCGTTCACCAAAGAACTACACAATATAAAACCCGCCAATCTTTATTTCTCCGTATACTTGTAAATTATCCTGCTGTTTTCACAGTAGCTTTCCGCATAAGAGCCCTTGTGCAGCAAAACGGTAAGCTTTCGGCAGCCCCAGAACGTACTGTCTTCCGATATTTTTGTAACAGACCGCGGCAGTTCAAGATTTTCCAAAGCGGAGCATTTATAAAATGCCGCACTGTCTATCTCGGCAGCGCCCTCGCATATTTTCACGGACTTGAGCCGAAAACAGCTGTAAAACGCCACAGCTCCTATCATTTTGATATTTCCGCCGATAACGATATTCTCCAAACCCGTACAATTAAGCATGCCTTTGCTGATCTCGGCGAGTTTTTCGGGAATATTGATATGCGACAACGACTTGCATTTAAAAAAAGCAAACTCCCCGATATTCTCTATCGTGTCCGGCAGCGTTATTTTTGTGATAGATTTTCTGAGATCGCGCTGTTCTTCTCTTATACGCTTTGCGTCGGGCGAGAACGCATACTCCCCGATAGCCGCAACAATATCGTTTCCGATTTTTTCGGGAACGGTGACTTCTGTTCGATCGCCCTTGTAGCCTGTTATGATTATTGTATTATCCCCGCGCTTTTCAAACTTCCAGATTTTCCTTAACTCGGTGAGTGAGTTCGGGTCGGCGTTAAGCTCACGAAGCATTTTCTTTTCCGCTTTTTCGCGCTCGGCGGCAACATCGGCGGTGCGGTTCTTGAAATCCAGCAGCCACGCCGCGGATTCGGTTTTACCGTTATCCGACGCGTATTTTATCATCTCATCGCGCTTTTGGGGATTGTTCAGCCAGCCGTTTTGTTCAGCCGCCGCAAGGCAGGAGGTGAGCTCCTTTGAAATAATATCTTTCATTATCGCCGTTTTGTTCATTCGTGACTGATCGAAGTGCGCCAGAACAAGTTCAAATGCCTCAATGTCGTTAATGAAATTCACATATTGATAAAAAGTCATTGTAAATTTGATCTTATCATCGCCGAATTCCCGCCCCAACAGCCGCAGCGCCCTTATCAGCGCGTCCGTTTCGACATAGTGCAATATCGCCTGAAACTGCATCCACCACATATTTGCGCCGCGGAAGGTATTTTTGGCGGAAATGGCGGTTCTGATTTCCGCGGGGAGCTTCGCGCCGCGGGCTTTCAGCACATCATAAGCTTTCTCACAGCCGCCCAATATAGAATAATAAAGCAGTTTATCGACGTCAAAGTGGTATTTATACGAGTTTTCACACAGATAATCAATCACCGCGGTACGCTGTGAGATCGGAAGCATATTGATCTTCCGAAATGCGCGCGCCGAGAATTCATCGTTTCCAAGGTCGGCAAGTATACCCGATATCTTCACGGTAGTTTTCCCGATGGCAGCTTCAAGAACCTGCGCTTCCTGCTCGGGAGTAGGTTTATCTTTCATGGTTCCTCCGAATATTGAAATTCTATTTTGTGCTTTTTACAGTAGTCCTCCGCGAAAGAGCCTCTCCGCACAATTGCGCACGCGTCGGGGCAGTCCTCGAGAAAATCCTCCTCGTCGATTTTAATTTCCTTTAACGTTGAGGGAAGCACCAGTTTTTGCAGATTTTCGCAGTTTTCAAATACAAACCAACCCAATTCGATTTTTTCCGTTCCCTCGGCAAATATCACCTCTTTGAGATTTTCGCAGTTGCTCAGCGCATAATCCCCTAAAGTGAGCGTTTTTCCCGTGAAGATAATTCTTTCAAGCCCGTCACAGCAGGTAAAAGCGAACTCCCCCACATCGCATACGCTTGCCGGAAGCTCCGCATATCTCATTTTTTCAATGTTGGAAAACGCGGCATTTCCAATGGTGGTTATCCCCTCCGGGAGAATTATTTTTGTAATGCTTCTGCGAAATTCCACCTGCTTGGGGTCTGCCCGCGAAGCGTCATATATGTTTCCCGAAAACGCGCTCTTTCCTATGGCAGTCACCCTGCTGCCGCCTATTTTTTCGGGAACGGTCACCTCGGTCCGCCTGCCCTTGTAATTGGTGATACGCAGCGTGCCGTCGTTAAGCTTGGTATATCCCCATATCTGTTTTAAAGAGGTCACGGAATCGGGGGCGGCATTCAGCTCACGCTGCATTTTCTTTTCGGCGCGTTCACGTTCCTTTGCGAAGTCTGCGGTGCGGTTCTTGAAATCCATAAGCCACGCCGCGGTTTCCGTTCTGCCGCCGTTCACCGCATATTGAATAAGCTCGTCACGCCTTCGGTTCAATTTTAACCAGCCCGCCTTTTCAAGCAGCGGAAGACAACCGACAGCGTCAATATCTATCAGGAATTTCAGCGTTTTTGTCTGATTCATTTTGGAGCAGTCAAAGTGATTTATAACCAATTCAAGATTTTTCGGGACAGTAAGAAGATTTTTGTGTATCTCAAAAAAGTTGTCGTTATATCTTATTTTTTCATCGGGAGAAAGCTCCGCCGCAAGCCGCTCAATCGCTCTCGGAAAAAATTCGGGCGGAGCATAATGCAGTATCGCGGAGAAAGCGTCCCAACCAGCGCCGCCTTTTACCAGAGATGTATGTGTCTTTTCGGGAAGAGCCGCGCAGCGCTCCTTAAGCGCGCTGTAAAACTCCGCACAATCCGTCAGTATGGAATAATAAAAAACATTGTCCCTGTCAAATCCGATATCAACACCGCAGTCACACAGATAACCAAGCACCGTGAGCCGCTCCGATAAGGGCAAAACTCCGCCGTCCTCCGCCTTATTTATATAGCCGTATTCATCGGAGTAGTCAGCCGGCTCAGTGCCAAGCACGATTATCGTTCTCAGAGGCTCTAATAACATAAGCGAAAAATCTGACCACAGTGCGGTATAATAATAACCGTTCACCATTTCTCCATGCCATATCTTCATGAAAGGGTATCCGTATATTTTTTCCTTTTCTTTGTAATGAAACGACGCGCCGCTCTCAACGAGAGCCTTTACCATCTCCGCCCCGCGGAAACGGCAGGCAAGCCCCAGCGCACGCGCGGAATAATCTACCTCGCCAAGCTGCCGATACAACGCGCGAACCTCCTCGGGGGAATCGTTCAGCACCGCGTTTTCCAGCAGCATTATCCTTTCCTTCAGAGGCATTTCCCCGACGTTCATACTTCCTCCGTATATTCGTATTTAAAGCCCTTTTCCTTGCAGTACTCTTCCGCGAAGCTGCCCTTTACAACATATATTTTAAGGTGAAACGCCCAGCCGTCGAACGCCTCGCGAATAATTTCGCCGCTGAGTCCCAGCCGCCCGCTTTTTATGCTCTTTACCGTTACGGGTATATCCACGCGTCGCAGCGAGTCGCTGTTGTGGAATGCACCCTCGCATATTTCCTCCACCCCGTGACATATCTTCACATTCTTTAACTTCTTGCAGCGCGAAAAGCAATACTCACCTATCGATTTTACGCCGCCGGGAACGGTCACGCTTTTAAGCGAATTGCACTCGTAAAAAGCACAATCACCTATCTCCGTAACGCTTTCGGGGATATCTATGCTCTCCAGCGACAGCATATCCGCAAAAGCGCCCAGTCCTATCGACTTTAATCCGCTCGGCAGCACAAGCTTTGTTATCTTGCGGCGCGCCGCCATCAGTTCATACGAAACGTAGGGCGTTATTCTGCCCGCGCACAGCCCCGAGCCGCCCGCAAAGGCGCTGTCGCCTATCGCTGTGACTATGCTTTTCCCTATTTTTTCGGGAACGGTAACCTCGGTTTTCTCGCCCCTGTATTTGGTGATGACAAGCGTTCCGTCCTCCTGCTTTTTATAGCTCCATATCTTCTTCAATTCCGTGACGGAATCGGGCTTGGCGTTAAGCTCTCTCATCATCTTCTTTTCCGCCTTTTCACGTTCGGCGGCAAAATCGGCGGTGCGGTTCTTGAAATCCAGCAGCCACGCGGCGGCTTCGGTGCAGCCTTTCTCCGTCGCGAACGCTATCATCTCGTCACGCTTTTTGGGCATTTTCAGCCAGCCGCTCTTTTCAACGGCGGGAAGACAGCCGACCTTATTCTCTGAGATAACGGCTCTCATTATCTGTGTTTTATTCAACTTTGACATATCGAAGTGCTCCGTGAAGAACCCGAACACCTCTGGCTCGTATATCTTGGGTGTGTTCGTATCGTAAAACCACTCAGTGCAGCACAGCTTTTCGCCGCCGACCTCCCTTGAGATATTACCCATTACCTCGATAAAATCCTCCGCTTTCAGCAGTTTGGTAAGGTATCCGAAGAAAAACCACGATTCGTCCTTTTCGGCTTTGCCGGTCAGAATATCCCTGCGTTTTTGAGAAAGCCCCACGCCAAGCTCTTTAAGAGCGGAAATAAATTCGTCGGCTTTTACAAAATAAGATATGAAAAGAAACTCCTCAAAATCAAAATCGACCTTCTCCCTGTTCTCATAAAGATATTTCAATACCACGAGCCGCTCATCGCGCGGCAGTATAGGCAGCGGTTTTCCATTATCGCGTGGAATCTTTTTAAAGAGATTCAATCCCTTAATGCTGCTTACTCCGCGCAGATCTCCCCTAAAAATATCCAGAAGCATAAGCGCGTAATTTGTAAGCCAGCCCATAAAATTTATGTCCGCGAAGCAGTGATATATCCTTTCTATCTCTTCATGGCGCGGGAAAGAGAATTTCGCGCCGCTCTCCGCAAGCGCTTTTACCATATCCGATCCGACGTAGCGGCAGGCGATGCCGAGTGCCCGCGCCGTCATATCGACCGTGCCCAGTTCCTTAAATATTTCCCGAACCTCGTCGGGGGTCTTGTTTATTACAGCCTGCTCCAGAAGCTCGGTCTTTTTTGGCTGCGCTATATCTTTTAAGCTCATACATAACTCCCTTTGAATGTTATTTTCGCACCGCCGATTACAACGCAAAACGCTGCCCTCAGTTTTCTTTAACCGTATACTTTATACCGTTGCGTTTGCAGTACTTTTCCGAGTAGCTTTTTGGCGGAACTGTCACCGTAACGTTCGGCGTATTGTACAGTATGGTCTGCGGCGCATGGTCACGGTATTTATAATTCTTTATCTTCTTCACCGACGCGGGAAGCTCCAATGTTTCCAAAGACGCGCACACTATGAACGCCCGATCTCCGATTTCCGTTACTCCCTCGGGAACGGTCAATCTTTTCAGCGACCTGCAATTCTGAAACGCCCACGCGCCGATTTTTGTAACAGAGCTTGGGATATCTATACTTTCAAGCGAGCCGCACATACCGAACATATTATTGCCTATTTCCGGGATACCGTCGGGAAGCTCTATGCTTTTCAGATTGGAGCACCCCGAAAAAACATAGTTGCCCATTATCCTGACGGAAGCGGGTATCTTTACGGCTTTAAGCGAAGCGCATGCGTGGAACACTCCGTTCGGTATCTCCGTTATCCCGTCCGGAAAATTTATCTCCTCCAGCACCTTGCAGTAAGCAAACGCGCTTTCACCTATCGTTTTAACGGAATCGGGAATTTTCACGGTTTTAAGTGAAGTGCATGAACTGAACATTCCGTACGGCAGCTCGGTTACTCCGTCGGGGATATTTATATCCTCAAGCGCCGAACATGAGTCAAAAGCGTTTCTCCCTATAACCGCGATACTGTCGGGCAGCGTTATCTTGGCGATCTTCGCGCGCCTTCGCACTATATCCCTGCTTATATGCGGAGCGCCCGTGGAAAAGGCGTAGTCCCCTATCGCCGTGACGGCGCTCTTCCCTATCCTTTCGGGAACGGTCACCTCCGTTTTATCCCCCTTGTAACTTGTAATAACAAGAGTACCGTCCTCCTGCTTTTTATAGCTCCATATCTTTTTCAACTCCGAAACGGAATCGGGGGAAGCGTTCAGTTCCCTCATTATTTTCTTTTCCGCCTTTTCCCGTTCCGCAGCGAAGTCGGCAGTGCGGTTCTTGAAGTCCAGAAGCCAGGCGGCAGTCTCCGTTTTTTCATGCTCTGAAGCATACTTAATAAGCTCGTCCCGCCTGCGCGGCTGACTAAGCCAGCCGTATTTTTCCGCGGCAGAAAGGCAGTCGGTCTTTTCTTTCAGCACAAAGTCCTTTAATATCTGCGTTTTATTCATTTTTGCACAGTCAAAGTGCTCTATCAGGAGCTCGAAAACGTCCGTTTCGGGAAATCTGCGCAGAGTGGCGTAATAAATTCCCTCAGTATAGCGCAGGCGCGTTCCCTCGCCTATCTCCGCGAGAATATCCTTATAAAACCCGAAAAGCTCCTCCTTTTCAAACCCGCCTACCATTCCGCAGTACTCGTCCCACATAAAGCTCCTGCGGCTTTCCGTCAGCATTTTTATTATTTTCTCCGAGAAAGCCGCGCCCAGACCTTTAAGCTCCGCGACCACCTCTTTATTTCTCGCTATCAGCGCGTAAAACAGCAGCTCGTCCGTTTCAAGGCAGACGCACTCCCTGTTCTCATATAAGTACCGAAGTATTTCAAGCCGCTCCCCAAGCGGCAGCACGAGCTTTGACGTGCCGTTGTCCGCGTTGAGCAGATGGGTTATCCTCATATCGAGCTCGCCGCTATGTATAAAATAAGACCGCCCAAGCGCTTTGTTGAAATCCAGCAGCCCCACCGCGTAATTCGTGCCCCAGCACTGATATATCCTGTACATATCCGTACTGTTCTCAATATTGAAACTCGCGCCGTTTTCCACCAGAGCTTTTACATGCCCCAAGCCCTTATAACGGCAGGCATAGCCCAGCGCGCACGCCGACACCTTGACCTCGCCGAGCTCCTTATACAACTCCGCTACCTCCGCGGCGGTCTTGAACAGCGTCGCGTTTTCCAGCGCCCGCACCTTCTCGATCTCCGCCAGTTCCTCCTGCGTCAATTCTTCGTAACTCATCTTTACTCCTGATTTAAAAAATTTCTTCGCACCGCGCCGAACAAGTCGGCGATAGCCCGCCCGTAAAAGCTCCACTACACTTCGCTACGCTTCGTTCCGTTGCGCCTTCACGAGCAGCTTGCGAAAAATTTTCCTGCGTGGGCATTTTGTTGCTCTTTGCTTGCGTTGCTTTTCTGCGCGGGCTATTCGTTGCTCTTTTCTTGCGTTGCTTTCCTGCGTTAGCTTTATGCCGCTCTCTACTCGTTTTACTTTTCAGCGCGGATATCAGCTCTCTTTGACCTTATAAGCCAATTCATTGCGTTTGCAGTATTTTTCCGCGTAGCTTTTCGGCGCTACGATCAGTGTCAGATCGGGTATCTGGTAAAATGGGGTCAGCATATCATTTTTGGGATGCCTGTAATTGGTTATCTTTTTTATCGACGCGGGAAGCTCCAATTCATTTAAAGCTGTGCAGTTGGAGAAAACCTCCCTGCCGATCTCCGCAACGCCCTCATGAATGATAACTTTTTCAAGTGCCGAACAGTGTTGAAATACCCATGAGCTTATCTTCTCCACGGAGCCCGGAACCTCAATTTCTTTCAGCGCAGTGCATGCTCCGAAAGCTTGTTTTCCGATCTCCGTTACACTCTCGGGAATATTTACGCTTGTCATGGAGTCGCAGCCCCAAAACGCGCTTTCGCCTATCCGCTTCACAGAATCGGGAAGCATCATCTTTTTAATACCGCAATTTGTAAACGTCCCATTGCATATCTCTGTCATCCCGTCTGGAACGTTTATTTCCTCCAGCTCCTTGCACCAGTAAAACGCGTTTTCCTCAATAACTTTGATGCTGTCGGGCAGAGTGATTTTTTGTATCTGTCCGCGGTTATCCGCCTGCTCCTGCGTTCTGCGCGGCGCACAGGGCGAAAACGCGTATGTTCCGATTGCGGTTACGGCTTCCTTTCCTATTTTCGCGGGTACGGAAATTTCCGTCTTATTGCCCTTATAGCTTGTGATAACAAGAGTGCCGTCCTCGCGCTTTTTATAGCTCCAGACCTTTTTCAGCTCCGATACGGAATCGGGGGCGGCGTTAAGCTCCCTCATCATCTTCTTTTCCGCCTTTTTCTGTTCCGCGGCTAAATCGGCGGTGCGGTTCTTATAATCGAGAAGCCACGCGGAAACCTCGGTATATCCTCCCTCCGAAGCGAAAGCTATCATCTCGTCACGCTTGCGGGGCTGCTTCAGCCATCCTGCTTCCGCTGCGATCGCAAGGTCGGAGATAAGATTGTTTTTTATTATCACGTTAAGTATTCTTGTTTTGTTCATTTTGGACTGATTGAAGTGGTTAAGAAAGAATTCAAACAATTCCGGATCATAAAAGTTTACGCTGCCTATACCCGCGTAGATAACTTCCGTGAAATGCAGCGGCTTGCCGTCAAGCTCCGCGCAGAAATACTCACAAACTCTTAAAAAGTCATCGATTTTCATAGAATATATAATATTGCTGTACTCATACCACCGGTCCATTCCTTTCGGAATGCCGCTGCCGCCCTCGGACAATACTTTTTTGCATTCATCGGGAATAACGGCTCCGGATTTTTTCAGAGCGTCAGCCATTGTGAAGCTTTTTTTAAGTATCGAATAGTACAGCAGTGTACCCGCGTCCAAGCACGCGCTTTTGCCGTTTTCGCATAAATATTCCACTATCTCTACCCTTTGCTTCAAAGGCAGAACGGGCAGTTTTTTCCCGCCCTTCAAAGAAAGATTATCGCCCAGCACCGGTTTGCCTTCGGTGAAAAACACTTGTGCAAAAAGATTTTCGTCATTTTTGCCGTTGAAGTTTATCAGCGAGAGAGAGAAATTCACCTCTTCACAATCATATGCGGCGTGAATTCTGCCTGACCTTTCGTAATCAAAGGTTGCGCCGCACTCCACAAGCGCCTTGACATGCTCAAGCCCTCTGTAACGGCAGGCTATGGCGAGAGCCCTGGCAGTAAACTCAACCTCACCGAGGTTCTTGTATATCTCCCTTATCTCTTCGGGAGTACTGTAAGCCACAGCGTTTGTCAGCGTTGAAACTTTTTCTTCTGAGGTCAAATTGCTGTAATCCATAGTTGAGCCTCCTAAATTTCATCTGTCCTAAGTACTAATTTTATTGCCCACGGCGGTACTTTCACGTCCGCCGCGTCATCGTCCACGAACACGAAAGCCGCGTCATAATCGGGCTTTCTCGCGGGAAATGTTCCGTAGCCGTCGGTGAAATAAATCATTCCCTTAAGATTATCAAACTCGCCGCACTCGATCATCGACGTGACATAGCTGAAAACGGGGCGGAAATCCGTACCGCCGAAGCCGTGCAGCTTCATTTTTTTCAGATAATCGTCAAATTCCTGCTGGGTGGTTATCTTAACGTCCTCCTGAATAGCCGCGTCGCACTGGATAATATGAAGATTTATTTTAGTGAAGAAGCTCTCGGTACTCTTTAAAATATTGTAGGTCTTTTGTACGAATTTCTGAACCAGTTCGCCCGCCACCGAGCCGCTGGTGTCGATAGCAATTACAAAATCCCGTATGCGTTTCACATCCTTGTATTCAAGCGGCTCGATAAGCGGCATATTTTCATACAGCTGCAATCCGTAGGTGTAAAAGTTATAATCGAACTCGTCGGGGTTTATCTTCATTATCTCTCCGCGCACCGCGAATTTTTTCAGGAACTCCTCGTAATTATAGCGCTCGCGGTTTACCTCCTTAAGGTTCTGGCTGAGCAGTCCCGCGCCCGTTCCCTGCAGCTTTCCGAACGTAGCTATGTCGATAGCCATGCGCTCGGAAATATTCGCCCAATCCTGTGCAAGGAACAGCCGTATCCCGCCAAATCCGACCATATTCGCGTTCTCGCCGTCCTCACCGTCCGCGCCGCCGTCAGTGAAATCGTATCCCTCTATGCCGAGAGCAGCTTTCTCATCATCGGTGAGATACCACAGCAGGTGATCGTCCCCCTTAAACAGCAGCGCCAATGTTCTCAGCTTGTCCTCCGACAGCCTTTTGTCAATGAGAAACCGATAGACCTTTTCCGCGGAGGGCGTCTTTATTTCCTCCTTGAAGCCGTCAAGGAACTGCTGCTGCTTTTGCGACATAAGAGTGGACAGATAAGGCAGATCAAGATCGTTTATAACGCTTTCCACGGCTATATCACAGGCAAGATCCCAATAACCGCGGTTGATAGACGGGCTTACAAACATATGTCTGAATACGCAGTGGAACACCGAATGAAGAAAGTTTCTTGTCGGGAGATTCTCCTCGACTCTGTATGCCGTCAGAATATGCTTCGGATCGTATATGTACACCTTGCCGTCAACCGACGAACAGTTTGTTGCGCCGGGATTGGAGCTGACTTTAAGCCGACTAAGCGCCATATCCAGAAAGCGCATATTCACAAGCAGCTTATTACGGGCAAGATTTATCACCTCGCGGGCTATTTTTTCAACTTTTTCTTGGGTAACCTCATCCAGCATTTGTATTCCCCCTTTTTGATTATAATTTTACATTATTTTGCGGGATTTGTCAATAGCAATAACGCGTTTTGCGGCGGTTTCGATATGTTGATTTGCTGTTATGGGTATACAATATAGAATAGATTTATAATATGGGCTTGCTATCCGCTCACAAAAGAATTTCCCGCACGGCAAAAACCTGCTTTGCAAGCCGTTGCTGTGCGGGAAATTCTATCAAATAATCCGCTCCGAGTCAACATATCTTCACATTACACTCATAGCGCCCCTTACCAGCTCGGTAAGCGCGGCAAGCGCGCAATCGCACAGCTCATCGGAAAGCGCCGCGCCGTTTCTTTCGCGAAAACGCGCCGATATCTTCACCATATCCTTTTTTTCCGGCATAAGCTCCACCTTTATGCAGTATGCCTCACAGGTGTATTCATTATAATTGTCGCCGTCCACCGTAAAATTCAGCATGATTTTATCTGTAAGTCCCGATAGAAGCATAAGACCCGTTGTCATTTTACTGTCAAACGGCGCTGACAACCTGCCGTCTATCATATAGCATGAGCCGCTCAATACCGCCGTTTTCCCGTCCTCGTCGTCGGTCATTCCGTATCCGTTTTCCGTTTCCTCAAATGCGGGAATAAGAGTTGCACTGCCGCCCGCGGTATCCGCCAGAACGTCCAGCAAGACCGCCTTTGGATACGCTCCCGAATCATATGCGTATTCTATCATGGACAGCGGCTTTTCCGCGGCGGTTATTCCTTCTTTAAAATGCAAATCGGTAAGAAGCTCCGCGTCCTCCGAAAAGCATACGGGCATATTCAGACTGCATCTCATATCGTAATACAGCGTATTGAGCGCGGGCAGCGCGCTTATATCAGCAAATCCCCCGCCTAAAATAAGCAGCTTTGTTTCGCTCATATATATCTCCTTGCCGTCTATCAGGGAAATATTGTCGATAGCCTCCGCAAGAGTCCTCCCGCTGCCGCTTACCTTTATGACATTATCCTGCGAAGCGTCGATCGTATCGCCGCCTCCCCCTCCGCTGCTGAAAAGCAGAGCGCTCACACGGTATTCCCCACGGTCGAAATCTATCGCCGCCGCCTGTATTATCGCACGGTCTCCCAGCTCCGTGTTGTCGGAGCAGCCTGTCAGAAGCAGCATAGCAGCTATTATCGGTATTATTTTCTTCATCTTATTCGTTCCTTTCGTGCTTTGCCCGGCATACTCCCGACTGCACACAAAGCATCAGACTACTCGGCGGTGGCGCTCCCCTGCTCTTTTGCGTTATCCGAAGCGGAAGCGGTCTTTCCGCGCACTTCTCCTACCAACTGAGATATTACGCTCCACGCCGCAAACAGCATCAGTCCGGTTCTGAAAGCCGCGCACAGCGTCCACAGCGCAGCGCCGCCTCCGTCAAGCCTTTTCAGCAGCGCAATATCCGAAAGCGAAGCGGCGGCAAAAAAGGGGTACTCCGTCATTCCGTAAAACTCCCTTAATGTCAGGCAATAGAACGCGCAGAGCAGCACTCCCGCCAGCGTGGAAAACAGCGCGAAAAACAGCGATGCTCCGCAGGCGTTTAGCCTTCTTTTTTCCTTTTTGGATGCAACAAAGGGCAGCAGCGCTGCGAAAATCAGATAATCTCCGCCCCTTAAGAGCCGTTCTATAATATCGTCTATCAGCCCGCCGTATTGTGATTGGGAAAAATCCATTGCCTCAAATTTCATGTAAGGGATATCCGCCAGCATGACCGCCGCGGTGATTATTGCCGCCGCTACAAGGAACAGCGTTCCCGAGCGCGCAAGAGCTTCCGCTCCCATTACTGCCGCGTAGACCGCGAACCCTGCCACGATAAGTGTCAGCACCACGGGCGAACCCTTGGGAAGCAGGCAGCGCTGTGCGAATACCGCCGTATGAAACAAAGATTTTACTACCGCGCCCGCCAGCAGCAAAAAGGCTATCCCCGCTGAAGCCCACCCTATAAATTTGTTTTTTCGATAAGCCGCACGGTAAAAGTTATTGCCCTTTGCGGAATATATTATCAGCGGCAGTGCCAGCAAAAAGCGTATCACCTCCGCGATGACCAGCGCCAGCAGCGTTTCGCCGCCGTATCCCGTTCCGCTCAGCGGAAAGGCTATCTCCGCGGAAAGCCGCGACAGCATCAGCATACAGAAAAGCTGCGCGGCGCTTATCTGCGGCGGTTTTCTTTCGGTATTCGTCATAAGTTCTCCTTATTTAGATTTGAATTTTCACCCTGTATATAAAGGTTGACCTGAATGGGATTATTTAAAAAATTTCAAAATTTCCGCACGACATACTCCGCTGCACTTCGTTTCGCTTCGCATGCCCTGCGAAAACCGCGCTGCATTTGCCATTCGGCAAATGCGCGACTTTTTGAAATTTATGCGCCGACATTGCGTAGCATTTAAGCTTATATAAAGGTTGCCCTAAAGCGGATTATTAAAAAAATTTCAAAATTTCCGCACGACATACTCCGCTGCACTTCGTTTCGCTTCGC